>JALOPD010000448.1 GCA_025454075.1 Desulfobacterales bacterium | reverse complement strand
GTCCCGGCGGGCCAGGTAGTCGTTGACGGTCACGATGTGCATGCCCTTGCCGGTGAGCGCGTTCAGGTAGGCCGGCAGGGTGGCCACCAGGGTCTTGCCCTCGCCGGTTTTCATCTCGGCGATCGTGCCCTGGTGCAGCACCATGCCGCCGATGAGCTGCACGTCGAAATGCCGCATCTTCAGGGTGCGCACCGAGGCTTCGCGCACCGCTGCAAACGCTTCGGGCAGCAGCTCCTCGAGCGCCTCGCCGCGCTCGACCCGCTCCCGGAAGCGGCCGGTCTGGGCCCGCAGCTCCCCGTCGCTCAGCGCCTGCATGGCCGGCTCGAGGGCGTTGATGCGCTCCACCATCGGCTGGAGCTTCTTGAGTTCACGCTCGTTCTTGCTGCCGAACACCTTGGCCAGAAAACTCATCACCATGGAAAACAGGTTCCTCTCTGTGTGATCCCGGTTAAAATTGACGGCTTCGCAAAAGGTCCCCCAAGCGGAGAGCAACCCCCTCTCCCTTACCCTCTCCCCCAGTCCTGGGGGAGAGGGCAGGGTGAGGGGGCGTCCGTGTCTATACAATTGTGCAACCCTTAATAACTGGATTCCGGCTTTCGCCGGAATGACAGAAAACGGCATTTTCCGACTTTTTACGAGGTCATCACTTTTTACGACCTCATCAAAATTTGATTATAGCAGATATGCCGCCCCGCTCAACAGTTTCGTTCTGCATTCGTGCGTGGCAGCCCCGTGCTGCCTGCATCCTTTTGGCCTGATCGGCAAGTGCCGGAGCAACAGCCTGCGGGGGCGCAAATGCAAAACGGGAAGGCCGGTCCCGACGTCATCCGAAGACCAGGGTCGAAACGCACGAACCCCGCCGACCGGGGCCGCAGCGCTGCGCCGGGGTGGGCCTTCCGGCGAAGCCGTTCTCAGTTCAAAAAGTATTTTTCGGGGTTGACCGGCACCCCGTGGATGGCCACTTCGTAGTGGACGTGGGGGCCCGTGCTGCTGCCGGTGTTGCCGACCAGCGCGACGGTTTCCCAGCGGCTGACCCGCTCCCCCTGGAGCTTGAGGAGTTTGCTGCAGTGCCCGTAGGTCGTGGTGAGGCCGTGGCCGTGGTCGATGATGACCGTTTTGCCGAGCAGGCCCTTGTTGCCGGCAAAGGCGACCACGCCGGCCGCCGTTGCGAGAACCGGCGTTCCCTCCCGCGCGGAGATGTCGATGGCGCGGTGGAATTCCCGGATGCCCGTGAAGGGGGAGCTGCGGTATTCGAAGCGGGAGCTCACGAAGTGCTCGGTGTCGGGGTCGATCGGCCGGATGGTCGGGGTGGAGGCCAGGAGCGTCTGCTGCTTTTCCAGGTGGCCGACCAGGGACTTGAAGCCGTTTTCCTGGTTCACGGCGGCCAGGTTGAGCTGGCCGATCTGCGTGCGCATTTCCCGCATCAGGCTGTTGCGTTGATCGCCCAGCGCCGTTTTCGGGTCCATGGCGCGGGGGATGGGGCCGCCCACCCCGAAGAGCTCCCCGGAGCCCTGGCGTTTTTCGAGGTCCGCCATGATCCGGATTTTTTTCTCGAACTGGTTGAGCCCGAGCAGTTTTTCCTTGAGGTCGTTGACCTCCCTGGCAAAATCCCCGATCTGCTGCCGCTGCAGGTCGATCTCGCTGCGCTGGCCGTCCGCCAGTTCGGCCAGCTCGGACTCGCGCTGCTGCAGCTGCAGCGAACGGCGCTTCAGCTGGACGTAGTCGAAGGCGACGTAGCTGCAGAGGCACAGCATCAGCGCCGCGGCGCCGGCCGCCCAGCGCAGCGCCGCCCGGGAGGTGCAGAACTGCTTCGCCGGGGACCCGGAGTTCGTCAGAACGACAAACGAAATTTTCTTGCGCATGATGCGGCCGCCTTCATGATCTGAAAAAAAACCTCCGGGCACTATCACCCAGAGGCCTGCGATGCGTCTTCGGCAACCCGGCGGTCTTGGCCTTTCGGCTTTAGACCCAAGGTTTTGCGCCGCCATCTTTCGGTGACATTGCCTTTTCGATCCGCAACTGAAGGCATTTTATAGGGATATCGTCACAACCTTGTCAAGGCTTTAGTCAACCCAAAGGCTGCGCAATATTCAACCGATTGAAATCGTTATCTTTAAAATATTCCGGGCGGCGCTCGGCCCCATCAAAGCCGCTGCGCCGGCTGCAGGCGTCCGCCCCCGTCGTCCACCGCAGCGGACGACGGCGGCGGCCGCCGCAGATCAGGCGATCCCCAGCCTGAACTTCAGGGACTTCAGGGTGTTTTGCATCAGCATGGTGATGGTCATCGGGCCGACGCCGCCGGGAACCGGGGTGATCCAGCCGGCGATCTGCTTGGCGGCATCGAAATCGACATCGCCTTTGAGGATGGCGATTTTCTGGCCGGTCTTCTCGCTCACCTTCTCCCCGACCCGGTTGACGCCCACGTCGATCACGCAGGCCCCCTTCTTGATCCACTCCGGTTTCACCAGGCCGGGCACGCCGGCGGCCACGATCAGGATGTCGGCCCGCTTACAGTGGGAGGCCATGTCCTTGGTGGCCGTGTGCACCACCGTCACGGTGGCGTTGGCGCCGCGGGCCTTCTGCAGCATCATGTTGGCGATGGGTTTGCCGACGATGTTCGACCGGCCCACCACCACCACTTCGGCGCCGTCGGTGGGGACCCCCGAGCGCACGATGAGCTCCTGGATGCCGGCCGGCGTGCAGGGCGGGAATTTGATCTCGGAGCCCCCGATCATGAGGCGGCCGACATTGACCGGGTGAAAGCCGTCCACGTCCTTGTCCGGGTCGATGGCGTTCAGCACTTTTTTCTCGTTGACCTGCTTGGGCAGGGGCAGCTGCACCAGGATCCCGTGAATCGAGTCGTCCTTGTTGTACTTGTCGATGAGGGCCAGAAGGTCTTTCTCCGAAAGGGTGACCGGCTGGTTGTCCTGGATCTCCTTGAACCCCAGCCGGTGGGCGGTCTTGATCTTGAGCGTGACATAGGAAATCGAGGCCGGGTTTTCGCCGACCAGGATCGTCACCAGCCCGGGGACCACCCCGTGCTTGGCCTTGATCGCCTGGACCTCGGCGGCGAGTTCGTTCAGAATGGTTTCGCGGATCTCCGTTCCCATGATCAGCTTGGCGGTCATGCGTCGTTTCCTCCTCTTCCTGTTGGGGTTGTTTTCCAGAATGGATTATCAAGATAGAGCGTCTGTCAGAAATAGGTTCCGTTTGGGCGGAACCACATGAATCCGGGCAAACCATCCAATGTGTGGGAGAGGCGTCCCGCCTCGATCCTATTCGCGGCAGGATGCCGCTCCCACATCAACATCCAGACCACCATCGGAACTCTATTCTGACGATTGCGCTAACAGCACAGGGAATAGAGAGCGACCCCCTCTCCCTTACCCTCTCCCCCAGTCCTGGGGGAGAGGGCAGGGTGAGGGGGCGTCCGTGTCTATACAATTGTGCAACCCTTAATAAAGCGCAAACGGCACCTGGTTCAGGCCGGCGGTCTCGTCGAGCCCGAACATCAGGTTCATGTTCTGGACCGCCTGGCCGGCGGCGCCCTTGCCCAGGTTGTCGATGGCCGACATGAGGATCAGGCGCCGGTTGCGATCGTCGAGGACAAACCCGATGTCGCAGCAGTTGGTGCCGCGCACGTGCAGGGTGTCGGGCGGCATCCCCGGCGGCCGCAGCCGCACGAACGGCCGGCCCCGGTAAAAAGCGGCCAGGCACTCCTGCACCATCGCGGCGGTCAGCGTCCCGGCGGGCCGCGCGTAGAGCGTGGTGAGCATCCCCCGGCTCATCGGCACCAGGTGGGGCACGAAGGTGATCGCGACCGGCCGGCCCGCCTCCCGGCTCAGGACCGCCTCCATCTCCGGGTTGTGCCGGTGGGCCGCCACCTTGTAGGCCTTGAACGATTCGGCCACCTCGCAGTAGTGCACCGTCAGCGAGGGCGACCGGCCGGCCCCGCTCACCCCGGACTTGGAGTCGGCCACGATGCTCTCCAGGTCCAGCAACCCGGCCTTGACCAGCGGGACCAGGGGCAGCAGCACGCTGGTGGGGTAGCACCCCGGGTTGCCCACCAGCCGGGCGGCCCTTATCTCCGGCGTGTAGACCTCCGCCAGGCCGTAGACGGCCTCTTTCAGCAGATGGCCGGCGCTGTGCGGCTGGTAGGCCTTCTCGTACACGGACGCGTCGCTGAACCGGAAATCGGCCGACAGGTCGATCACCCGGCGGCCGCGTTTGAGAACCTCCGGGGCGATCTTCATGGGCAGCTTGTGGGGCAGCGCCGTGAAGACGACGTCGGCGGCCTCGCAGATGCGGTCGTCGTTCAGCTCTTCGCAGACCAGGTCCACGCGCCCGGCCATGGCGGGGAACACGCGGTCGAACCGCTGGCCGGCCGACTGCCGGGAGGTGATCATGGTGAGCTTGACGCCGGGGTGGCCGGTGAGAATGCGGATGAGTTCGGCACCGGCATACCCGGTCCCGCCCGCGACCGCGGCTCGGATCATCGCTGGCCTCCAGGGTGAGAGGGGAATGCGCTTATGGCAGGGTTACTTAGCAGAGGCCGGTGTGAAGTTCAAGTTATTACTCCGTTGAATAAACCGGTGCAGCGTGAGCCGTGGTCGGACGGAGCGGGGTGCCCGCCGCGGCGCGCCGCAACCACCCGTTCAGCGAACCAACGTACGGCAGCCGGCCCGCTCCATACCGACCCGGACAGCCCCGGAGGACCGGCTCTCACGGAGCCGCCGGCCGTCGCTGCCTGCCGTCGGTTCCATGAGACGGCTGGGGGGCGTGGCCGCGTCGACTGAAAAATGGGTTGCGGCGCGCCGCGGCGGGCACCCCGCTCCGCCTCTGCGTGAGAGGATGACATTCGGCATGTTTACTTGCTGAGGCAACAAGATGAATCGCAGCGCCGCGCTCAAGCATCCGGCCGGCGAAGCCGACGAAAAAGGCGCCGGGGGGCCCGCCCGGATCGCGGCCGGTCTGTTTCAGGACGGAAATCAGCTCGGCGGAACGGTTGGGCGGGAAAATGTCCAGTACGGGGCGGTTGAGGATCTCCACCATCGATGCCTGCAGGACGTTCAGCGCGGAGGGGTTGGCGTTGATGACGCGGGTGTCCTTGTCGACGATGATGACCCCCACGCCCAGGGATTCGATGACGGTGTGCAGAAAATCCAGGGACACCAGCAGTTCCATGGCGTCGCGGCGCGGAAACACACCGCCGGTCTGGAGGATTTTTTTCTCGGCCGGCGGCAGGCCCGGCCGGTTTTCGAGCGCCGTGATGAACTCGTTCAACCGGATTTCCAGCTTGTCGATGGGGCCCTTGGCGATGAAATAGTCCGCGCCGATCGCCTCCAGGTCGTCCATCTGCTCGATGACCGTCCCGGAAACGGCCACGATCGGAAAACAGTGGCCGTTGTATTTCCGGCGCACGAATTCGAAAAACCGCCGCCCGTTGACCTTGGGCATCACCAGGTCCGCGAAGAGGATGTCGTAAGGGCCCTCGTCCAGGCCGGCGATGCCCTGCTTTCCGTCATAGGCCTTGCAGACCGCGTAGCCGCGCTTCTCCAAAAGGCCGCTCAGGAACTCGACGAAGAAGAAGTCGCTGTCGACGACCAGGGCTTTCCGGGGCATATCACACCTCCGCGGCTGCGTAAGAGGCCCAATTTCGGCGTTGCGCTTCATCCCGCAGTCGCTGCGGCGTACGAAAAGTACGCCTCGCTCCGCGGGATTCGCGCGCCTTGAACTTGGGCCTCTTGCACAGCCGCCGGACTTTGTGGACCATTTTTGTTTGCATTCTTCCATATTAATTCCCCGGCTGCAGCCGGGGAATTAATCGACGCACACCCGCCGCACTTCGCGGATGGTGGTGATGCCGCTGATGATTTTCTGGATCCCGTCCTGCTTCAGCGTGCTCATGCCGTCCTGGACCGCCTGCGCGGAAAGCTCGAAGGAGGTGGCGTTCTTCTTGATCAGGACCTTGATGGCGGTGGTCGCCTCCATCAGCTCGTGGATGCCGACCCGGCCCCTGAAGCCGGACCCG
>JALOPD010000447.1 GCA_025454075.1 Desulfobacterales bacterium | reverse complement strand
AGGGAGAGCTTGTGCTTGGCCTCTTCCTGGCAGAGGATCTTGAAGACCTTCTGGGCTTCCGGGGAATCGGCCTGCTTCAGAAAGTCGTTGTAGAGCTTCAGGGCCTTTTCTTCGCGCTTCATGGCCAGCATCAAAATTTCATTGTAGGCCATCCCCTTGCGGTACTCGAGTTCCACCACGTAGTCGCTGCGTTTGATGTCCTTGATCCACTTCAGCTTATAGTCCTTCATCGCCTGCGTGAATCCCTTTGACTTGAAGTCCTGCAGCAGTTTCCGGTGCTTGGCCTCTTCTTTGGCGAAGTCCAGGAACATATCTTTGGAGCCGGAAAAAGCTTCTTCCTTGGCCAAGCCGGAATAAAACTGCGCGGCTTCCTCTTCCCTTTCTATCGCAAAGTGCACAATGGCTTCCAGGCTGTCGAATTTCATGCGGATCTCCTTTCCCGAAAGTGGGCTTCTGGTAAATGGCTGATCGGCAACAACTGCTAATTTTACGGAGAGCGAGTCAGGGCAGGCGCTTCACGTCACGAGCTTGGCATACCAGGAATTTCTGGCAAGATCAATCCTTCTCTCGGCACATGCAGGTCCAGGCGCATAGGCGGCATTCATGCGCAACGGCAAACGGGGCTCGGGCGGACCGGCGGCCTCGGCCTCCGACGGAGTTGCCGGTGCGGTAAATCGCGACGTGGGTGCTGGAAAATCCAACAAAATTTTTATCATAGTGAATTATAATTGTATTTTTGTTTGACCAACCCGTTGCAGCGGCCTTCTGCCCGTTGGATTGGTGGAAAATGCGGCGCGGGGTCTATGCGCTCTGTCGGCGGTTTGGGCGGAATGAACCGAAATAGCATTGATTGCAGACAGTTGGCGGCGAGCGACATGAATGGCGGCGCTGGTATGCGGATTGCTCTATATCCTGGTTGAAAACGACCGCTGACAATCACTTTCCAAACAAGGGAGAGGCGTCGGCGTCGCCGCCGTGCTGGGCGGCCAGCAATGGATGGTGAAGCCGGACCAGACCGCCAAACCGGAAAACCCCTGTCTGTGGATGCAGGCCGGTGCGGTCGCGTTCAAGAGCTGCAAGAACTTCTATGATTGCACGAGCTGCAGCTATGACCACGCCTTGGGCGCAAAGGCGAGGGTCGGCAAGCAGGTCAGCTGGCAGGCCGTCATGCGGCTCAGGCCGGAGATGCACCGCGTCTGCCGCCACTCGCTCACGGGGCGGATGGAGAAGCGCGTGTGCGCGTACAACTACGAGTGCGCCAGTTGTGATTTCGACCAATTTTTCGAGGAGGTGTGGGCCGCCAGGACCGCAACGACGCCGACCGATATTCAGCGTGTCAAAGGCTTCGGCGTTCCCGCGGACCATTACTTCCATGACGGGCACACCTGGGCGCGGGTCGAGAGCGGCGGCGCCATCCGCATCGGCATGGACGATTTCGCGCTGAAGCTGTTCGGCCGCGCCGATGCCTTCGATCTGCCGCTGATGGGACATGAACTGAATCCGGGGCGGGCGTCATGGGGTCTCCGGCATCGGAGCAACACGGCGGATGTACTCGCGCCGGTCGGCGGGGTGATCACGGATGTCAACCCGGCGGTGCGCGAAGCGCCGGCCGCGGCGAACCGCGACCCCTACGGCGAGGGCTGGCTGTTCCTGGTTCATGCCCCGGATATCAGGGCTGCGATCACGCCGCTCATGAACGATCAGCGCACCCTGGCGTGGATGCAGGACGAGGTCGGCGGGCTTGAGAACCTGATCGAGGAAGCGGCCGGTCCCCTGGCGGCCGACGGCGGCTATTTCAGCGACGGGATCTACGACCATCTGCCGGCGCTGGGCTGGGAACGGCTGACCCGCCGGTTTCTGCGAACGTGAGACCGGCGGTGAGCCGCCGCCCTCCGGACGCAAGGCGTCCGCAGCACCGGAGCGGCGGACGCGCCCGGGAGAGGAGCAGGCCAGATGGAAACCAGGACCTTCACGGATGCCGCCAGCGCAGCCCCGGCCTGCATATGGTCCCAGGCCGGAGTGGTGAAGCGCAGGGAGTGCCGTATCGACTACGAGTGCCCGGCCTGCCCGTTCGACCGGGCGCTCCAGCGGGCCGCCCGGGAGAACCGCAAGCGCAGGGAGCAGGGCGCGTTTCTTCGCGGCAGACGCGGGGGCATTGTTTCATGGAAGGAAAAACTGCGCGAGCTTCCAGCGGGGAAGCGCCCGTGTCTGCACGCCATGAAGCAACGCATCGCCTTCCGGGCATGCTCGCATGACTATCTGTGCCGCAACTGTGATTTCGACCAGTACTTCAACGACCAGTTCAGCGTCTTTGCCGTCGTTCGGCGGGTCGATGTCCAGGACGTAAAGGGCATCAAATTTCCGCAAGGCTACTACCTGCATCCGGGGCACTGCTGGGTGAAGCTGGAAGAGGGCGCCGAGGTGCGAATCGGCCTGGACGACTTCGCGCGGCGCGTGCTGGGGCCCATGGACCGCATTCTCAGTCCGCTGATGGGCAAGGAAGTGCGCTCCGGCGGGGTGGCCTTTGCCGTCGGACGGGGGGCGCACAGCGCCAGTGTGCTCGCGCCGGTCGCGGGGGTGGTCACCGCCGTCAACCCGCGGCTGCTCGCCCAGGGAGGGCTCCCGCAGGCCGACCCGTATGCGGAAGGGTGGATTCTCAGAATGCATGCCGGTGGTCTCCGCCGGGACCTGGGCGGCCTTCTGTTCGGGGAGGAGGCCGTCCGCTTCATCGACGCGGAACTCGAAGGGGTTCACGAGCTGATAGAGGCCGCGGCCGGTCCGCTGGCCGCGGACGGCGGGCACCTGGCCGAGGACCTGTTCGACAACCTGCCGGAGCTGGGCTGGGAGAACCTCGTCCGCCGATTCCTTCGCAGCTGAGACCGCCGGTGAGGCGCCGTTCGAGCGCCGCCCCGCCGACGCCTCTCCTCGCACTGGCGGGACGGCTTCACCTCGCGGTCAGCTTCCTGATCTCGTCGAGCAGCAGGATGCGGCAATACCGGCACAGCTCTTCCGATTTCTGGTCGACGTCCGCCTCGCTGCGGCAGTAGTGCATGATGCATTTGGGATCGCGGCAGTGGCGCAGGTTGAAGGTGTGGCCCAGTTCATGGATCGATTCCTTGAGGATCCGTCGCCGGAACCGGTCTCTGCCGTCGGGCCGCCACGATTCGGTGGTCAGGCGGTAGCTGGACACGATGCAGGCTTTGCCGCCGAGTTGGGCTTCTCCGTAGACGTGCGTCAGGATGGGGATGAACAGATCCACCTCTGCGAGCGCGATGATTTTCAGCGCCCACTCCGGCGCGGCGTCGGCGAGCCGTTTGAGGATCGGCGTCGAGTGATATTGTTCGCGCGCGGCATCATAGGCGAAGGCGAGATCGATGGGCAGCGGGTGCAGGGCCGTCGCACATCCGAAAATGGTTTGAACCGTTGCGGCGACCGTCGCGGCGAGTTCCCCGCCGAGGTCGCTGCCGTGCATGATCAGAACCGTATGTCCGGATGCGGGCGTCAAGCGTCCTTCCGAAGCTGGTAGCGTTTGATCTTGTGGTAGAGCGTCGAACGATCGATCCCCAGAATTCTGGCGGTGCGGACGATGTTCCACTGGTTTTCGGCCAGCATCTGGCGGATGTGTCCTCGTTCGACCTCCTCTATGGTGAGACGCCGGGGGCCCGCGGCGGGCTCGCGGCAGGCAATGGGCAGATCCGCCACCTGGATCTGGCGCTCTTTGCCGACCACCACGGCGCGTTCGATGGCGTTTTCGAGTTCGCGGACGTTTCCCGGCCAGTCGTAGAGCATCATCTCGTCGATGGCCTCGCGGCTGATCTTGTCGATCGACCGATGGGTTTCCTGGGTGTAGCGCCGCAGGAAATGCTCGGCCAGCAGAGGGATGTCCTCCTTGCGCTGTTTCAGGGACGGCATGGTGAAGGAAACGACGTTCAGGCGGTAATACAAATCTTCCCGGAACCGTCCCTCCCGGATCAGCTGCGGCAGCGGGCGATTCGTGGCGGCCACGACCCGGAAGTCCACCTCGATCGG
>JALOPD010000446.1 GCA_025454075.1 Desulfobacterales bacterium | reverse complement strand
CACTTTCATCTCCACGACCGGAACGCCGAAATAGTATTCCGCATTGGGTTTCACGACCGTCGCGACCCATCGTTCGACCTGCGGGATCATGGGACAGCGGAGCAATGCGGGCGGCTTCAGTGACACGCTGCCCTGGTCGGCGGCGGACATTTCGAACGGCCGCGCAGCCCCGCAATAACTCGGACCGCCCAGAGCCGATCGCGTTTGTACGAATGGCGACTGCCGCACGACCCCGGCCGCGAGGCAGGCGCTTTCTTCCGTTTCGCGCCACGGCTCGTGCTTGGCCACGAAGTTAGGGCCGCCCGTGCTGCACCCCATGAGAGTGAGCCCCGCCGCAAGGCAGGCGCTTTCTTCCGTCTCGCGCCACGGCTCGTGCTTGGCCACGAAGTTGGGGCCGCCCGTGCTGCACCCCATGAGAGTGAGCAGACCGGTGACAGACAGGGTGAACAGGACGCCACGCAACGACATGGAATGGGACACTACGCCCCGAGTGCCTAACGACCCGTGAACGGCCGCGCCGGAGCAAGGCGAACTGTAAGGGGACTATCAGGCGTCTGTAGGCCGTGCTGGCGGCGGTTTGCGGCAGAATCGCGAAAAATCCGGGATCGGCGATCTCCTCCTGACTCAAGGGGCTTAGCCGACTTTTCCACAACGAAAGAGGCGACGACGCACGATTGTCGCAGACTCTCCCGCTACTGCGGCTTAAATTCGATATGTCCAGAGCTTGGCAAGCTCGGACACAGGCACGGCCAAAGTCCAGTCCCTCTGCCGGAGGGAGTGTCGGAGCGTCAGAGTAGGCCAGCTTGCACGTCTTGATATGTGTTTGCCGCGTACGAGGGCCACACGTTCAGCACGATCCCCTCTCTGCTGAATGCGCCGGACCCCCGATGTAATGCGTAGAGTGTATGCGTAGCATTTGTGCGGTTAGGCCCCGGTTCATTCCGCCGCCTCGCCCCTTGGCGAGATTTCCCCGAACGACGGTGGCGGAGCCCTCTCTCACTGGAACTGGGGCCCAATCCGAAAAACTGGGCCGGCTCCCCCCAGCCGGCCTTTGTTTTTTTCCGGATCGCCTCCTCAGCCGCCGGCCCGTTCTGGTCAACCGGTGCCGATCTCCATCTCCACGCGATCCAGGAACTGAAGAACCGCAGTTTTGAAACTGCGATCGCCCACCGCCTTCATATGATCGCGGCCGTGAATTTCGAAGGCCTCCGCTCCTGGAATGAGGTCTGCCAGAATGTGCGCCGGACCTGCGATGACGTCGCCGGTGCCCACCGCCACGAGTGTGGGCGCGGAAATCCGGCTGATCTCCTCGCGCGGAACAGGATCACGGATCTGCCGGACACAAACCGCCAGGGCCCTGAGATCGCTCTTCGTCTGCTCGGCGAAAGCACGAAACGTCCGCGCGGTCGGGTTCACCACGTCGTCGATCGTGGGCGCCAGAAGCGCCTGTGCAATCGGGCCTGTGCCGGCCATGGCGCGCACCATGTTGTGTCCGAGGCCACCGAGCACCAACCCGCCGAGGCGGCTGGGATGCGCCAGAGCCAGCGTAGCGGCAATCCGCGCCCCCATTGAATATCCGATCACATGAACACGCGGCACGTTGAGATGGTCGAGCAGCCGCCGGGCATCGCCGGCCATGATCTCGCGGCTGTACCCTTCCGGCAGGTAAACTTTCTCGCTCCGCCCGTGCCCACGGTTGTCTATGGCCATCACCCGGTATCCCGCAGCCCTCAGATCGCGCACCCAGGATGTGGCAACCCAGTTCATGTCGATGTTCGACGCAAACCCATGGATCAGAAGAACGGGCAGCTTGCGGCTGCCATCCTCTTCCTCGTCCATGTAGAAAAGCGTGACTCCATCGGAATCGAACGTCGGCAAAAGGACCCCCGGTTGAATACGGAGCAAGATCGGCTGCTGCGGCGGCCTGGCATCTTTCATGCCCTATCATTTCAATGGCCTGGCCGCTATGGTACGGGTCTGACTTCAATATGCAATCAGCACGAGACGAGACACCGCCGATGGCCGCACATTTCGTTCCCCACATCGCGAACGACCAGGGCGCAGAGAAGATCTTTGTCGGCGTCAAGGAACTCAACTGCATGGGAGCCCGTCCGCCGTTCGATCACCCGCACGTCTACCTCGACATGGGTTCGGACGGACAGATTCTGTGTCCTTATTGCTCGACACTCTACGTCTACGACCCACGGCTCGGTGAGCACGAAACCGATCCCAAGGGCTGCCTTGTGACGGCCGCCGCCGAAACGGCGGCCTGAACCGGGACCGGCGCGCATCATGGTGGACCGCGCCAGTGCCCCCGTCACGCCATCGAACTCTTCGCAGATCCTCATAGCCGGAGCCGGGATCGCCGGACTGGCAGCGGCCATTGCGCTCGCGCGCGACGGCCGAACCGTAACGGTGCTCGAGAAACGGCTGAACGCCTCCGAAGAAGGAGCCGGCATCCAGATCGGCCCGAACGGTACGCGCCTTCTGTACCGGCTGGGCATCGCCCCACGTCTTCAGGAGAAGGTCGCGATACCTCAAGCTATCCGCGTGATGGATGGCGTAACGGCAGGCGAACTCACCCAGCTCCCCCTTGGCCAGGACATCGAAAAACGTCATGGCTCACCCTATTGGGTGATGCATCGCGCCGATCTCCACGAAGCACTGCGTGAAACCGCTTCATCGCTGCCCGGCATCACACTTCGGCAAGGCACGGAAGCCACCACCGCCACCACCAGCGACGGGCGCGTCACGGTTCAGTTGGCGCAAGGCGAGCGGGTTTCCGGCGCAATGCTCATCGCTGCAGACGGACTGTGGTCGAAGCTCCGCTCAAATGTCATGGGCTCCCCACCTCTCCGCTTCACAGGCAAATGCGCGCTGCGCACCGTGCTGCCAAAAGCCGATGTTCCAGCCGGCATTTCTCTTTCAGACACGACGATCTGGTTACGTCCCGCCGCGCACGTCGTCCACTATCCCGTCCGCGCCGGTCAGGAGCTGGCCATCGTCGCAATCTTTGCCGACAGTGAGCTTGGGGAGACGTGGTCCGGAGACGTTCCGACTTCCACGGTCGAATCTCGCGCAGACGCGCTCCCTCCGCCGCTTCGGGATCTGCTGTTGCGCCCCACCCGTTGGCGCCAGTGGTCGCTGTATTCACCGCAAACGCCCATCACCTGGGTTCGCGATCGCATTGCTTTGATCGGAGATGCGGCTCATCCGCCACTTCCCTTTCTCGCTCAGGGCGCCGTCATGGCGCTGGAAGACGCCGTGATATTGGCGGCCCTCCTTAAGGGGGCCGCAGGCGATGAGATCCCGGCGCGCCTGGCGAGCTACGAACGTCTTCGGCGGCCGCGAACAACTCGCGTGATGGATGCCTCTGCGCGCAATGGCCAAGCC
>JALOPD010000133.1 GCA_025454075.1 Desulfobacterales bacterium | reverse complement strand
AAAAGACCTGCTGGAGAAGTATTACCTCGACGCGATCGGCAACCTGATTCTCGCCGAGGCGCGCTCCCAATTGATTCAGCACCTTTGCCGGCGCTTCGCGCTCGAAACGCTTTCCTGGATGAGCCCCGGCTCGTTGGAGGATTGGCCCCTCGAAGAGCAGCGGCCGCTGTTTGCGCTGCTCGACGGCGCCCCGGCCACGGTCGGGGTGCGGCTCAGCGAAAGCCTTCTCATGCTCCCCCGCAAGTCCGTGTCCGGAATTTTTTTCCCGTCCGAAACCACGTTCTTCAGCTGCCGCCTCTGCCCGCGGGAGCGCTGCGAAGGCCGGAAGGCGCGCTACGACGAAGCCCTCGCCCGAGAATACGGCCTTCCCAAGTGAAGCGGGCCGGGGCGCTCAGGCGGCTTTGTAAAGCCGCATGCCGAGCAACCCAAACTCGAACAGCAGGTACAGGGGGGCGGCCATCATGCCCAGGTTGAAGGCATCCGGCGTGGGGGTGACCACGGCCGAGATGATCGTGATGACGAGGATGGCATAGCGGCGGTTGCGGGCGAGGGCTTGGCGCGTGACGACCCCGATGCGTCCCAGGAGAATCATCGCCAGGGGCAGTTCGAACAGGATGCCGAAGCCGAAGACAAACACCAGGCAAAACCCCGCAAATTTTTCCACGGAGATGATCGCCTCGATGGTCGGACCCTCGAAATCCAGCAGAAACTCGACGCCGTAGGGCAGGCTGAGGTTTACGCAGAACAGAACCCCCGCGTAAAACAAGGCCACCGACGCCAGCCAGAACCCGCGCATCATCCGGGTCGAAAAGGCCGGGAACAGCGGCTGGATCCCCGCCAGGATGGAGTAGAGAATATAGGGAAAGCTCGCGAAGACCCCGATGGCGAGGGCGACGGTCAAAAACGTGAAAAACGTTTCGGGAATGCCGTAGGCCGCCAGCTTGACGCCGGTCATATCGCGCAGGTGTCTCAGGACCGGCTCGGCCAGGTAATACCCCGCGACCGAGCACACCAAGACCAGCACACCGACCCGAATGAAGGAGCGGCGCAGGGCCTGAAGCGTGTCGAAGACCCGATCGGTGCCTTCGGCACCGGGTTGTTCGGAGGCGGGCGGTGAGTGCATTCAGATCATCATGCGGCGCAAAGGTTGTCTGTCGAACGCGCCTTCTTGTGACAGACGGCCGGCCGCCTGTCAAGAAAGACGGCCCCGGAAATGGCCGCCTCCGTGAGCCCGGCCCGCAGACGGCTGCTCGTGCTCACGCTGCAAACCGGCTGCCGCGGTCCAGGCTGCGATACTGGATGGCCTCCGAGACGTGAGCGACGCCGATGTCCGCGGCCCCTTGAAGGTCGGCGATGGTGCGCGCGATTTTGAGCACGCGGTTGAAGGCCCGCGCCGAGAGCCCGAGCTTGTCGATGGCCGCTTCGAGCAGGCGGCGGCAGGCGTCGTCGATGCGGCAGTGAGTGCGGATGTGCCGGCTTCCCATCTGGGCGTTGCAGAAAATCCGGCTGCGGGCGAAGCGCTGGGACTGGAGATCACGCGCGCGGCTGACCCGCCGGCGGATCTCAGCCGAAGGCTCGGCCTGGGCGTCCTGCAGCAGGTCCTGGTAGGGCACGGCCGGCACCTCCATGTGGAGGTCGATGCGGTCGAGCAAAGGCCCTGAGATCTTCGATCGGTAGCGGTGGATCTGGGGGTAGGTGCAGCGGCAGGCGTGCTTGGGGTCTCCGAGATAGCCGCAGGGGCATGGGTTCATGGCCGCCACCAGCATGAAGCTCGCGGGATAGGTCAGGGCCGAGGAGGCCCGCGAGATGGTCACCTTCATGTCCTCCAGCGGCTGGCGCAGCACTTCGAGCACGTGTTTTTTGAACTCCGGCAGCTCGTCCAGGAACAGGACCCCGTGGTGGGCTAGGCTGACCTCCCCGGGCCGGGGGAAATGGCCGCCGCCGATCAAGCCGGCGTCGGAGATGGTGTGGTGGGGGGAACGGAACGGCCGGTGAGTGATCAAGGCCTGGTCTTTTTCGAGCATGCCGACCACGCTGAACACTTTGGTGGTTTCGATGGCCTCCGCGAAGGTGAGCGGGGGCAGGATGGTCGGCAGGCGTTTGGCCAGCATGGTCTTGCCGGAACCGGGCGGGCCGATCATGATGAGGTTGTGGCCGCCGGCCGCCGCGATTTCCAGCGCCCGCTTGGCGTGCTCCTGTCCGCGGACCTCGGCGTAGTCGACCTCGAACCCGCCGTCTTTTTCGAACAGGGCCCCGACATCGGCGCGGACGGGAGCCACCGCCTGCTGTCCGCTCAGAAACTCGACCACTTCGGCGAGCGTCTTCACCGGCAGCACATCGATGTCGCCGACCACCGAGGCCTCGAGGCCGTTCTCGTGGGGGACGATGATGGCGGGGTGCCCCCACTGGCGGGCCGAGATGGCCATGGGCAGGGACCCCTTGACCGGCTTGACGCGGCCGTCGAGGGAGAGCTCCCCCAGCACCAGATGGCGTGAAAGCGCCTCCTGGGGTATGATGCCGATGGCGGCCAGTATGCCGAGCGCGATCGGCAGGTCGAAGCCGGTGCCCTCTTTCTTGATGTCGGCCGGGGCGAGATTGACGGTGATGCGGTCATCCGGAAATCGGTACCCTGAGTTGGCGATGGCGGACTTGACCCGCTCCTTGCTTTCCTTGACCGATGCCTCCGGGAGCCCGACCGTGGAGAAGCTGGGCAGGCCCGACGTGATGTCGACTTCGACTTCCACGCGGTAGGCATCGATGCCGAGGACGGCGCTGCTCAGGATCTTGGCAAGCACATGGACTCCTGTGAGAGGTTATCCCGCGATGGGCGGGGTCTGAAGAATGACAGCGGATCATATCAAAAGGCCGCCGCCCCCACAATCCCCAATGAAAGCATCACCCGCCACGCGGCCATCGGCACCTCTTCCAAGCCCCTGAAAGCGCTTGCCATCGAAGAAACGATCGGATATTACTCCGGTATTCAAACGCACCAAGGGGTGGCCAATCCGCGATGGTTTTGTCGGTCAAGCACATTTTCTGCAGCCTCCTGGCCTGCTTCCTGATGTTTGCCCTGCAGGCCGCGGCCGGCCAGGCCCCCACGTTGACCAACATCACGGTTTCAAACACCAATGCCGATCTGGTGCTCCACCTTCAGCTGGAAGGTTCCTTTTCCGAAAAAATAAAACGCCAGGTTTTGGATGGAACCCCGGCCGCTTTTGCGTTCATCATCCGACTGGAGCAAGTGCGCGACCTCTGGGTCGATCAGAAAATCGCCGATCTCCGCGTGGTGCACACGATCCGGTACGACAATTTGAAAAAAGAGTTCACCGTGCGGCGCTCTTGGAAGGGCAACGAAGCGGAGACCACCCCTTCCTTTGAAGAAGCGCAACAGTGGATGAACCGGATCGACAACTTCACCATCGTCGCGCTGAACCGCATGCAGAAGGGCTCCCAATACGAACTGCTCACCAAAGCGGAGGTGAGCAAGAGAAGCCTGCCGTTCAGTCTCCACCACGTCCTGTTTTTCATCTCCTTCTGGGACGAGGAAACGGATTGGTATATCATCAACTTCACGTTCTGAGGAAAGGAATCCCACTCATGGCCAGACGCAGCGATCTGATGACCAAGGGCCCGGAACGGGCGCCCCACCGCTCCCTGCTGCGGGCGGAAGGCTTCACGGACTGGGAAATGGACCGGCCGATCATCGGCGTCGCCAACTCGTTCAACGAGATCATCCCCGGGCATTCCCACCTCGACAAGCTGGTGGATGCCGTCAAGGCCGGCATCTACGCCGCCGGCGGGACGCCGGTCGTCTTCAACACCATCGGCGTCTGCGACGGGATCGCCATGAACCACGTCGGCATGAAATATTCGCTGCCGAGCCGGGAGCTCATCGCCGATTCCCTGGAGATCATGGCCATGGCGCACCCCTTTGACGGGCTCGTGATGATGGCCTCCTGCGACAAGATCATCCCCGGCATGCTGATCGCGGCGGCGCGGTTGAACATCCCCGCCATTTTCCTGCCGGGCGGGCCCATGCTGCCGGGCCGGCTGCACGGCAAGGACACCGGTCTGGACAAGGTCTTCGAGGCCGTCGGCCGGTTCAGGGGGGGCAAGATCACGGCCGGCGAGCTCAAGAAATTCGAGTGCGCCGCCTGCCCCGGGGCCGGCTCCTGCGCCGGCATGTTTACCGCCAACACCATGAGCAACCTCTCGGAGGCCCTCGGCATGACGCTGCCGTTGGGCGGCAGCGCCCCCGCCGTCTACGCCGACCGCATCTGGATCGCCAAGCAGACCGGGCAGGCGGCCGTGCAGCTCGTCAAAAACAAGATCCGGCCTTTGGACATCATGACGCGCGAGGCCTTCTACAACGCCATCGCCACCGACATGGCGCTCGGCGGCTCCACCAACAGCGCCCTGCACCTGCCGGCCATTGCCTACTACGCCGAAGTGGATGTCACGCTGGCGGACTTCGGCAAATTTACGGACAAGACGCCGCACTTGACTTCGCTCGCTCCGGCCGGGCCGCACCATGTGGTCGATTTCTTCCACGCCGGCGGCATCCCCGCCGTAATGGCGGAGCTCCGCAAGGGCGGGCTGATCAACGAGAAGGCCATGACCGTCTTCGGCAAGCCGGTCGGCAAGATGCTCGACGCCGTCAAAGCCGGCACCAGAGACAAGGCGGTCATCCGCACCCTGAAAAACCCCGTGCACCGCACCGGAGGCCTGGCCGTGCTCAAGGGGAACCTGGCCCCGCAGGGCGCGATCGTCAAACAGGCGGCGGTGTCGGAGGAAATGTTGACGCACAGCGGCCCGGCGCGGATCTTCGACTCGGAGGAGGATGCCTTCAAGGCCATCGTGGGCGGCCGGGTCCGCAAGGGCGATGTGGTGGTGGTGCGCTACGAGGGCCCCAAGGGCGGCCCCGGCATGCAGGAAATGCTCTCTCCGACCTCGGCCCTGGCGGGCATGGGCATGGACAAAGAGGTGGCGCTGATCACCGACGGCCGCTTCTCGGGCGCCAGCCGCGGCTCCGCCATCGGCCACATTTCGCCGGAGGCGGCCGCCGGGGGGCCGATCGCCGCACTGCGGGAGGGCGACATCATCCAGATCGACATCCCCGGCAAGCGCCTGAACGTGCGGCTGGCCCAGCAGGAGATCAAGCGCCGGCTCGCCGCGCTGCCCGCGTTCAAGCCGAAGATCAAGACCGGTTACCTGGCCCGCTATGCCGAACTGGTTTCCAGCGCCGACAAGGGCGCGGTGTTTCCGAGATAGGTTTCGGTGTCCGGGCTTGTGGGCGTCCGGGTGTTGGGCCGAACAACCGATCGCCTGAATGCCCGGACAACTCCTATTCGTCGCCGGCGCGGATGCTTCGCAGCGGCGCCGGCTGCGTCCAGCGGTCGAGGCCGCCTTCGTAGAACCACTTGTCGGTGAAACCGCGGCGGGAGGTGAAGGTGGGGTTTTCCGACCACCGGATCAGCTGCTCGTACGCATCGCGCAGTTTGCGAAAAAGGGCCGCATCCCCGCCCTGGTCCGGGTGGTGCCTCTTGGCCTGGCGCCGGAAGGCGCGCTTGATGATCTGCTGCAGGTTCGACGAGTGCAGGTCCTTGTGCTTGAGCTTGAGCGAGGTCATGGACCGCGCCATGCGCGCGGGCTCCCGCACCTCCAGGGGCCTGACGGAGTTGATGTCGCCTTCGATGGGTTTGGCCTTGCCGAGAATGATGCGCGTGGCGAGATAGCGTTTCTTGGTCCGACGCACCTCCTCCCACCAGGCGTTGCCCAGCAAGTTGAACATCTTGCAGAAATCGTCCACCGGCTTCCGGCCGTTGGCCCGCGGGAAGATGAAGCTTAAAAGATCGGTGGACCCGTAGGGCAGCATGTCCAGCACGATAAGGGCCTCGGTGAAATAAAACGTCGCGTAGCGGATCTGCAGCGTCTGGAGCAGGCCGGTGCGCATGTTGAGGTTGTGGCGCAGCTTCTGGCGGCATTCGATGGAGCAGTAGCGCCGGCGCTTCATGTTCTCGGTGGTGCCGCAGGACAGGCAGCGCCGAATGTGGCCGTTGTCCCTGATCAGGGGGTATGGGGTCGTCGAGCGGGTCATGATGCTCTCAATACTAGTTCATTTTGAGACGGTCGTCCACACTATCACGTTGACCCGCTGCCCGTCAAAGGGATCGATCCGCACCTTGAGTGTCTACCCATGATCTTTCTTGCCGTATTTTTCTCCCTGACCGCCGTCACGCATTTCAGCCTTTACCGGTTCGTGCTGCGCTGGTTCGACATCAGCCACCCCGCGGCCCGGGCGGTATGGCTGGCGGTGTTCTCCTTCTTGGCCGTGAGCTTCATGGCCGCCTTTTTTCTGCTGCGCTGGCTCGAAGCCCCCTGGACGATTCATTTCTACCGGTTCGCGGCGGTGTGGTTCGCCCTCTCCGTCAAGCTGGTTTTGGCCGTCGCCGCCGCGTGGACTCTGTACGGATTGCTGCACCTGCTCGGGGTGCCGGAATCGGCCTTCCGGTTCGTGGCGGGTGGGTGCGTCGCACTGGCCCTCGCCTGGTCGGCCTGCGGGTTTTGGGCCGCCTTTCACCCGGTGCTCACCCAGGTGGACGTCACGCTTGAAAAACTGCCCGACCGCTGGCGCAACCGCACCATCGTTCAGCTCTCCGACCTGCACCTCGGCCACTTTCACACCCCCGCTTCCATGGAACGGCTGGCGGACCGGGTCAATGCCCTTGCCCCGGACCTTGTGGTCATCACGGGCGACCTCTTCGATGGCATGGCCGGCGGCAAGCCCGAATTCGTCGATTCGTTGAGAAGCCTGTCATCCCGCCGGGGCGTCTTTTTCGTGACCGGCAACCACGAGGATTATGCCGGCCTGCGGCGCTGCCTGAATCTCGTGGAAAAGGCGGGCGTCCGGGTTCTTTTCAACGAGGTGGTGGACGTCGACGGCTTGAACCTGATGGGCATCGCCTATCCCGGCGTCAAGGACAGAAGCCAGATCCGGGGGCTGGAGCAGGCCCTGGATCCATCGGCAGGCCAGCGGCCCCTGATCCTTTTGTTTCACACGCCGACCGACATCCGTACGGACGGGACCCAGGACCGCCGCACGGCGACCTACTGGCGGCCAGACACCTCCTTTGCCCTCAGCCGCGAACTGGGCGTGTCGCTTCAGCTCTCGGGTCACACGCACAAGGGGCAGATGTTTCCGTTCGGCCACCTCACCCGCTGGATTTACAACGGCTACGATTACGGGCTGCACCGCGTGGGCGACTTCAGTCTCTTCACATCGAGCGGCATCGGCACCTGGGGGCCGCCGATGCGCACAGGCGCTTCGCCCGAGATCGTGGTGATCACCCTGAAATAAAAGATTCTACCGCTTTAGGGGCGGGTGTTTTATTCCAATATGAAATTTTACATTGACAGGGCTACTACCATGTAGGATCATGGCCCTCAAATAAAGCGCTCCCGCTCCAACCCTCCACAGGAAAAAGCCGATGGACCGCAGCGAATTCAAGCGTGTGAGGAAAAGGCTCGAAAAGACCCAGAAGCAGATGGCCCAGCTGCTGGGGGTGTCCCTCAAGGCGGTGCACAGCTATGAGCAAGGTTGGCGCGCGGTCCCGCCGGCCGTCGAGCGCCAGCTTTACTTCCTGGTGTCGCGGCAGACCCTGACCGGTGCCCGCCCGCTCTGCTGGGAGATGAAGGACTGCCCACCCGGCCGCAGGGCGCAGTGCCCGGCCGCCGAATTCAAATGCGGCGACCTGTGCTGGCTCGTCAACGGGAGCCTCTGCAGCGGCGCCGACCAGGGCAGCTGGGAAGGCAAAATGGCTTTCTGCCGCAGCTGCCCCGTGTTCACATCCCAGATCGCCCTCTGAAGACCCGGCCCGTCGCGGCAGCTGTTCGCGTCGGCGCTCCGCTTGCGTTGCCCGCCGGCGCTGCTATGGTTTTGAATTGTCGAGGGATAACGGGTATATGGGCTTGCGATGAGCGAATACATTCAACACGACAAGGACCTGGTTTCGGTCGGCCTTGTCGAGAAGAAATTTTTCACCTTCGCCGAACCGCCGTCCGAGATGAAATTGGAGAGCGACGCGCGACTCGGGCCGGTGACCATCGCCTATGAAACCTACGGCGCCCTGGCACCGGACCGGCGCAATGCCGTTCTCGTCCTGCACGCCCTTTCCGGGGACTCCCACGCGGCCGGGTATTACTCGGCCCAGGACGAGAAGCCCGGCTGGTGGGACTGCATGGTCGGCCCCGGCAAGGGCATCGACACCGACAAGTTTTTTGTGATCTGCTCCAACATCATCGGCAGCTGCCTGGGGTCGACCGGCCCCAGCTCCGTCAACCCGGCGACCGGCCGTCCGTATGGGCTGGATTTTCCGGTGGTCACCATCGGCGACATGGTGGCGGCCCAGAAAGCGTTGATCGAGCACCTCGGCATCGAACGGCTGCTGTGCGTCGTGGGCGGGTCGATCGGCGGCATGCAGGTGCTGGAGTGGTGCGTCCGCTACCCGGAAATGGTCGCTTCCGCCGTTCCTCTGGCCACCACCATGCGGCACTCGGCCCTGGCCATCGCCTTCAACGAGGTCGCGCGCCAGTCCATCATGGCCGACCCCAACTGGAACCACGGCGACTATTACAGCGGCGCCAAGCCGGCCTTGGGGCTGGCCGTGGCCCGCATGATCGGCCACATCACCTATCTGTCCGACGAGTCCATGCGGTTGAAGTTCGGGCGCCGGCTGCAGGACAAGAATGATTTCTCCTTCAACTTCGACGCCGATTTCCAGGTCGAAAGCTACCTGCGCTATCAGGGCCGCAAGTTCGTCGACCGTTTTGACGCCAACTCGTTTCTCTACATCACCAAGGCGGCCGATTACTACGACCTGGGAAAACAGCACGGCGAGGGTTCGGCCGTCAGGGCGCTGTCCAAGACCCGAGCGAAATTTCTTGTGATTTCGTTCACCTCGGACTGGCTCTACCCGACCTACCAGGCCCGTGACATTGTCAAGGCGCTTAAAAAGAACGGCCGCGACGTAAGTTTCTGCGAAATCGAAGCCGAGTGGGGCCACGACGCCTTCCTGATCCCGGGCGAACGCTTGAAAACGCTGATTCACGGGTTTCTGGAAAGAATCCACCATGAGCTCGGCCGATAGCCGCATGCGCTATGACCTGCAGATCATCGCCTCCTGGATCAAGCCGGGCTCGCAGGTGGTCGATCTGGGCTGCGGCGAGGGGGACCTGCTGCAGCACCTCATCACCCACAAGGGCGTGCACGGCACAGGCATCGAGCGCA
>JALOPD010000445.1 GCA_025454075.1 Desulfobacterales bacterium | reverse complement strand
CACGTCTCGGCCGGCGTCTACGGCAGCCGGCAGCTGACGATCCCGTCCATGTATGTCGAGCACGGGTGCTTCGTCCACCTGGCGGAAGCGGTCAAGAAGAAGGTTGCGATCCCGGTGATCGCCGTGGGCCGCATCAAGAAGCCCGAAATGGCCGAGGCGATCATCCGCGACGGGAAGGCGGACATGGTCGCCCTGGGGCGGTCGCTGCTGTCCGATCCGCAATGGCCGAACAAGGTCAAAAACGGTTCCGCTCGGACCATTCGCCCCTGCATCGGCTGTTGCTTAGGCTGCATTCATGCCGTCTTCCAGCTGGAACCGGGCGGCTGCGTCGTCAATCCGGACGTGGGTCGCGAGTACCTGTTGCCCCGCGGCATCGAACCGGCCGCCGACCCCAGGAAGTGCCTGGTGGTAGGAGCTGGGCCGGCCGGGCTGGCGGCCGCCCGCATGCTGGCCCTGCGGGGGCACGCGGTCACCGTCTGCGATCAGCAGCAGTCGACCGGCGGCGCCTTGCGGCTGGCGTCCAAGCCGCCCGGCCGTTCCGAACTGATGGATATCCTGAACTATTTCGCCGAGGAGTTGGCCGGTCTGAAGGTCGATGTCCGTCTGAACTGTGCAGTGAGCGAGGAGCTGCTGCGCCAGATCGATCCGGATGAGGTCGTTCTGGCCACCGGCAGCCTCCCCGATATGCCCATGATCAAGGGCCTCTATCAGACGCACATGCAGGTCTGCACGGTAACGGAGCTGCTTTCCGGGGCGGTCGACGTCGGGCGTCAGGTTCTGGTGTGGGGCGGGAATCAGGCCGCCCTCGTTCTGGCCGACGACCTCGCCACGCGGGGCAAGAGCGTCACGGTTCTGAATCGAAAAGCGCATTTCGCCGAGGAGATGTCCAGCAACGACCGCTATTATCTGCGCGAGCGGCTGAAGCGCGGCGGGGTCATGCTCTACAAGAACGTTCACGGCCTTGCGTTTAGCGCCGACGGGGCCCGGTTCCGCGCGGCGGGGCAGGCGGCGGAGCTGAGCGGCTTTGACGCCGTGGTTCTCGCCGACACCTTTGTCAGCCTGCGCGAGGCTGCCAACCTGGCGAAAGGGCACCGCGCGCGCGTGCATTTCATCGGGGATGCCAAGCAGCCCCGCCACCTGATGTACGCCATCAGCGAAGGCGAGGAACTCGGGAGGGAGCTGTGAGCGCCAGCAGACAGAAAGGCAGCTCCAGAAGAATCCACGCGCGGATGGGCAGGCGCATGCGTTCAGCGTGCATTTTTCACTACCACGCGTTTGCCGCATAGCAGCCAGCCGCCGAGGTCGACGAGGATCGGCCGAGCCGGTTGGGCGGGGCTGACCGTGCTTGACTTCCAGACGGTTATTGCGTCGATCGCGATCTTCTCGAATCGCTCACCCGCTCTGGCCACGGGTTTTCCCATGCGGACCGCAGGGATTTGGCGGCTGCCGCATCATTTCGAGAGGGTCTGGGAATAAAGCGTCAGGTCGCCGCCGCGTTCGGCGATGTAAACGGCGGCCCTGGGCGTGACATGGATCATGATAGCCCCCCGATCGTTCGCTTTGAAAAAAGCGCTCTATTCGTCTGCATCCGCCACCCGTCCGCGCGCGGCCTTTATGCGCCCGCGCCTGTCCTTCTGCTGCAGGCGTCGGGCCCGGGATCCCGGCGTGGGCCGCGTGGGCCTGCGCTTGCGCCGCACGACGACCGCCTTCGCAACCAGCGCCTGGAGACGGTGCAGCGCCTCCTCCCGGTTCTGCTCCTGGCTGCGCTGGCCCTGGGCCTTGATGACGATCACCCCTTCGCGGGTGATGCGCCGGTCCTTGATCCCCAGAAGGCGCTGTTTGAGATCCGCCGGCAGGGAGGAGGCCGGGATGTCGAAGCGCAGATGAACGGCGGTGGCGACCTTGTTGACATTCTGGCCGCCCGCCCCCTGGGAGCGGACGGCGCTGATGTCGATTTCGTGCAAAGGGATCGCTATGTCGGCGGTGATCGTCAGCATCGTGCGCGCCCGTCCTGTCGTCGGCTCCAGGCCCGGATCGGTTCATCGTTCGTTGGGCAGTTTGACATTAATCCCCGGCAGCGGTCAAGCACGATCGGGAAATTGCGTCCAGGCGTCGCGAACGCTATGATGGCCGTGTCCCCTGCCGGCGGGCGCAGCGCTCCTCAAACGTCAAACGAATCCTTATTGCGGGTATTCAGGAAAGGAGGGTGAACGATGATCATCAGGCAGCTCAAGCTCGGGGCGATGGACAATTTCTGCTATCTGGTCGGGTGCGAAAAGACGCTCCAGGCCGTGGTGATCGATCCGGGCGCCAACGTGAAGCGGATCCTGTCCGAGGCCGAAAGGCAGAAGCTGAAGATCGCCTTCATCGTCAACACTCACGGGCATGCCGACCACACCGCCGGCTGCGCCGAACTCAAGCGTCTTACCGGCGCCCGCGTCATCATCCATGCCCTGGAGGCCGACGCGGTCCCCGACGCCGACATCCTCTGGGCCGACGAAAGCGATCTTAAGGTCGGGGAGCTGACCTTCCGCGTGTTCCACACACCCGGTCACACGCCGGGCGGCATCTGCCTTTATGCCGAAGGCAACCTCTTCACCGGCGACACCCTGTTCGTCGGCGACAGCGGCCGGACCGATCTGTCCGGCGGCCATCGCCTGACCCTGGGAGCCTCCATCCGGCGGCTGATGCAGCTGCCCGATGCAACCGTGGTGTGGCCCGGCCACGACTATGGTCCCACGAAGTCCTCCACCCTTGCCTGGGAAAAGCGCCACAACGTGAACGCCAGGGAATACGGCTACTTCGTCAAGAACGGGGGGTAACCGGAGCCGCGAACTGCTTGAGGAATTCCGCAGGCGTCAACGCCAAAGCGCGTCGTCCCCTATCCTGCTCTCGACGGCCCGCAGCGCCTTCATGAAGGACCGCCTGGCCTCCGCGGCGTAACGGTTGTAGCGGTGCATGTCCTCGAATAGCTGCCAGGTGTCGTGTTCAACGACCTCGAGGATGCGCAGCAGACGCCGGTAGCCTTCGGTGTCGATGTCCTGGGGTTTGGCGCCCATCCCGGCCAGG
>JALOPD010000132.1 GCA_025454075.1 Desulfobacterales bacterium | reverse complement strand
ACCCTGACGGCATACTGCAGACGAAGCTGATGAAGCTCTTTCCCGACCCGGAGAAACGGAGCGCCGCAGAGGCGGAACTTCGCCGCTACGGGACGGAATCCTGCGAGAACGAGCCTGCCCGGGTCAGGCTCGCCGTTCTCAAGATCTCCGGCGCCGACATGGACCGGATTCGGAGCAACATCGCAACCGCAAAGCAGGACTACCGCGACATCCCGGCGTATGCCGAGTACCCGCGCCAGATGGGCCAGGATTCGTGGAAGTTGTCACCGGCCCAGAACAGAGCGCTTGTGGCTGCGGACCGCCGGGGATACGAGGAGTGGCTGCGGGAATAGGGCAGAGTAGGCGGAGGCAGCCATACCCGTATGCTGTCGCTCTCGCCATAACCGACCGGGGCTTGGCGGGAAAGGCTTCGCCAGATGAAGCCCCAAACCAATGGACCCGCTTGACCGCCCGTCCTGTACTTTGCTGCCTCTGTAAGGCGGTCGCCCCCTGATGGGGATCTGCATAGATTTCCGACAGAGCGTACCGTTTTGAAAAGGCATCTTCGACCAATACGGTTTATTGACATCTATGTTCAACTGCGATTAGAAGAGTTCTAAATCCCCTATACAGCCTTCTCAGAAATAGAACGCGGCGAAATAGATTTTTGCTGCTCTACACTCAGTTTTTCTCGGTTCCACTGTCGCCGTTCTGGTTCTGCGCCCGCTGGTTTCCCTCCGGGCTGATTTTTCAATAGCAGGCCAGCTGACTGATTTTAGAGTTGAATGATTTACACAATGCAAAGGAGGAGGTATGGCGGGATTCCGAAGGGGGTTGATGTATGTTCTGACGGCGTTGTGCGTGGTCGGACCTGTCCACGCGTACGATCTGCCGGCGGTGAACCTCGGTTTCACCAGCTTCCTGGATGGCGGACCGCCGGCGGGTCCCGGGTTCAACGAGGATCTTGACGTTTGGGTCAGCCTGACCCAGGTGATTTACCAGTCGGACCAGCCTGTGCTGTTCGGGGGCAAGTGGGGAATGAACCTCATCGTTCCGCTGGTCAGTTTCGATCTCGATTACGGCAACAACGGTCCCTACCCCGAAGACAACGGGTCCGGCTTGGGTGACTTGACCGTCGGCCCTTTCCTGCAATGGGGTCCCGTCATGGGAGCCAATGGGCCGATATTCATGCACCGCATTGAGCTGCAGTTCCTCTTGCCAACCGGAAAATATGATTCCAACAAGGAGTTGAACCCGGGCAGCAATTTTTTCAGCTTCAATCCTTACTGGGCGGCGACACTGTTCCTTACGCCCCACTGGACCGCCTCCACCCGGATTCATTACCTCTACAACTTTAAGAATAATGACCCGAACCGGGCGTACGCGGGGGCCAATGACACTCAGGCCGGCCAAGCCGTGCACGCAAACTTCGCGACTAGCTATGAAGTCCTGCCGGGGTTCAGGTTGGGGATTAACGGCTACTACCTCAAGCAGTTCACCGACCTCGAAGTGGACGGCAACAGCATCCCGGATACCCGGGAGCAGGTTCTGGGGATAGGCCCCGGGCTGCTGTGGTCGATCACCAAGGACGCCCACCTTTTTTTAAACATGTATATCGAGGCCTACGCCGAAAACCGGCCCGAAGGTGAGCGGTACAACCTCAGGTTCGTCTACCACTTTTAGTCGTTCCGCCTCTCCTGATGGACATACTGCAAACGAAACTGCTGAAGCTCTTTCCGGACCCGGAAAAGCGGGGCGCCGCAGAGGGGGCGCTCCGCCGATACGGAATGGAATCGTACGAGAACGAACCCGTTCGGGTCAGGCTCGCCGTTCTCAAGATCTCCGGCGGCGATCTGGATAGGATTCGGAGAAACATCGCAACCGCAAAGCAGGACTACCGTGACATCCTGGCGTACGCCGAGTATCCGTGTCAGATGGGCCAAGATTCGTGGAAATCGTCACCGGCTCAGAACAGGGCGCTTGTGGCCGCTGACCGCCGGGAATACGAGGAGTGGTTGCGGGAATAGAGCGGATGTGCCCCGCCATTCGATCTCGCCCGGAGAGGAGAGTTCGACCCCCCCCTTAATTACCGATAACAGACTGACCGGCGGTCCGACCCGGGTTTTCGACAAACAGCGGCGAGTTGACACCGTGGCCCGTATTGTATAGTATGCCGTCAAAAAGCGACGCAAAATGACGGAGATGCATACAGCCGAATTCAACCGCATCCTCGCCCCTCCCAAGCAGAGCTTTTTCCTGATGGGCCCCCGCGGCTCCGGAAAGAGCACCTGGCTGCGATCGACCTACGGCGATGCCCATGTGATCGACCTGCTCTCCGAGGAAACGTACCAGAATCTGCTGGCCTACCCCGCTCTTTTTGCCGATCAATTGAGGGCAGTAAAATCCGGCAGCTGGGTGGTGATCGACGAAATCCAGCGACTGCCCCAGCTACTGAACGAGGTCCACCGGCTGATTGAAGAAAAGCGGTTGCGGTTCGTCCTGTGTGGATCGAGCGCCAGAAAGCTCCGGCGTGCCGGCGTGAACCTTTTGGCCGGGCGCGCCCTCAACCGGGCCATGCACCCCTTTCTGCCGGAAGAGTTGGGCGGTCGGTTCGAGCTCGACTCCGCGCTGCAATACGGTCTGCTGCCGGTCGTCTTCGACTCCGAAGCCAAGGCCGAAGCGCTCTCCGCCTATGCCCAGTTCTATCTCAAACAGGAAATCCAGGCCGAAGCCCTGGTGAAAAACCTGCCGGGTTTTGCCCGTTTCCTGCCGGTTGCCGCTCTCTTCCACGGGCAGACCGTCAATGTCAGCACGATCGCCCGTGACGCCGGCGTGGCGCGGACCACGGTTTCCGGCTATCTGGAGATTCTCGAAGAGACTCTGTTGTGCTTTCGGCTCCCGGCCTACGAGGCGAAGCTGCGGGTACGCGAACGCAAGCTCCCCAAATGGTACTGGTGCGACCCGGGGCTCGCTCGTTCGATGAAGCGCGTCTCCGGGCCGGTCGTACCCGAAGAGCGCGGCCCGCTCTTTGAGGGGCTGGTCGCTCAGGTGATCCGGGCCTATCGGGATTATCGCGGGATCTGCAGCGATATGTACTACTGGGCGCCCGCCGGCGGCGCGCTCACGGAGGTCGACTTCCTGCTGGAACAGAGAGGGCGCTTCGTCGCTATCGAGGCCAAGTCGGGCGGGAATTTCACCGAAAGCTGGTGCCGGGGACTGCGCGCTGCATCGGAACTGAAGGGGCTCAAGCGTCGACTCATCGTCTACCCCCGCGGGCCGGTCCTGAGAACCGCAGAGGGCATCGAGGTCCTGCCGTTTAAGGAGTTTTGCGCCCTGCTTGCCTCTGACGAGCTCTGGCGGTCATAACCGAAACCGTCGGGGACAAGCCCAATTGATTCCAGCCCCTTCCTCTGCCTTCCCGTCACAGATCATCCGCCGGGGCGGACGGGACGGGAATGGACCTGTTTGAGGATCCGAGATGAACATGCTGTCCAATACCCCGCCAGCGGGCGACTCCACGGAGCTCTGGAAGCACTTCTCGGACACCTATTTCTCGCTGCGGGTGGGCCTCGCTGCGCTCGGTTTTGCGATGCCGTTTGTCTTGTACCTGTACGGGAAACTTGGCCACGGCCTGGATCTGCAGTCATCGATGAGCGCCTACTTCTGGGCCGCCGCCCAAGGCCAGTGCGCCACCTTCCCGGCACGGACGATCTTCGTTGGGTTCCTCTTCGCCATCGGGGTTTTCCTGTTCGCGTACAAGGGGCTCACCCCGCTCGAGAACACCCTGCTCAACCTGGCGGCCGTCTGCGCCGCGCTGGTCGCGATCTTCCCGGAGCGACTCTCCCTGGCCGAAGCCGCCGGCGACCCGCGCGTGGCGCAGCTCTTCGAAAACTGCCCGGCGGTCAAGGCGTGGGCCGCCCTACCGTCCTGGCCCGTCCACTACATCGCCGCCGTTCTGCTGTTCGTGTTCCTGGCGATCGTCGTCTGGTTCTGCGCGGAGAAGAGCCTGGAATATCTGCCTGTCGACCACGATGCGGCCGCATTCCGCCGCGCCTACCGGGCCATTGCGGTTGCGATGATCCTGTTCCCCGCCCCGGGGCTCGCCGTGGCCTTCCTGTTCGGGGTCCCGGCCGACAAGGTCTTCTTCGTCGAAGCGGCCGGCATCCTGACGTTCGGGGTCTACTGGTCCGTCAAGAGCTACGAGCTGCACCTGTCCTGCCTGGAAAGCGACCCCGCAACGGCGCTCGAACACGCGGTGCGGCGCAAGGCTCGGTAGGGGCAGCCTGTCGCGGGGCGCCCCTTGCCGCCGAGGCACGAGGGATTCTATCCGGTCGGGTGGCTCCGGTAGATGGACCAAAGTCCACTTCCGTCCTGCATGTCGAATGCTTAATTGGAAACGAGAGCGGCCCGACCTGAACGCGGAATATCCTCGAGAGCGGAAGGGCCGCCCGCCGCCCTTTACGTCAAATCAACATGCAGGGAGAACCGGAAATGAGACGGCAAGCAGCGGTCACCATCGCAATAACGGCTGCGGTCACGTTGGCGCTGATAGCGGCGTCGGAGGCCTGCACCCGGATCCTCTACGAAACCGGCACCAGGAGTTTCATCGTGGGCCGCACCATGGACTGGTACGACGACACGGGGACCGATCTCTGGGCCTTTCCGCGCGGCATGGCGCGGGACGGTGGTGCGGGTGCCGGATCGATCACGTGGACGTCCAAGTACGGCTCGGTCGTCGGAGACATCTATGACCTCGCTTCGGCCGACGGCATGAACGAGGCCGGACTCGTTGCCAACATCCTGTATCTGGTCGAATCCGACTACGGAGACGCGAGAGCGTCGGGCAAGCCGCTGCTGTCCGTCGGCGGTTGGCTGCAGTACATCCTCGACAGCTACGGGACTGTCGCGGAAGCGGTGGAGGCGCTGCGCAAAGAGCCCTTTGCGATCGTCGCGCCGGCTCTGCCCGGGGGCAAGGCCGCCGGGGGGCACATTGCGATTGCAGACGCCTCGGGCGACAGCGCCATCTTCGAATACGTCAGGGGCAAGCTCGTCATCCACCACGACCGCACATACACGGTGATGACGAACTCGCCGACCTTCGACCAGCAGTTGGCCATCACTACCTACTGGAAGGACGTGGGCGGCCTGAAGTTCCTGCCCGGCACCCATCGCGCCTCCGACAGGTTCGCGCGCGTGAGCTGGAACCTCGCTGCGACCCCCAAAGTGGAAGACCCAAGGCTTGCGGTCGCCACCGTATTCTCGGTGATTCGCAACATTTCCGTGCCGCTCGGCATCTCCGATCCGGAAAAGCCGAACATCGCCGCCACCCTCTGGCGGACGGTCGCCGACACCGGGGCCCGGCGCTACTACTTCGAGTCCGCTTTCAGCCCGAGCGTCTTCTGGGTGGATATCGCAAAGCTGAAGCTTGAACCGGGCTCGAAGCCGGCCAGGCTCGACCTGGCCGGCAACCCCATTCTGGCGGGAGAGGTTTCAGGCAAGTTCGTTCCCGCCGAGCCGTTCACGTTTCTTGCCCACTGACGACCCGGCCGGTGATGGAGGATGGCGAGATGGGTTCTAGTACATCAGGCTTGGCAGGAGCGTGGCGATGATGGGAAAGGCCATGAGGCACGCGATGGAGACCACCACCGCCCCAACGAAGGGGAGGGCGCCCTTGAATACGTCCTCGAGGCGTGTCCCGGGAAGGATGCGCTGCGCTATGCCGTACACCACGTAAACGTTGATGCCCACCGGCGGGGTGAGCACGCCCATCTCGGTGACCATGACCGCGACGACACCGAACCAGATGGGATCGTAGCCCAGGTTGATGACCACGGGGTAGAACACCGGGATGGTGAGCATGATCATGGCCAGCGAGTCCATGAAGCACCCGCCCAGGAAGTAGATGGCCACGATGACCGCCATGATGGCGAAAGGCGGCAGGTCCAGGCCGCCCACCCACGTGGCGATGTTGAAGGGGATGCGCGTCACGGCCAGGAACTTGCCGAACACCACCGCCCCGGCGATGAGAAACATCACCATGCACGAGGTGCGCAGCGTTTCGTCGAGGGACTTTTTTAAGCCCTCCCAGGTGAGCTGGCGCTTGGCCATGGAGAGAGCGGCCACGGCGATGACGCCCACCGACGCGGCCTCCGTGGGCGTGAACCAGCCGAAGAACAAGCCGCCTACAACGGTGGCGAAGACGAACAGGGTGTCTATGAGCCCGGCCATGGCCTTGAGGCGCTCGCCCCAGCCGAAGCGCTCTCCGGCCGGCCCGATCTCGGGGGAGTGGGTGCAGAGGATGGACACCGTGGCGACAAAGAGCACGGTGAGCAGGATGGCCGGCAGGATGCCGGCCACGAAGAGCGCGCCGATGGACTGACCCGTGAGCACGCCGTACACCAGCAGCACCACGCTGGGCGGCATGATCATGCCGAGCCCCCCCGATGCCGCTACACAACCCGTGGCCAGCCGGTCGGAATAGTTGAAGCGTTTCATCTCGGGCAGGCCCACCGTGGCCATGGTGGCGGCCGTGGCCGGGCTCGAGCCGCAGACGGTGCCGAATGCCGTGCAGGCCACAGTGGTGGCCATGGCGAGTCCGCCCCGCACGTGGCCCAGATAACGGTAGGCCGTGTCGTAGAGCTTGCTGCTGATGCCCGTGTTGAAGGCCAGCTGCCCCATGAGGATGAAGAGCGGGATCGTGCACAGGTCGAGCGAGGCGAAGGACGAATAGATGGACCGCGAGACGAGGTTGAGCCCGCCGGTCCACGATGTGAGCAGGCTGAAGCCGACGAACCCCACCAGCATCATGGAGTGGGCCACGGGCAGGCGCAGCATGAACAGCCCGATCATGACCAGGGTGCCGAGGATTCCGGACAGGGTCTGGTCCATTTCTATCGCCCCCCCCGGCGCGGTGACAGGACGTCGCGGGCGATGAGAAGGGCGAAGACGGTGAAGCCGAGGCCGACGGCCGTTATGACGCCATATTCGGGCAACCCCAGGTTCATGGTGAGCACGCCCGCCTGCCACTGGTCCACGGCGTAGTCGAACATGCGCCAGGCGATGACCGAGAAGAGCGCCAGCGACAGGAGGTCGGTGCAAACGGAGGCGGCGCGCCGTGCGCCCGCCGAGAGGCGGCTCACGGCCAGGTCCACGGCGATGTGGCTCCGGGCCTTGTAGGCGTACGGCAGGGTGAAGGCGGTCACCAGTCCCGCCAGGAGGGCCACGATCTCATCCGACCCGAACACCGGGTGCCGCAGCGCCCGGCCCACCACGTCGGCTCCGGTCACGAGGGACATGGCCGCCAGCCCGACGCAGGCCATGATGCGCATGGCCTCCGACAGGCGGTCCAACAGACCCGGCCGGCTTGCCGCTCTATCCATGACGTCGCCCTCCTTTCAAACGGGGGAAGCCGGAGAGAGCTGTTAGGCCCTCCGGGAACCCGTGCCCTGCTCGTTTTTTTATTTGGCAGCCTGGAGGGCGGCGGCGATGTAGTCCACGACGGCCTTGCCGTCCACTTGCTTCGCCGCCGTCTCCTTGACGTAGGCGTCCATGATGGGGGCCACGGCGGCCTTCCACCTGGCGGTCTCGGCCGGGTCGAGCTTGATGAACTTGCCGCCCCTGGCGGCGAAGAACTCGCGGCCGTCGCTGTCGCTGGCGTCCCACTGCCGGCCGTGCTTCCGGGCCCATTCGGCGTTGACGGCCAGGATGGTCTTCTGCACGTCACCCGGGAGCCCGGCCCACCTGGCCTTGTTCATGACCACGAAGAAGGCCGTGGTGTAGGCCACCTCGGGAGCCTCGATGCAGACGTTCACGACCTCGGCCAGGCGCCAGCCCTTGTTGGACTCCTGCGGATGGACGCTGCCGTCGACCACGCCCTTCTGAATGGACTGGTAGGTCTCGCCCATGGGTTGGCTCACGGGCGTGCAGCCCAGCGCCTCCACCAGCCTGGCCGAGTTGCCGGTGGCGCGCAGCTTCAGGCCCTTCACGTCGGCCATGGACGCCACGGGCTTGTCCCGGGTGTGGATGTACCCCGGCCCGTGGGCATGGAAGTACATGACCTGCACGTCGTTGAATTCCTTGGGCTTGAACTTCTCGAACACGCCGTTGGCCACCTGGGTGGCCGTAACGCCGTCGGAGTATCCCAGGGGAAGGTCCACAGCGGCCATGACCGGGAAGCGGCCGCGCGAGTATGCCAGAACGGACATGCCCATGTCGGAGATGCCCTCCACCACGCCGCCGTAGACCTGGTCGGCCTTGGTCAGCGTGCCGCCGTGGTAGAACTCCACCACCACCCGGCCGCCGGTGCGCGTCTCCACTTCTTTGCCCCAGGCCTCGGCCAGTTTCGCCTGGTCGTGGGTGGGCGGGAACAAGGAGCTGTACGTCAGCCTGACGGGGCCGGCGCTCACCGCGGCAGCCGTGCCGAGAACCAGCATTGCACAGAACATCTGACGGATGGGTTTGAACATGATCGCCTCCATTATTACCCCACCGTGGCGGGGGTGCTTTTTTCAGCCCGTCTTCTGCCCGGCCAGCGACATCATCAGCGTCTTGGCCGCCAGGCGTACGTCGCTTCGATTCAGGGTGCCTGTCTCGAGGATGCCGTGGATGAGAAATCCCTCGAACAGGCACGTGTTCAGGGCCCCGAGCTTCTCGCCGCTCACACCCCGGCCCACGTGTCCGGCCACCAGCTCGGCAAACAGTGGGTCCGAGAGCCGGTACGCGCTCTTGGCCAGCTCGGCCCGCAGCCGCTCGTTGCGCGAGGCGTGGATGGTGAATTCCAGGAACACCCGGGCCCAGCTCCTGTCCTGCATGATCGCTTCGAGAAAGTCCCAGATGGCGTCGAGCACCTCCTCCAGGCTCCGGGCGCAGGCCAGGGCGGCCGTGCGGCGAGAGCGATGCTCGGTCAGTTTGCGCTCGATGAGCTGGAGGATGAGGTCGTCCTTGCCCTGCCAGTGACGGTAGAAGCTGCCCTTGGCGTAGCCGGCCTTCTGGGTGATGTCGGCAATCGTGGTAGCGAAGAATCCGCGCTCCTGGAAAAGCAGCAAGGCAGACGCCAGAAGCTCCTCCTGCGTTTCCCGCGACTTCTCAATCTGCCTGCGGGCCATCTGCCCTCCCGGGGCTCCATTGTGACCGTAGTTCATAAAGTGACCGACGGTCATTAACACGCGCGCACCGAAGGATCAAGGGCTATTCCCGGAAGTTGATGTTTTGCGGCGGGCTTTCGCTTTTAAGGGGTTCGGATCTTCTGGACCGCCAGGAGCGAGATGACCCCCATGGCCGCCCCGGCGAAGAAGGGGATGCGGTAGTCGACCAGCCAGAGCATGCCGCCGAGGGCCGGCAGAAACACCGCGGCGATGTGGTTGATCGTGAAGCCGACCGCCATGCTCGGGGCGATGTCGCGGGGGTCGCCCACTTTCTGGAAGTAGGTCCGGATGGCGATGGCGAATGTGAAGAATACCTGGTCGAGGATGTAGATGAAGGCCACCATCAGCTTGGAGTCGGTCGTGGCATAGGCCGTGAAAAGAAAGATGACGCTCAGGTACTCCACCGAGAGCATCCGGCGCTCGCCGAAGCGGATGATGCCCCTGCCGACCCAGGGGCTCAGGAAGTAGTTGATCGAGTTGTTGACGACGAAGAGGAGCGTCACCTCCTGGACCGTGTAGCCGAACTTCTGCACCAGCAGCAGCACCGAGAAGGCGATGAAGATCTGCCGCCGGGCGCCGGCCATGAAGGTGAGGAAGTAGAAGAGCCAGTACTTGCGGCGCAGCACCATCTGCCGGCGCTGCGGCAGCGCCTTCGGGTTGGACGGGTCGCGCGTGAAGGCCCACGCGCCGGCCCCGGCGATCAGCAGGCCGACCGCGAGATAGACCTGGGCGAAGCTCATGAAGGCCATCATCGCCCAGATCAGCAGGCCGATCGCGATGCTGGTCGCGGCGGCCAGGCTGGTGAGCTTGCCGAAGACCCACGGGGACTCGTGAGTCTTGAAGTACTGCAGGGTGAGCGACATGTTCGTCGTCTCGTAATAGTGGAACCCGAAGCTGCTGATCAGGGTGGTCAGCGCGATGCCGGCGTAGCTCGGGAAGAACCCGGTCGCCGCCAAGCCGGCGCCCAGAATCAGGATCGAGAGGGCGGCAGCAGCGCCAGGAACCCGGGGATTTCGCGGATGGACTGGATCATGCCGACCTGCGCGCCGTCCAGCTGCGCGACCCCCACCGCGAAGTTGTTGAACAGCGTCGACCAGGTCTGCAGACCCACGGTCGAGCAGATGGTCAGCACCACCAGGTAGATGAACATCGGGTTGCGCCGGATGGTTTCCGGCTCGAGGGCGAGCGAAGTCCCGGAGGCAGCCGGGGCGTTCATGGACATGAATCGTACCTTTTAATATAAATAACAGGTGGTTGTTTATTGATCTCTGGGATCGGCCCTGGCCGGTTCAAAATTTTGAACGCCCCCGTTTAGCAAAATTTCATAATTAAAACAAACGGTTTTTTGGAAAGATGGCGATCCGCGGTTTACAAACCTGAACGGCGACGGGAGTTCTCAGCCCCTTAAAAATCAGTACACAACGGGTCGGACCCGGCAGTTTCAAATTTACAAAATATTGAATTAACACCATAAAAATTCTTAATTCGGATAAACCGCCCAAGTATTCAAAAACCTGGCAAGCCATTTTCATATTCCTGAATCAAGCCTAATAATTTCTTCATCTGTTCTCCTCCTTAACGGCTGACCGGTTACCCGGTCGGCCGTTACAATTTTGGTGTTTCGGTTTTTGGGTGTTTGCTGTTTGGTTTTTTGTGGTCGGCGGGGTATGGCGCCGGGCCTC
>JALOPD010000131.1 GCA_025454075.1 Desulfobacterales bacterium | reverse complement strand
CCCAGCCCCAGCGCGTGCGCACCGAGCAGGATGTTCTGGGCCGCGAGCAGGGCGTCTTCGGCCGGGCAGCTCGCCCCGGGGGCCGACCCGACTACGATGGCGGCCGGCGCCCCGTGGAACAGCCGGTCGCGGCCGCGCTCCTCCCAGTCGGCCAGGCCCTCCGCCACGCTCTGGTGGTAATCCCGGAAATAGTCCTCAAGCTCCGGCCGGCCGATGAGGCGCAGGCCTTGGCGCAGCAGCGGGTTTCCGGCCATGCGGTTCAGGCGCTTGAAAAACGCGCCGACGGCGTTGCCGAGCGCCATCACCGCCGCGCGTTCGGGAAGAACGGTGAAGACCCGGTTTTGACTGTTCGTCCCGGACGGCGCGGTTGCGCCGATCCGGACCAGGTCCTCGAGCAGCGTGCGCTCCACGTTTCTCGGATCGAACGAACGGCAGGAGCGGCGCGAGGCCATCAGCCGCACCAGCTCGCCGGCGTCGAAGGCCCCGTAGGGCATCCAGTCCGTGCGGCAGTCAAAGGTGTGAAACCGGTAACCGTGCGGATCGAGTCCCTCCACCCGGACCGCTTCCACCGGGCAAACGGCCGCGCAGTGCCCGCAGCCGAGCGAGCGGGCGCCCGTCACGGCGGCCTTGCCGTCCTGCATCTCAAGGGTCTGCGACGGGCAGAGGCGGACACACTCGCCGCAGCCGATGCAGCGCTCGCGGTCGATGAGGGTGGCAACGGCACGGTCGACCATGCGCACCCCCTATTTCGCCTTGATCTCGCCGCGCAGGATTTTCTTCAGCCCCTCCAGCGTGCCTTTCCAGGCGGCGTCTTCGCCGACCATGATCGCCACAATCACCTCTTTCTCGATGCTGACCTCCAGCACGATCTCTTCGTTGGCCGCCTTGAAGACCGCCTCCGCCCACCGTTCGGCCGGCAGGCCGGTTGCTTCGCACTCGTAATCCGTCCGTAGTTCCCCGGTCATTCTGATTTCCGACATCGCTCTCTCCCGATCGCTCATTTCCCGTTTTTGATGGGCGCGCTTCTCGGCCAGGGGCCTTACCGCAAAGAGGCAGAGGCCGTTGAGGGGTTCGGTTTTTCCGCTGCCGGTGATCCGTACCTGCTATATCAGGGCGTGGAGCTTCTGGATCAGATCGTTGACCTCGCTGCCGCCGAAGCAGTACTTCATCTGCAGAAAACGCCGGCGCAGGCGGACCACTTCGTCTTTCACGCGGCGGGCCGTGAGGATGCAGTCGGCCATCAGCCGCGCCAGCTCGGCGAAGTCGGCCGCCGTCATCCCGAAGCGCGTCATCTCCTGCACGCCCATGCGCAGCGCGCCGGAGGCCGTGAACCCCTCCTCGTCCGGCGCGGCCTGGTAGTTGAGGATGATGTGGTTGTCCTCGAGGCGCCGCGCGACCTGCGCGCCCTTTGCGTAGCCGACCCTCACGATCACCTGGTGGGTCTCGGTGAAGGAGATCGCAGGGTCGCCGGCCACGTTCAGCCCGCCGTCCGCCAGCGCCCGCGCGAAGGCCTTGGCGTTGGCGATGACGGCCGGCTGGTAGGCCTCCTTGAAGTGATTCATCTCGTAGGCCGCCAGCAGAAGCCCGAGCAGCGTGCCGAGATGGTGGTTGCTGAGACTGCCCGGGAAGGTGCGGCGCTGGATCGCCTCCCAGAGCGGATAGCGGGCCTCCGCGGGATTGAAGTTCGCCGCGATGATGCCGCGCTGGGTCCCAAAATAGGTTTTGTGCGTGGAGCCGGTCACGATGTCGGCGCCCTCCGCAAAGGGCCGCTGGAAGTGGGGCCCCACGAGCCCGAGCACGTGGGCCATGTCGTACATCAGGACCCCGCCGGTGTTCAGCTCGGTCATGGCCGCCCGCACCTCGGCGACCGGCTCGCGGTGCAGCGTCATGCTCTTTCCGAGGATGATCAGCTCCGGCCGGTGCTCGGCCAGCAGCGCACGGGTCGCCGCGATGTCGACCTGGTAGGGGTTTTCGGGCAGCACCGGAAAGTTCACGACGGCCGGCTTCTCCCAGAGGCCCTCGCGCATGACGAAATCCCGCAGGGCGCCCATGGGCTGCGCGCTGAGATGGCCGCCCCGGATGATGTGGTGGTTCATGACCTTGCGCAGGCGAAGCTGCTCGCCCTTGCGGTCGGTGCGGTTGAGATAGTCCACCATGCCGCTGAAAACGGCCGTGTTGGCCATCTGGCCGGAAACGGTGCGGGCCTCCACCTCGCTGCACTCCAGGTAGGCCTTCAGCTCGGAAACCAGCAACTGCTCGACCTCGGCGATGAAGTCGGTCCCCTGGTAGTAAAAAACGTCGGCCTCCTTGAACGCCTTGACCGCCTTGTGCTCGGCGTAGCGGCCGGCCGGGTCGGTCACCGAGAGCAGCCGCACCATGGGGGACGCCGTCTGCTCGGACGGGATGAGGTTGACGCACTCCGTCTGCCGCCAGGTGTGGTTGCGGGCGGCCTGGTCCACCAGGGTGCGGACCTTGCGCAGCGCATCACCGGCGAAGAGGCCCTCGCGTTTGCCCCGGCGCTGCTCGTTCCAGAGGATCGGCCAGGCCCGCGGCGGGGCCTCGTTGCGCAGGTGATAGGGCACGATGACCGCGCGGGCGATCCTGCCGCGGATGTCGACCTCGACCTCGTCGCCTTCTCGCAGATCGCTGTCGAGCAGCGCCAGCCCGATCGCGCGCATGCCCCGCTCGTCGGTCTGCGTGGAATCGATGCTCTCCCCGGCGCTCACCCAGTAGGGGACCATCGTTCCGCTGGTGACGAAGCCGGCCGGTTGGCCGCCGCGCCGCACCGGCGCGCCGGCCCGGGCGATGCCCTTGTCGATCAGGGCGATGGGTTGAATCAGGCGCGGGAGGTCGGCGATGCGGCGGAAATCCCGCTCGGCGAACCGCTGCCACGCCTCGAATTGCCGCGCCAGAGCGTCCCGGCCCACGTAATCGCCCTTCAGCGGGGAAAAGCTGACGGCGAACCGCGCCAGGCCGCACGCGAAAATCGGGATCTCCCGTCCTTCCGGGTCGCGCCCCAGTTCGTGGCCGTAAAGCGGCAGGGCCGCCTCCAGGCGCAGCGTGTCCCGCGCCCCCAGGCCGACGGGTTGAACCCCCTCGGCGATGAGCCGGTCCCAGAGCGCCGGCGCCGGTGCGGCGTCGATGAACAGTTCGAACCCGATCGCCTCGCCGGTGTATCCGGTGCGCGCGAGCAGCAGCGGCGCGCCGTTGAAGGCGGCGATGCTAAGGCGGTTGCGCAGCGGCTCCGGAAGTCGACCGGATTCCAGGATCCTCTCCAGGGTGCCCCTGGCCTCCGGCCCCTGGAGGCTCAGCATGGCCACCTCGCGGGTGCGGTCCGTCAATTTCACCGACCGGAACCCCCGCGCCGCGGCGTTCAGGTGGTCCCAGTCCTTTTGACGGTTGGAGGCGTTCACGACCAGCAGGAACTCGTCCGGGGAAAAGCGGTAGAGGTAGGCATCGTCCATGGCCCCGCCGCGCGCATCGGGAATCATGGTGTATTGTGCTTCCCCGACACTCAGGGCGGCGGCGTTGTTCGTGAGCACATGCTGCAAAAAAGCCGGCGCGTCGCCGCCGGCCACGCGGAAACGCCCCATGTGGGACACATCGAAAAGCCCTGATCGGCGGCGGGTTGCCAGATGCTCCTGCACGATGCCCGCCGGGTACTGGACGGGCATCTCCCAGCCCCCGAATTCCACCAACGTGGCCCCGAGCTTCGCATGACGCCCATGAAACAAGGTCCGCAGCAACTCTGCCATTGGTCCCTCCTTCGCTTTTGCCGGGCGGCTCCCGCACACGCGGGGGAGCCGCGCGCCGGTGCCGACCGCCGATGATGCCGGCATTTAACCCCGAAAGCCGGGCGGGTGTCAATCGATTCCAACGCGCCTCGACTTCGCCGGGGATATGGGGTATGGACTGATTCGTACCCGCGCCGACATCCCGCAAATCAAACTATGGAGGTGCTCATGGCCGTCACGACAACGGTTCGCTGGTTGAACGAGAAGCATTTCGTGGGGATCGACTCCGGCAACCACTCGGTGGTCCTCTCGGGGCAGGCCGACGGCATCGGCGTCAAGCCGTCGGAGATGCTTTTGATCGCGCTGGCATCCTGCTCGTCCGTGGATGTCGTCGAGATTCTCGAAAAAAAGCGCATGACGCTCACGCTGCTGGAGGTGACGACCACCGGCGAGCGCGACCCCGAGCCTCCATGGCCCTACCGCAAGATCCACGTGAAATACCGCCTGGCCGGGCAGGGCCTGACGGCGAAGGCCGTCGAACAGGCCATCAGCCTGTCGCAGGACAAGTACTGCTCGGTGGCGGCCACGGTCCGGGGAGTGGCCCAGATCACCACCGAATACGAAATCCTGCCGGGGTAACGATGGGGCAATAATTCCACAGGATTATCATAAGCACTTAATTTAAATGTGAATATTGACTAATCCGTCCGGACATAGTATACTTGGAATCAATTCCGGTGATGGATCGCGCTGACAGGACCGCTCTCGAAGGTCTATCGTTTCGAACTTATAAGTAATTTTCAGGTGTCGCGGCAAGGGGACCCGACATGCTCAACTCAGACCAGCAGGCAGGCAGGTACGGGGTCACGTTGAGGCTCTTCAACCTGATCAGCGCCCTGCCGAGGGATCAGCAGCTGATTCTTTTGAAGCAGCTGGTGGGCGACCAGGTGACCGCACACCTGTTCAAGCTGATCGTGGAGATGTCCGAAGACCAGCAGCTGATTCTTCTCGAGCAGATGGGGCACCACCTGGAGTTCGAGCCCCCGGAGCGGACGGTCAGCCTGGAGGGCACCGAGCCGTCGATGCGTGAAAACCCGCGGAAACCCTGTCTGATCAATGCGAATTATCAGGTCAAGGGCAGCGATTTCCGCAGCTACATCCTGGACATCAGCATCGGGGGCGTGTTCATCGAGACCACAGACCGCTTCAAGGTCGGGGAGACCATCGTCCTGAATTTCGCCCTGCCCGATTCCTCGCCGCCCTTTTCCTTGTCCGGAAAAGTCGCCTGGAGCGGTCCACAGGGCTTCGGGGTCAAATTCGACACCCTGCCGCCGCCGCAGAACAACGTCATCAAATCATTTGTGGAAAAACAGTAATGAAATCTCGCCTGATCGCCGCCTTGATTTTTTTTGTCGTCCCCTGCCTTTCCTACCTGAGCGCGGATGTCTACCGGTGGGCCGATGAACAGGGGAACATGATCTACGGCAACACCCCGCCGTCGAACGCGCGCAACGTGAAACTGATGTTCAAGGAGAGGGAGTCGGCCTCGGCGCCTGCCGCCGACGCGGCCGCCCAGGAAGAAGAGCAGCGCAGCGCCGAGGCCATCATCCAGGAACTGGAAGAGGAGAAAGCCCGCGAGGAGGAGGCCCGCAAGGAAGCCGAATCCATCAAACGCAACGCCCCTCCCGGCCGGGATGAGCTGATCGCGCGTGAGAAGGTCCGGCTCGAGAAGAAAATTGCGGAGCTCGAGGCGCAGCCGCTGGATTACTTCGGCTCGCAGAACAACAAACGCGTGCGCATCGGCTACTATCAATACCGGCTGGACACCCTCAGGTCGAACCCCGACGAATATTTTGCAAACCCCGAGTCTTTTGAGGGCAACGTCAAGACCCCCGAAAAAAAGCAGTAGGCGCCGCGGTAAATGTCCTGATAATTTTCGCCTCCGAAGCCGCCCTCGAAGCCGCCGCTCCGCAAATACCGGCCGACCGGGATTCTCCCGTGTGGCCCGGCATGCCCGTCCGTTAGTGGGGTGTGGATTTTTTTTGATTGCCTTTATCTGAAAATTCATCTATATATGGTGTTATGGGTGTCAGGGGCCCCCAATTGCGGGGCCATCAACGCCTGTCGATTCTGAAACCGAACAAAAAAACAAGCGCTATCAACTTCCACGGCCCCCGTGCGGAATGGAAGTCCACGAGCCATCATGAGGTCCGATATGCAAGAACACGACAGCAACCCCAAAGACAATTTCGTCATGAGCGGAAAGCGCACCGGCGGTGAGGAGCGCGAAGACGCTTATGATTATTCCACCGCGCGGGACGGCGGATCGAAAAAATCCATGAAGCCCATCGTGATCGCCGGGGCCGGGGTACTGGTGGCCGTAATCATCGCGCTGATGTTCATGTCCGGCGCTCCCAAGTCCGCCGAGAAAGATCAGATCAAAAACATCGAAAGCCGCATGAAAAGCATTGAAGAGAAGCTCGCTAAAATGGAGTGGATCGACACCGGTCTCGCACGCCTCGACCGCAAGGAAAAGGAAATCGCCTCCATTTCAGAACGCATGGTGCAGTTGGAGGCGGTGCTGAACAAGAAAGTCGACCAGCTGTCCAAGGACGTGGCGAAAGCCCCGCCGAAGACGCCGGAATCACCCGCACCGAAAGCGGAAACCGTATCGCCTAAAACGGATGCCGCCGCTGCAAAACCCGCCGTCGCGGCCGCAAAAAGCGACAAGGACATCAAGGCGAAGGTACACGTGGTTCAAAAGGGCGAAACCGTTTACGGGATCAGCCGCAAATACGGCATTCCCGCCGATCAACTCCTCAAGCTGAACAAGCTCGGTCCGAAAGACCCCATCAAGCCGGGACAGCAATTGGTGTTGGCTCCTTCCAGGAACGGCTGACGCAACCCTCGCAGTTTTCATTTCGTCCGCGTTTTTTACTCGCGCTCCAGCCCCGCTGTCTAAGCGGGGGAGGAGCGCTTTTTTTTGGTTCCCTGACCCACCGTCACTGATGAACACCCCCCGGCCGAGTGCAGTTTTACCCGGCTGACGGATTATCAAGTGAAGGCCGCTCGCGGAACCGATGGCCGCCCCATTCTATTACTATTCTAAAAAATATTTTTAGATAATAGATAAAATCATAAAAGTATCTTCTTGACATATCTTTTTTTAGTTTTAACTTTCAAGCCATCAAGAAGGCAAGCTGGTGAACAAATCAAGAAAGGAGGTTCTGATATGATCTACAGACGGTTTTACGGTTTTCCAACCTGGGAAAGCAGGTCCCCCTTCGCCGAACTCGAGAGAATCCGGCGTCAGATGGAACGTCAGCTGGAGGGCTGGCCCACACAGCGCCAAACCTCGGGGGTGTTTCCCTTGATCAACCTGACCGAGAACAAGGACAGCTTTTTCATTCGCGCCGAGCTGCCCGGCATGTCCTCCGGCGACCTCGACATGCAGGCGACATCCAACAGCGTCTCGATCAGCGGCGAACGCAAAATCCCCGCCGAAAACAAGGAAGCCAGATACCATCGCCGCGAACGGGAGGCCGGAAAGTTTTCCAGGGTCGTGGGGCTTCCGAGCGAAATCGACCCGGACAAGGTCCAGGCCAGTATGGTGAACGGAATTCTGACCGTGGTCGTTCCTAAGGCGCAGGCGGCCAAGCCGCGGCAAATCAGCGTACGATAAGCACGAAGGGAGGTGAGCACGATGACAGACAGCAAGGAAATCAAGGTGAAAGAGAAGCAGGAGCTGACCACACCGGCCGAACAGACCGTCCCCGGGCCGACTTTCACGCCCGAGGTGGATATCTTCGAAACCGAGAAGGCCATCACCCTTTTGGCCGACATTCCCGGCGTCAAGTCGGACAAGCTGAACATCGACCTGCGCGACAATATCCTGACCATCATCGGCGACATCGAACCGGCTGAAGGTGCGGACGAGGAAGACGTGGTCATCGAGTATGAAACCGGGCGCTTCTACCGGCAGTTCACGCTCTCCGAGGTGATCGACCAGAACAAGATCGATGCCAAGCTGGCCGACGGGGTGCTGAGATTGAATCTTCCGAAAGTGGAGAAGGCCACCCCGCGCAAGATTGCCATCAAGGCCGGTTGATCGCCGGCGTCACTCGGGCTGGAAATCACCGGCGGCTTCGACCGCCGGTGGTTTTTCAGCCCTTGACATGCGTCGTCACCATCGATCGATCGCCACGCCAACCGCAACGGATGATGACCCATGGCCAGAGACTACTACATTGTCCTGGGTGTAAGCCGCGGCGCCAGCCCCGGCCAGATCAAGAACGCCTACCGGCGCATCGCCAAGCAGTTCCACCCCGACCTGGCGCCCACGCCCGCGGGCGCCGAAAAATTCATCGAGGTCAAGGAGGCCTACGACACCCTGGCCGACGCGGACAAGCGCCGCCGCTACGACGACGAGCTGCGGCGTCAGGGCTCGCCGCTGCGCATTGAGCGGGTGCCGGGGATCGTCCGCGACCGGCGAAAAGCCTACGAAGCGTTCGCGCATGCCGGGTCGTTCGTGGATGAGTTCTTCGAGGGGTTGCTGCCCGGGTTCTATCCCCGCCCGCGCTTTCGGTCGCCCGAAAAGGACATTTACCTCGAAGTGCTCCTCTCCCCCCGCGAGTCGCGCGAGGGAGGGCTGTTCCCGATCCGGTTCCCGGTGATCGAGCCCTGCCCCCGCTGCGGCAGTGCCGGCCTGCTGGACGAGTTTTTCTGCCCGGCCTGTTTCGGGAGCGGCGGCGTCAGCACCGAACGCGAATTTTCGTTGAGCATCCCGCCCCGCACCGCCTCCGGCACGGCCGTTTCGCTCTCGCTGGAAGACATCGGTTTAAGGGGGGTGCGACTGCACGTGGAGGTGGGGGTGGACCCACTGTTGGAGGATTGAGGGGAACAGAACGGGTGCCGGCCACCCCGGGTGCCGACGACGGGCTTTCAGTGCATTCGGGAGATTTCCCCCGCCGTCTTGATCTCCGCCGGCAGGTCGTCGATCTGGATCACCATCTCCACGCCCAGCGCGAAGGCCCGTTCGATCACGTTCTCCAGCTGGATGACGTTTCCCGGCCAGCCGTAGCCGAAAAGATAGTCCATGGCCTCCGGCGCGACCGACAGGACCTTCTTCTCGCTCTTGGCATTGAACTGCTGCAGAAAGTGGTTGATCAGAAGGCAGATGTCCTCCTTGCGCTCCCGCAGCGGAGGCATCTGGATGAAGACGTCGCACAGCGCCGCGTGCAGGTCCTTGTCGAGGTGGCCCTTGGCCAGCGCCTCCTTGACGACGCGGTTGGTGGCGGCGACGACCCGCGCCGGGCGGCGCAGCCCCTTGTCGCCCGCCGCCCGGCACTCCATCAAAAGGGCCGCCAGCGGGGCCTGAACGGCCGCGGGAAGCTCGCAGACTTCGTCCAGGAACAGCGTGCTCTCCTCGGCGGATTTTAGAACTTCGCTCAGCTTTTGCGCAGTCCCGTCGGCGGAAACCCCTTTCATGAGGCTTTTGCAGGCCACGGCCGTGAACGGCCGCTGGCCGCGGCCGCTGGTCCGGTGGATGACATGCGCAGTCAGCTCCTTGCCGGTCCCGCTTTCGCCCTCCA
>JALOPD010000444.1 GCA_025454075.1 Desulfobacterales bacterium | reverse complement strand
GGGCTGAAGCGCGGGTTGTGCTTGGTCATGGTCATGCCCCGGGCGCCGATGTTGCCGCCGACATAGACCCGGCCCTGGGCCATGGCGTTGGCGGCGCCGTTGCCGGCGTTGCCGTGCACGATGATCTCGGCCCCGGCATTGAGCCAGCCCACGTCGTCGGACACCGGGCCGTCGACCTCGATCACCGTGTGGGGAAACCCCATGGCGCCCACGCGCTGCCCGGGGTGGCCGGTGACGCGGATGGAGACGGTCTCCTCCCCGGCCCGCCACAGGCGGCCGCCGATGCCGTGCTGGCCGAAAGCGTCGATCTGCAGCCGGCGATGACCGTCGGCGATCGCCTTCTGGACCTGCTCTTCGAGGATGCGGGACCGCACCCGTTCGCCGCCCTGCTGGCCGGCAATCCGGTGGGCGGATGCTGCACTGCTCTGCTTCAGTTCGCTCATATGCCTGCTCCAGGCGCGATGATGCGGTCGCCGGTCGCCCCGTCCGCCCGTCGCCGGTCCTGCCCGGACGGGCCGACCGCGCTACACTACATATTTGATGCTCAACCGTTCGGCCGTGCGGTAGTCGTCCACGCCCAGGGCGTCGGACATGCCGATGGGCAGCGAGGTGGAGCGGCCCAGCGGCGCCACGATTTTCTTGAGCTCGGTGTCGAAACTCAAAAAGAGGTCCACCACGCGCTGGGCGACGTCGTCCACGTTCAGCCGGCGATAGAGGCGCGGGTCCTGGGCCGTAATCCCTTTCGGGCAGAGCCCGATGTTGCAGATGTTGCAGCGGTCGGATTCGGAGCCCAGGCAGCCGGCGGCCGCCTGCATGATGTACTTCCCGGTCTGGATCCCGCTGGCCCCCAGCATGATCAGTGCGGCGGCGTTGGCGGCGAGGTTCCCGCTCTTGCCGATGCCGCCGCCGGCAAACAGCGGCAGCTGGTTCTGCATGCCCAGCTTGACGAGGGTCAGATAGCCGTCGCGGATGTTGCTGGCGATGGGGTGCCCCATGTGGTTCATCGAGACGTTGTAGGCCGCCCCCGTACCGCCGTCCTCGCCGTCGATGGCCAACCCCGCCGCATAGGGGTTGCGGGTCAGGTTGTTCAGCACCGCCAGCGCGGTGGAGGTCCCGGAAATCTTGGGGTAGACCGGGACGCGGAACCCCCAGGCCATGGACATGGACTGGATCATCTTGGCCACCGACTCCTCGATGGAATACTGGGTCTGGTGGGTGGGCGGGCTCGGCAGGCTCACCCCCGAAGGGACCCCGCGGATGGCGGCGATCAGGCGGTTGACCTTGTACCACATGAGCAGCCCGCCGTCGCCGGGCTTGGCACCCTGCCCGTATTTGATCTCGATCGCGCAGGGGTCCTCCTTCATCTCGGGGATCGCGTGCAGGATCTCGTCCCAGCCGAAGTAGCCGGAGGCGATCTGCAGGATGACGTACTTGAGGAAGCGCGAGCGCAGCAGCCGCGGCGGGCAGCCGCCCTCGCCGGTGGACATGCGCACCGGCATGCCGAGCTCCTCGTTCAGGTAGGCCACCCCCATCTGCAGCCCCTCCCACATGTTGGGCGACAGCGCGCCGAAGGACATCCCGCCGATGATGAGCGGGTAGATCTCCCGCACGGGCGGGATCCAGCCGTGCTCGCGGATGTGCTTCAGGTTCTCCTCCGGCGGCAGCACCCGGCCCAGCAGCGTGCGCAGCTCGAACTCGTGCCGGCCGGCATCGAGGGCCGGGTCGGTCAGCATGGAGATGCGGATGAACTTGATGCGGTCCAGCAGAACGCCGGGCACGTTGCGCCGCCCGCCGCGGCGCCGCGGCTGTCCGCCGCGATCGATATGGAAGCGCAGCTTGTCGGCCTCGTCGGCGCGCAGCGGGCCGATGGCGTTGTTGGGGCAGACCAGGTTGCACATGGCGCAGCCGACGCAGCTGTAGGCCGGGTCGGTTTTCTGGCGCACGCCGTAGTAGGACGAGTAGGTCGTCGCCGGCGCCTCCATGAAGCCGATCGGCGGCTCGACCCGGCGCTTGCGGAACACGCCGAGCTCGATGGCGTTCACCGGGCAGACGGCGGTGCACTTCCCGCAAAGGGTGCAGGTGGCTTTGTCCCACCGGATCTGCCAGGGAAGGTCCTTGACGCTCAGTGAGCTGGGGGCAATGGGTCTTTCTGGCTGCATATGGCAACCTCCTGGCGGTCCGGGCCGACGACCGCCGTGTCCAGGTACATGGGCTGAAAATCCCTGCTCTTGTCCCGCAGGGGGATCGCGGCGTCCAGGCCGCAGATCTCCGAGGAGAAGGCGAACACCCCGGGCTTGCCCCCGACCACCCCGGGGCGCAGCTTCTTGCGGTCCTGGACCATGAACAGGCTCCCGTCGGGCAGGCAGCCGATGACGCAGTTCGGCCCGTCGATGATGAGCGGCCGGCAGGTCTGTTTCAGGTTGCGCAGGAAATGCGCATCAGGGTGCTGGTCGATGTCCTCGTCCTGCAGCGGCGTGATCACATGCTTGTAGGCTTCGATCCCGAAGCCGAGCGTGCGGTGGGCGTAGTGCAGGATGTGCGTGAAAACCTCCGAGTCCGAGTTGTAGCCGACGTAGCCGGGAAAGCCCCGGGACTCCAGGAAGGTCCGGATGGGGACAAAGGCCGTGTTCTCCCCGTTGGTCATGCTGGCGAACCCCTGGATGAAGAAGGGGTGGCAGGCGTACAGGTCGATGGCGTAGTTGGTGTTCTGGCGGCCCTGGGCCATGATCACGCGCGCGCCCAGCTCCTTGCGGTCCAGTTTCAGGTGCCGCGCCACCGCCATGGGGTCGCCGATCTCCTTGATCATGATCACATCCGGCCAGAAAGAGAAGACGATCATGTCCTCTTTCTCCTCGCCCATCGCCCGCAGCCGGAGGCGCGTCGTCATCAGCCGGTGCTGGAGCTCCTCGCGGCCCACGCCTTCCCACTCTTCCGGATACTCATAGGCCCGGATGAGGTAAATGCCGGGCGGCGGGGTCTTGGGCACCTTGATGGAGATCTTGTACTTGGTCATGAAGCCGACGTCCATCATGTAGGCGTCCAGGCGCTTCAGCCCCTCTTCGCTGAAAATGCCGGACAGGATCGGCGCGTCCTTCATGTCCTCGAAGGGGCCGCTCAAATCCCGCAGGAACAGCCCGACGCCGGAGCCGTCGTGGCCCTCCCGCATGACGTTGAGCGCCTCGATCGCGACCATGGGCGACAGCGGCTCCCGGCTGGTGATGGCAAACAAGCGACACATGCGAGACTCCTATTCGCTGAAAGAGTGAGTCAACCCCCGGCGTCCGCAGGGCGCCAGGCGTCGCACGCGGGGAAACGCTTCCCCCACCCGCGCCGCAACGGCGGGGTCACGCCTCATCGGCCAGAAAGCAACGCTGCGGCTCGACCCGGGATGGACGACGGACTCAGGCGGTTCGGAACTGGAAGAGGATTTTATGAATTAAAAAAAAGGTGGAGTCAATCGAAATTACACCCTCGTGGTGGGAATGAGCGGAATGTTACAAAAATGTAAGCCGCCTATAGTCTTTAAATCGAAGGCGTTTGACACCCTTCGGCATTTCTTTTATCATTTTCCGGACGCCTGTAATCTCCGCGCACAGGCTCTCGAAGGGGGTTGGCGCCGATGAACACTTCTTGGAGGAACGCATGAAAGCACATGGGGCAAGCATCGATGTCCGCGGCGGGCTGAGCCGCCGCCGGTTCATGTGGCTGACCGGCATGGCGGCGGCCGGGGTCGCCGCCGGCTGCGCCACCAACCCGGTCACGGGGAGCACCCAGTTCATGACGGTCTCCGAGGAGGAGGAGATCCAGATCGATCGGCAATTTTCCCCCATGCAGTTCTCGAGCGACTTCGGCCCCACCCAGGACCGTGCCTTGAACGCCTACGTCGACGGGATCGGCAAGGCTCTGGCGTCGCGAAGTCATCGCCCGCACATGCCCTTTTCGTTCCGGGCCGTCAACGCCACCTATATCAATGCCTACGCCTTTCCCGGCGGCAGTATCGCCTGCACCCGGGGGATCCTGCTCACCCTCGACAACGAGGCCGAGCTCGCCGCTCTGCTCGGCCACGAAATCGGCCACGTGAACGCCCGGCACACC
>JALOPD010000443.1 GCA_025454075.1 Desulfobacterales bacterium | reverse complement strand
CTGAACGTCCACATGCGCAAAACCCCCGTCGCCCCGGAGGTGAACGTCACGACCCTGGCTAAGGGGACGCCCGGGTTTTCCGGGGCCGACCTCGAAAACCTGGTGAACGAGGCCGCGCTGCTGGCCGCCAAGCGCGGCAAGGAGCGGCTCGACATCCAGGATTTCGAGGACTCCAAGGACAAGGTCTACATGGGGCTCGAGCGCAAATCGAAGGTGATCAAGGAAGAGGACCGTAGGGTGACGGCCTACCATGAAGGCGGTCATGCGCTGGTGGCGCGCTTCCTGCCTGAAACCGACGCGGTCAACAAGGTGACCATCATCCCTCGCGGCCGGGCCGCCGGGGTGACCTGGTTCCTGCCGGAAGAGCGCGACTTCAAGTTCCGGGACCAGCTGGAAAGCGAGCTCGCGGTGGCCTACGGCGGACGGGTGGCGGAGGAGATCGTTTTCAACCGCATCAGCACCGGCGCCGCCAACGACATCAAACAGGCGACAGCCCTGGCCGAGCAAATGGTGCGACGATGGGGGATGAGCGATACCCTGGGCCCCCTGAATTATTCCAAAGGCGAGGAGCACGTCTTCCTGGGGCGTGAGATCGTCCAGCACCGCGACTATTCCGACGCCACCGCTCAGGTGATCGACGAAGAAATCAACAAACTGATTAAGACCTGTTACGAGCGAGCCCGCTCCGTGCTGCAGGAAAACCTGGACATCCTCCACAAGCTGTCCGACGTGCTGCTGGAAAAAGAGACCGTCATGGGCAAGGAGTTGGACGAGCTGATTCTGCACATGCGGCCCGGAATCCAGCTGCCATCCAAGCGGATCGAAGAGGAGGAGGAGCCGGCAAAAGCCTCCTCGGCCGCCCCGGCTCCAGTCTGATCGTCAGCATGCATCCTCGCAGCGTTTACCGGATGGAGTGGGGCTCCCATCGCCTCGAACTAGGGCGGCGCACGTGCGTCATGGGGGTCGTTAACGTCACGCCGGATTCCTTTTCCGACGGCGGCCGGTTTCTCGACAGCCGGGCCGCCATCGATCAGGGGTTAAGGCTGGCTGCCGCGGGGGCCGACATCATCGATGTCGGCGGAGAGTCGACCCGGCCTTTTTCGGAGCCGGTCCCCGCCGATGAGGAGATCCAGCGAGTGGTGCCGGTGATCGCCGCGCTGGCGAAAACAATACGAATTCCGATCAGCATCGATACGACCAAGGCCGCCGTTGCCCGGCGCGCGCTCGAAGCCGGCGCCGCCATGATCAACGACATCACCGCGCTGAGGTCGGATCCCGGGCTGGGACCGCTGGCCGCCGAGTCCGGGGTGCCCGTGGTCCTGATGCACATGCAGGGGGAGCCGCGGACCATGCAGGTGGCACCCCGCTATGACGACCTGGTGGCCGAGATCCGCCTCTTCCTGCAGCAGGCCGCCGATGCCGCAGAAGAGCGCGGCGTCCCCCGGGCACGTCTGATCGTGGACCCCGGGATCGGTTTCGGCAAGACGGCGGAGCATAACCTCGAACTGATCCGTAGGCTGCCCGAGTTCGCCGGATTGGGCCTTCCACTGCTGGTGGGCCCCTCGCGCAAGGCCTTCATTCGCCGGCTGGTCAAACCGGAAGGCGACCAAGACATTTCGCCGGACCACCCAGCGGTGGAAACCGGCACCCAGGCGGCCGTGGCGGCCGCGATCCTAAAAGGCGCCCACATCGTACGGGTGCACGACGTCGCCAACACGCTTGCCACCGTGAAGGTGGCGGACGCCATTATGAATTCGTGAAAGCGGAAGTCGGAATGCGGCAGGCGCAATGACCGATTTCTGAATCGTATCCCGTCCAATTCTTTTATTCCGCCTTCCGCCCTCCGCCTCCAAAACTCCCCCTTTCCCCTTCCGCCTTCGCGATCCATCCCAAAAACCCATTGATGCTGTTCTTCAGGAAATAGCGCTCGCGCCGGCGGGCCGGCTCGGGGAAAACGTCAAAGGCTGCGAGGCAGGGATCATCCGCCAGCAACCCGTCTGCGCATTCTGCCGCCAGATCCCCTGCGTTCGTAGAGCGCCGCACGCGCCGTGCCAACCAGTCTTCCCAGAATAGAAGCTGTTCGCGGTGCCGCTTCAGCAGGCCCGTCCCGTCTTCCGTGGCACCGTAGTGGCCGATCATCATGCGTGCGGGCGCCTGCGCGAGGAGCACGTCGACGCTGGCGAGCGCGACATCCAGAAAAAACCGTGGCGGCGTAGCCGGCCGAAGATACTCCCGGCCGTCTTGCATCTGATAGCGCACGCCGCAGGCCTCGCCCGCGAACAGACCGACCTCGGTCGCATAGCTGACGTGATGGACCGCGTGACCCGGGGTGAGCAGGGCGCTGAGGCCGTCGGCACGGAATGCCTGAGCGGCAATGAAGCGCTCTGGCGGCACCGGGTCGAGAGGGCCATAGCCTGCGGCAACCGGTCCAAGCACCTTCCGCGAGCCTTCCCACAGTTGAGCCGGGTCGACCAGATGCGGGATCCCCTTGGCGTGGCAGACAATCCGGGCCTCCGGAAATCGCCGGGCAACCGCTCCGGCGGCGCCGGCATGATCGAGATGAATGTGGGTGAGCAGGAGGTAATCCAGCCGCGAGACCCCCAGAACCTCCAGGCCGCGCAGGAGCTGGCCGGCGGTCGAGCTGGGACCGAGGTCCACGAGAAAGGCCGGCGGTCCGGTCACCACCCAGGCGCTGATGAAGTCCGTGAACCCGTCCAGGGGCGGGGTCAGGGTCAGCTGGTAAACGCCGTCTGCGGCGGCGGCGATCGGGGGATCCGAATGAGTTGCATCCATGGGAATCGTCGCAAAAGCTGGATGGGATTATAGACTTAATAGCAGAAAGGTCGACCGCCAGGCAAGCCATTCGGCGCCGGGGGTCGAGACGGCAGGCGTGGAGCGCGATTGGCGCGCCGCCGGGATCAGGCCCGGCCGGTTTCTTTGAGCTTGTCGCGGAAGACGCGGTAGAATGCCAGGTATTCCGTGAGCCCACGGCTGAGGATTTTGCCGGTGTCCTCGATGTTCTTGGAATTGATGATCAGGTTGACGCTTTTCAGGAAGGCCGTCATGTTGTCCATCGTGCGGTGG
>JALOPD010000442.1 GCA_025454075.1 Desulfobacterales bacterium | reverse complement strand
ACCCGCAGGACAGCCTCTTCGACGCCCTGGCGCGCATCGCCGCGGTGCGAGCCACCGGCAACCGCCTGCGGGTCAGCATCCCCAGGGGCCTGGACACGCGGGCGACGCGCTTTCTGTACGGCGTCGAGGGCCGCCGCCTCACGGCAACGGCGCCCGTGTTCCAGGAGACCGATGCGGACCTCGCGGCCAGCCTGCCGAACCTCGACCGCATCCGCTACGCCGCGCCCGACCGGGTGCCGCCGGCGGTCTTCGCCGCCGCCGCGGAGACCGGCTTCTACATCGCGCGGGCGCCGGTGCGGATGGAGGGCCGGATCGAGCTGCTGCACTACTACCGCCAGCAGAGCGTCTGCACCAGCTACCACCGCTACGGCAACCTGGGCTTCCGGGCGGGGGAGCATGCCGATGACTGAGGCCGGCGCGGCGGACGCGTGGGCCTGCGTTCAATCGACCCGGTTGATGTCCGTTCCCGGCGGCAGATGCGGGCTGAAGACGGAGATGTACTGAAGGTTTTCCTCCGGGGCACGGGTGTCGTGGACGATGCCGCGGGGACAGATATGGATGTCCCCGGCCTGGACCGGCCGCCACTCGCCGTTGATCAGCAGTTCCCCGCGGCCGCCCACGACCATCACGACCTCGTCGCAGACGGTGTGAAAGTGGGCGCCGATCTGGGTGCCCTTCACGGCGGTCCGGATCATCACCTGGGCGCGCGGGCAATCGTAGACCACCTCGCTGTCCAGGCCCGTTTCGGGCAGTTGCCGCTGGGCGTAGAACGCGGCGAGATTGAGCAGAACGGACTGCGCGGGCGTCGAGTCGATCAGCCCCTTCAGATCCTGCGGATGGATAGCCATCTGAAACCTCCTTGAAGTGAAATTGGGGGCCGCTGCCGAAAGCTGCCAGGCCACCGTGCGCCTCGGATGGCACCTATCAGTTTCGCGACTCCCGCGCAATCCCCCGGAGCGGCCCCGCCAGCCGGCGGCGCCCCAGGGACACGGTCGAAAAAAAACCGCCGACGATCCCGTTTGGAGGACGCCCTTCATTTTTTTAGTTTTTCCCGGATTTCCGAGGTTTAAGGGACACACTTTATATTCTAACCTTTCCTTTGCCGGGAACCTTGCTATACTCCTCTCCATGCCCAGAAAGTCCCGCATAGACGCCGCCGGCGCGTTGCATCACATCATGGCGAGAGGAATCGCAGGCGACCGTATTTTCCAGAACGATTTCGATCGGGACGATTTCCTGAACCGGCTCGGCGCGCTTACCAGCGAAACCGAAACGCGCTGCCTGGCTTGGGCGCTGATGGGCAATCACTTCCACCTGCTGATGAAAACCGGCCGGGTACCCCTGGCGCAGGTGATGCAACGGTTGCCGATCGCGATGCGGAATTTCCGAAAGCACCCCCGCCGCTGAGAGAAGCGCAACATCCGGCGCAACGCCGGCGCATCCGCGTACGAACCCCGAGGAGTCTGCACCGCCATGACGCCCGTCCTCTTCGTCGGCCACGGCCATCCCCTGAACGCCATCCAGCGCAACGCCTTCACCGCCGCCCTGGCGCAGGCGGGCGAGGCCTTGCCGCGGCCGGCTGCCATTCTCGTGATCTCGGCCCACTGGCTCAGCCGCGGCGGCGTGGCCGTGTCCGCCGTGGACCAGCCGGAAACGATATACGATTTCGGGGACTTCCACCCCGATCTCTTCCGCGTCGGCTACCCGGCGCCGGGAGCCCCCCGCGAGGCCGGCCGCGCCGCGGAACTCATCAGCCCTCCGGCCGCCCGGATCGACCTGCGCCGTGGCCTCGACCACGGCGCCTGGACGGTCCTGCGGCACCTGTTCCCGGCCGCCGACATTCCGGTCTTCCAACTGAGCATCGAGATCGCCCAGCCGCCGCGGTTCCATTACGAACTGGCCCGCCGGCTGCTGCCGCTGCGGTCGGAGGGGGTCATGATCATCGGCAGCGGCAATATCGTGCACAACCTGCGGCGGATCGACTGGCAGGACGTGAACGCCCCGGCGCGGGATTGGGCCAGGGCGTTCGACGCCACGGTCAGGGACCTCATCCTGACCGGCCATCACGAGGCCCTGATCGAATACGGGCGGATCGAGTTCGCCCGCGAGGCGGTGCCCACCAGCGAACACTACCTGCCCCTGCTTTACGCGCTCGGCCTCCAGCAGGAAGGCGAATCAATGCAATTCCTGTTCGAGGGGTTTCAATACGCCACCGTCAGCATGCGCTGCCTCCGCATCGGATGAGGCGCGTCATGGCGCGCCGCGCCGCCCAGTTCGGCCATGCAACGCCACCAATGAGGAAATGCCTTTCAGTCGCAATACCCATCGCGGCAGGATGCCGCTCCCACATGAATATGGCCAGCCCGTCGCCATAATAGCTATATTGCAATCACATTTTAATTGACACGGACGATGCCATTGAATTAATAGTTTCGCAAATTATGAATGGATGTCATTAGGCACCTTCACACCGATCAGGTTGCTGAAAAACGAGTATCAGGCCGTCAGCCGAGGCGCACGGTCTTTTGGAAAGCGCAGCATATTCGAAGAGATGTGAGCATTTCCAAAAGCCGCGCAACGAAGGATCACGGCCTGAGACGCCGTTTTTCAACAACCGGCCAAACCCGGCACCATCCACAGGAGGGAAACGATGAAAAAAGGGCAACTCGTGGGTTCAGCTCTGGCGGTAGCGTTCATCGGAACGTTGTTTTTCGGCATCCCCGGCGCGGTTCAAGCGGCGGACCCCGTCAAGCTCAATTATTCGATCTTCTTCCCCGCCCCGCACAAGAACACCGTGCTCGCGACCGAATGGGCCCAGGAGATCGAAAAACGCACCAATGGCGCTTTAAAGATCACTATGTTCCCGGGCGGCACCCTGACGCCGGCGGACAAATGCTACGACGGGGTCGTAAAAGGCATTTCCGACATCGGCATGTCGGTGCTCGGCTACACCCGCGGGCGGTTTCCCCTGTCGGAAGTCATCGACCTGCCGCTGGGCTACAAGAACGGCCTGGCGGCCACCAAACTCATCAACGCCTATTACCAGAAGTTCAAGCCCGCGGAATTCAACGACGTGCAGGTCATGTA
>JALOPD010000441.1 GCA_025454075.1 Desulfobacterales bacterium | reverse complement strand
ATCTTGAAACCGCTTTGCAGCAGGGCCGCTTCCGGGAGGACCTTTATTACCGGCTGAAGGTCGTGACCATCAACCTGCCGCTCCTGCAGGATCGGCTGGACGACATCCCGCTGCTGGTGGACTACTTCCTGGCGCGCTATGCCGCCGAGCTCGACATGGACAATCCCGGAATAGCCCCGGAGGCCGTGGAAGCGCTGACCGGCCACGGCTGGCCCGGAAATGTGCGCGAACTGGCCAACACCCTCCAGAAGGCTCTGATCTTCAACCGCGGGGCCCCGATTCAGGCCTCCGAGGTGGCTCACGCCGTCGAGGGCGCCGCCGCCCCGGGAGCCCTACCCCGGGGGGCGGATCCGCCCACGCGCCGGTGGATACGCCAATGCCTTACCGCCGGTGAGGCGCTCAACCGATTCGATGCCGCCATGGACCAGTTCGCCAGCATGCTGATCAGCGAAGCGCTGAACCTGACCCACGGCAACCGGTCGCGGGCGGCGAGGCTGCTCGGCCTCTCGCGGCCGACCCTGCACTCCAAGATCGACAAGTACCGGCTCAAACTGAAAACGACCGTGGAGGACGAGCCGGGCTGAGCCCCCGGGGGCCCTGAAAGGGGATCGCCGTCCCCGCGTCGATTGCGTCGGCCGAACCGGATATGGTATGCTGCGCCCGTCCGGATGGCTGCGGCTCCGGAAGCCTTGTCTCCCGCACCCTCACACGAAGGAGGTCGCCATGCTGGTCAAGAACTGGATGAGCCCGAACCCGGTCACGATCGACGAAAACGATTCGATGCAGGACGCCATCAAGCTGATGAAGCAGCACGACATCCGCATGCTGCCGGTGCTCCACAGAGGCAGCCTGGTCGGCGTCGTCACCGACCGCGACCTGAAGCGCGCCTCGGCCTCGGACGCCACCACGCTGGACGTGCACGAGATGCTTTACCTGATCGCCAAGCTCAAGGTGAAGTCGATCATGAGCAAGTTTCCGATCAGCGTACCGCCGGATCTGACCGTCGAGGAGACGGCCGAGATCCTGCTGGCCAAAAAAATCTCCGGCGCGCCCGTTGTCGATGCCGCCGGAACCGTCGTCGGCACCATTACCCAAACCGACATTTTCCGGGTGCTGATCGCATTGACCGGTGTCGGCAAACGCGGCATCCAGCTGGCATTTCAAGTCCATGACCGGCCGGGCTCCATTAAGGAGCTGGCCGACCCCATCCGCAAACACGGCGGCCGCATGGTGAGCATCCTCTCCTCCTACGAGAAGGTTCCGGAGGGGTTCCGCAAGGTCTACATCCGCATGTACGGCCTGGACCGCTCAAAGCTGCCGGCGCTCAAGGAAGAGCTCGCCAAGGTGGCGACGCTGCTCTATCTCGTGGACCACCGCGAGAACCGGCGGGAGATTTATTCAGCCTGACCCTGCGACGGCAAAAACGCGCGGCGGCGGCGGCCGTTTTACGACGAGGGCCCCGGCGCCGCGCATTCGCTCCGCCGGGGCGCTTCTTTACATCCTGTAAAGCAAGCCGACAGGCCGGCGTCGGTCCTCTCTGTTCCCGACCCTCCCCAACGACATTAAAAAAATATTAATTCAACAGGTTGTATAAGCGATGGCCCCACCCGGCAGGTGGCATGCCTGTTGCTGAGTAAAGGTCGAAACCCTCGGTTCCAGAGGGCCAAGCCCTACTCCCCAACCCATCGCTCGCAGGGGGGCGCCGGTGAAAAAGCAACGGCAATTCCTGGTTCCGCTGGACGGCTCCGAACGCGCGCTGGAAACCTGCCGTTATGTGGCGTCCTTCAGGCCGTTTCACGCGCTGAACGCGGTGCTTTTCCATGTGTTCAGCGAGGCGCCGGAGGCCTGTTTCGACATCGGTCGCCGGCCTTCCGCGGTTTGGGAGGGGGTTCAGGCGTGGCAGGCCGAGGAGCTCCGGCGGCTCGAGGAGCATTTCAACCTGGCCCGGCGAACCTTGACCGCCAGAGAGTTCCCGGAAGAGCGCATCGAGGTCAAAATTCGGCGCCGCCAAGGGGGGGTCGCCCGCGACATTATCCGCGAGGCCCGGCGTGATTTTGAATTCGTCGTCGCCGGCCGCCGCGGCATGGGGCCCCTGGCGGGAATGGTGATCGGCAGCGTGACGCTCAAGCTGCTGCAGGGGCTGAGTTTCGTGCCCCTGCTCATCGCCGGCCGCAAACCGCCCGGGACCCGGGTCCTGATCGGCTTCGACGGCTCCGCCGGGGCGCTTAGGGCGGTGCGGTTCCTCGGGGCCCTCGTCGCCCCCTTCCCGGAGTTCACGATCTGCCTGCTGCACGTTTTCCGGGGCGGCAGCGACGCCCCGCCGGGCATCCGACGGTTTCTGGCGCCCTCCGAAAGCGCCGCATCCGCCCGCGAGAACATCATGACCAAGTTCGATCTCGCCAGATCCCGGCTCGCCGATCTGGGAGTGGCGCGCGAACGCGTCAGCACGCGCTTTGTGTCCGGCGCCGTCAGCCGGGCGGCCGAGATCGTCAAATATGCCCGGGCCGAGGAGATCGGCATCATCGCATTGGGCCGGCGGGGGGTGTCCCGGGTGCGCGACTTTTTCATCGGCCGGGTCACGAACAAGGTCTTGCACCTGGCCCACGACCGGTCGGTGTGGATTGTTCACTGAGCCTGCCGATCGCCGCGGCGCAACCGGCAGCAACTTGCACACAGATGGAGGAGAGGCATGAAGGAGTTCAAGAAAATCCTGTTTCCGGTCGACCTGTCGCCGGCATCCATCAAGGTGGTGCCCTATGTGCAAAACATGGCCTCCAAGCACGAGGCGCGCGTCCACCTGCTCTTCGTGGCCCGGGTGTTCGACTACTTCACCAGCATGTATGTCCCCCACCCGTCGGTGAGTCAGTTCGAGAAGGAGGTGATCGAGGGGGCGGAAAAGCGGCTCTACGAATTCGCCGAGGAGCATTTCAAAGGCGTCGACGGGGTCAAGGTCAAGGTGGCCGCCGGCGATCCCTCCGATGAAATCCTGGGCTACATCGAGGCGATAGGGATCGATCTGGTCATCATGGGCACCCAGGGCCGCCGGGGACTCGACAAAATCATGTTCGGTTCGGTTGCGGAGCGGGTCGT
>JALOPD010000440.1 GCA_025454075.1 Desulfobacterales bacterium | reverse complement strand
CGATCGGCCGCAGCTCGCGCTCGCAGAAGGCTCGCACGCTGCGCCGCACGGCGCGGTGTTTGTCGCTCAGCAATCGGTCCATGGACCCGTTATCCGTAATGGAGGGCTGGTGGTGGTTGCGTTGTAAACGATGAAAATTTTCACGATTTCCGCCGAAAGGCAAGAAAAAACAGGCTCGATTCTCGGGGCGGCGCGAACAGGCCGGTTGGGGCGGGATCTGGAATCGTCGGACGGTCGGCTGGCTATCGCCGGGGTCGATCGCCCGAATGGGAATCGGATCGACTGCATCCGGATCCGGAAACAGGGAGGGTCGCGCCCGACGCCGGCTGGCCGGTCGGCTTTTCCAGCAGGCTCCTCGTCGCCCGGGCGAAGTCGCTCATGGTCAACGGCTTGAAGATGAATTCCCGGATCCCGGCCGCACGCGCTTTTTCTTCGCTGGCCAGGTCGCTGAAGCCCGTGCACAGCAGGATGGGCAGGTCGGGCCGCATCTCCAGCAGTTTCTTGGCAAGGTTCAATCCGTTCATCTGCGGCATGGTCATGTCCGTGATGACGGCGTTGTATTTGACGGGGTTGGCGCGAAAGGCCTCGATCGCCTCGAGCGGACTGGTTCGCGTTTCTACCCGGTAGCCCAGCCGCTGCAGCATCTCCCGGGCCATCTCGACGATGGCCTTTTCATCGTCGACCAGCAGAAGGGTTTCAGAGCCGCCCTGCGGCGCCGCATCGCTGCGGGCCGCGGCCAGGCCTTCCCCTTCGGCGACGGGCATGAAGACGTGGAAACTCGTGCCTTTGCCGGCCTCGCTGTATACCTTGATGAAGCCGCCGTGCGCGCTCACGATGCCGTGAACCACGGACAACCCCAGGCCGGTCCCTTTGCCCGGGCCCTTGGTGGTGAAATACGGCTCGAACATGCGCTCCCGGACCCGCGCGTCGATCCCCGGACCGCTGTCCGTCACCGTCAGTTTCACGTATTCCCCGGGCTCGACATCGTGCTCGAAGCACACGTCCTCCGCGCTCATGACCGCCTTTGCCAGGCCGATCTCCAGCACCCCGCTCTCCTGGTGCTCCATCGCATGCGCCGCGTTGGTGCACAAGTTCATGAGCACCTGCTGCATCTGAGTGGGGTCCGCCAGGATGACCCCGATATCCGCACGGATGTTCTGCCGCACCTCGATGTTTTTGGGCAGGGTGGCCTTGAGGAAGTCGAAGGTTTCGCGGGCCACCGACTTCAGGTTGACGCACAGCCGTTGCTGATCCCCGCGGCGGCTGAAGGTCAGGATCTGCTTCACCAGCTGCCTGGCGCGGTCCCCGGCGGTAAGGATCTGCTGCAGACAGCCGCGGTCCTCCGCGGTCAGTCCGGCCGAAAGCTCGATGAGATTGGAGTAGCCGATGATGACGCTCAGGATATTGTTGAAGTCGTGCGCGATTCCGCCGGCGAGCGTGCCGATGGCCTCCATTTTCTGGGCCTGCCGCAGCTGGGCTTCGAGCCTGGCCTTCTCCTGGTCGGACCGCACGCGATGGGTGATGTCGGTCACGAAGGCGAACGAAAAGCCGGTGCTGTCCTTTTTCAGATAATAGGTCGTGATTTCGACCGGAAACGTCGTCCCGTCCTTCCGGCGCTGGCTGGTTATGATGGTCCGGGAGCCTGCGGGGAAGATCTTCCTTATGTGCCGAGTCCATTGTTCCGGCGAAAGGTCGGGATCGATGTCGAACACCTGCATCCGGAGGAGATCCTCTTTCGCGTAGCCGAGGTTCCGGCACACCTGCCGGTTGACGTCCAGAATGCGGCCGTCATCTCCGATCTGCAGGATTCCGATCGCCGCATGGTTCACGCAGTATTGAAACAGCTGCAGTTCGTCGTCGGCCTTCTTGCGGGCGGTGATGTCCTGAACCAGGGAGATGACGTACTGCGGCCGGCCCTCCTGGTCGCGCTGGACGCTCGCCCAGACCAGGGTGGAGACCACGGAGCCGTCCGCGTGCAGCCAGCGCCGTTCATCCTGCCCGGAGGCGCTTAGCCCCTCGATCAGGCCCTTCACGACGCGCTGCCGGGCATCGTGATCTTCCGGGTGGGTATAATCGGTTTCCGGCGTCCCGATGAGCTCGGGCGCGCTGCGACCGATCATCCGCGCCAGAGCCGCGTTGACTTCGATGAACAGGCCGTCGAGGCCCACCAGCGCCATCCCGACGGATGCGTTCTCGAAAGCGGTCCGGAAACGGGACTCGCTGTCCCTGAGCGCCATTTCGGACAGCTTGCGGTCGGTGATGTCTTTGAGGCTGCCCTCGTACCATAGAACCCGGCCGTCCGCGTCGCGAACCGAGCGGGCCTGATCTTCGACCCAGATCAGGGTGCCGTCGAAGCAGCGCATCAGAAATTCGCAGCAGAACTCTCCGGCCTGGCTTTCGACCATGCTCTGGAACCACTGCCGGTCGCTCGCCTTCAGGTAGAGCCGCTCGGCCGGCTGGCGAAGAAACGACTCCTTGTCGGGGCATTTGAACATCGTCAGGAGCATGACGTTGGCGTCCAGCGTCCGCCCCTCGGGGGTCGTGCGGTAGAGCCCGATGGGAACGTTGTCGAAAAGGCTGCGGTAATGCGCTTCGCTGCGTTTCAATTCGCCCTGGGTCGCCTTCAGCTTCTTGTAGTTGTGCTTGAGGTATTCGAATTGATTCTTCAGCTGCGCCCGCATGTGGTCGAAGGAACGGGCCAGCTCGCCGATCTCGTCATTGCGTTCCTCGCCTGGCCGTGCCTCCCGGGCCTCCCAATCCCCTGCGGCCACGCGCCGGGCGTCATCCGAGAGCCGCCGGATCGGCTCCGCGAACCGGCGCGCGGCGTGCTGGCTGAAGAGATACACCACCGCCAGGGTCACGCCCATGATGACCATGACGGAAATGCCGATCAGTTTCGCCTGGTGGGAGATGTAATGGCCGTACTCCGCGCTCACCTCCTGCTGCTTGTCTTTGATGAACGTCAGGGGCGCGGTGAACTCATCCGCATTGATGGTGGCCGCCACCATGAGAACCAGGCCGTCGGACCTTGGCGCCACCGGACTCGTGGCCATGAATTTCCGGCGCATCACTTCATTCGGTTCGAGCCAGTCGTA
>JALOPD010000439.1 GCA_025454075.1 Desulfobacterales bacterium | reverse complement strand
GCGGCCGTGTCTGTGGTCGCCGACCCCGGCGGGCATGTCCACCTCAAGGTCAACAACCATTACCAGATGGGGGGCACCTCTTCGGCCTATTCCGACCGCAGGCAGGCCCACATCCCCCTGCTACTGCATCCCGCTCCGAAATGGGCGCTCTTCCTGGGACTCGGAACTGGAGCCACCTTTGCTGCGGCTGCGGATCATCCCGGCTTGGAAGCCGTGGGGGTGGAACTGGTCCCGGAGGTGATCGATGTGCTGCCGCACTTTGAGTCTGTCACCGGCAAGCTGGAAGGGCGTCGTCAACTTGCCATCAAAGTGGCCGACGCCCGGCGCTTCGTCAGCGCCGACCAAGGTTCCTACGATGTCATCGTCGCCGACCTGTTCCACCCGTCTCGCGACGGGGCCGGCTTCCTTTACACCCGTGAGCATTTCCAGGCCGTGAGGGAACGGCTCGCGCCGGGGGGGGTGTTCTGCCAGTGGCTGCCACTCTACCAGCTCGACATGGACGTTCTCAAGACCATTGTGCGCACCTTCCTCCAGGTCTTCCCCGACGCCTCGGCCTTCCTGGCCCATTACAGCCTGACCAACCCCATCTTCGGCCTGATGGGAGGGGCGCGGGTCCTGCCGGCGGAGGCGGGTTGGTTTGACAGCCGAATCGGCAATGAAACGCTTAAAATGCGTCTGAACGACCTGCAGCTGAAGAACCTCTACGAGCTTCTGGGCTGCTATCTCGGTGATGCCAGGGACCTTAAGCAGTTTGCAGGAAATGGCCCGCTGAACACCGACGATCACCCGGTGGTCATGTTTGCCGCCCCCCGCTTTGTTTACTCGGAGCAGGAACCGGCGCACCGGAGGTTGATTGAGATCATCGATCAGTTCAAACCGGAATCAAGCGATGTCATGCAGGCGGCTGAAAGCGACGAGGCGCGCGACACCCACGCCCGGCTCGCCAAGTACTGGACTGCGCGGAACCGGTTCATCCACGACGGCGTTAATGTCCCGCAAACCCGCGATGTGCGCCGGCTGCTTGCGCACGTGCGCGAGCCCCTTCTTGAAGTGATCCGCATGAGCCCGGATTTCGACTCGGCCTACCGCCCGCTGCTGGCTATGGCACGGAGAATGATTCAGATTGATCGCGCTGCGGGCGCAGAACTTCTTCTTCAGATTGCCGAAGCCAATCCATCCCGATCTGAGGCTTCAAAGTTGTTAAAGGGGTATTAGCAACTCACGGGAGATAGTCCCTGCTTTCTTTGCCCTATCTCGATCATCCAGTTATGAAACAGAAGCTGAGCAACTGTCGCCTCGATTGTAGAACATCTGAAACTATTGAACTGACCTTCTCGGAACTGCCGCAGATAAGCCTCGGGCCTCCTCTTCTATGTGGTCCCTTTGTCCCCTAATACAATTCTAATTGTTTACTCGCAATTTCCAAATACACAATCCGCTTACTATGTGTGGACGGCAAATTAAGAAGGGCGACATGATTCCGGAAGATGAAATTCTATTTTTGGTTAGGGTGCTGGCCAGACAACCAAATAGGATCAAGGTTAGCAAAACTAATGACCATCCAATGACGTTCGAGATTAGGGCATGCAATGATGATCTTGAACAGCTTATTCTTAGAGAAAAAATAATCCGCCTCATGGCGGGCGCAAGCGGGCTGATCGATATTCGCCTGAATTTTACAGAGGCATGCTGAGCCGAGTAGTTGTGATAGAAAATGAGGGATGTCGCAGGGTACAAATTACGGTAGAGGAATGCCTCCAAAAAGTTTGAAACCGATTCCTGCTTGTAAATCTTATGGCCAGGAGGGTACGTTAGGCCCATGGGACGCCAGAAATCTTAGTAGAATCAAAGAACCAGAGCGTCTATATCTCGTTAAGACCAATCGCAGCTGGGCGGATTACGTTCTATTTAGAGCAGTCAAGTTTACGTGCCTTTATCCCACCCTGACGCGGGCAGAAGGGATTTTGGATTACCAGATTATATGTATCGGTTCAGGGAATTGCAGATTTGTTCAGACGCTCGTGGGTTATGAGGGCAACAATCTGCTGTGATTCGCTGATACAATCTTAGAATCGGCTTAGCGCAAATTATGGGGTGCGGCGCTTTTCAGCCCCACACCAATGATGCCGACGCGCTTGATTTCGGTGGTGCAGAGCAGTTCGAGTTTCGCCCTCGCGAATTCCGCCCTCAGTTCGCGTCCGGCGAAACGGTCGTGCGCCGGGTGCGTGGCGAGCCGGCGGGTGATTAAATTCTGGTAGAGCGTAGGGTAGTACTCTTCGAAGTAATAGGCTCCTCCCGGCGTCAGAACCCGATAAATTTCGGCCAGAGCGTCGCGCCAGGCGGGCACGTGGTGGAGAAAGCCGAAGCCGAAAACGGCGTGCACGGTTTCGCTGCCGAAGGGCAGGCGGGCGGCGTCGGCGACGCAGAACCAGGTCGGAGGAGCGGCGCCGGGGAGAAATCTGTTGCGCGCGAGCGTCACCATGCGGAAATCGATGTCGGCCAGGAAGAGCCGCCGCGGGTTGAAGCGCCGCACGAGCATCCGCGCCCCGGCACCCGCGCCGCAGCCGATTTCGAGAATGTCACTTCCCGGTGTCAACGGCATCGCCGTCCGGAACCACCGGACCACGAGCGCCTGCATGGCCTGACGCAGCGGGCTGTTCACGAACCAGCGCTCGAGCGGAGCGAGTTCCATCGGTCTCACCCTCTGCCGACATGTCACGGCCCGCCGGGCCGGGGTAACTGCATCCAGAAAACCAATGGGTTCCGGCTCACGCTGGAATGACAAATTTTTGGCCTATTGGACTGCCGAAGCAATAAAAGGGGCCGTCGTTACTTCACCGCCAGGTGCGCCACGGCGATGCCGTTGGTGAAGGCGCGGTACGCCACCCGGCCGAACCCGACCTGCCGCAGCATGTCGGCCAGCTCCTGCGGCAGCGGAAACATGCGGATGGACTCCGGCAAATGGGTGTAGGCCTTGCGCGAGCCCGCGATCAGCTCTCCCGCCAGCGGCATGATGTGGGCGCGAAAATTCGAGGCACATGAGCCGGCCGCCGGGCCTGAGCACCCGGTGCATTTCGGCGAACCCCCGGCGCATGCGGGTGACATTGCGGATGCCGAATCCCACCATGGCGGCGTCGAAGCGGCCGTCGGGGAACGCGAGTTCCTCGGCGTTGCCCTGGACGTAGCGGATGCAGTCCTCCAGCGGCCCGCCGACGACCTTGTGCATTCCGGCCGTGAGCATGGCGCGGTTGATGTCGAAGATGACCACCCGACCGCGGCGCCCGACCGTCCGAGCCGCCAGGATCGCCAGGTCCCCGGTGCCGCCGCAGACATCCAGCACCCGTTCGCCGGGGCGCAGCGCCAGCATGCGTACGCTGGCGCGCTTCCAGGCGTGGTGGATGCCGAAGCTGAGCAGGCTGTTCATCCCGTCGTAGACCGCGGCCACCGAGTCGAAGTGCTTCAGCACCCGCGCGGTCTTCTCGCGCGCCCGGATGCGTTCGAAGCCGAAAAAGGCATCCTCGCCGTGCGCGGCGGACGGGTCTATCTGGCGACGGCGTTCGTCTTCCTCCAGCCAGATCGGCTTGCTCAAGGGCATGAGGTCTCCATTGCGTACGGCGCCACGCGGCGTGACTCGCTGCGGGGCCGAAGGCCGCCGTGCACCGGCGGGTCAGGACTGGGGCGCCGGGTTCGGTGGGGCGGGTTCGGAGCCGGTGACCTGCGCCATGAGCCGTTTGATCTCCTCGCCCTCGATGGTTTCCTTCTCGAGGAGCACCGTCACCGATTGTTCCAGGATATCCCGCCGGCCGCGCAGAATTTCCAGTGCGCGCTCGTACTGGGCGCTGATGATCTCCTGGATCTCCCGGTCGATCCTCTCGGCCGTCGCCTCGCTGTAGTCCCCTGCGGATTCCGGGAGCGGGTTGAGGAACTGAGCGCGGCGCGGGGGCGCGTAATAGACCTGCCCGACCTTGCTCATGCCGTACTCCTTGACCATGCTGCGGGCGATGTCGGTCGCCCGGGACAAGTCGTTGTGGGCGCCGGTGGAGATGTCGCCGGAGACGATCTCCTCGGCGGCGCGGCCGCCGAGCAGGGTGGCGATCTTGTTGTCCAGCTCCGTCTTGCTCATCAGAAAACGGTCCTCGGTGGGCACCTGCAGGGTGTAGCCCAGCGCGGCGATGCCGCGGGGGATGACCGTGATCTTCTGCACCGGGTCCGTGCCGGGCAGCGAC
>JALOPD010000438.1 GCA_025454075.1 Desulfobacterales bacterium | reverse complement strand
CCCACAGAACAATCGACTTCGTTTTATGCGGAGGATTTTCTCCTCGGAGGTCGGTGTATGTTAAGCGGGGTGTGACAACGGAAAAACGTTCGTCGCCACCTCCGCGTGGGGCTTGCGGCTGTTCGGGCTTTCCATGGCGCGCAGGTCGTCGGGCAGACCTGAATCCTCGGTTTTGCGGCCCACGGCAATGGCGGCCATCACGAGGTATTCCTCCCTGGAGGCGCCCAGCACTTCGTAGGCCTTCTCCAGGTTGAATCCGGCCATGGCATGCGCATACAGCCCGAGCTTGCGCGCCTGCAGCGCCAGCGCCATCCAGGCGGCGCCGGCGTCGTACGGCGCGTGGCGGTTCTCCTTGTCGGTTTTCTGAAAGTTGCGCCGCGCCAGGACGAACATCAGGAGCGGCGCTTGACTCGCCCAGAGCTGGTTCTTGGCGACCAGGCAGGAGACCAGCTTGGCACGCTTTTCCGGCTCCGTGGCGTAGACGAACCGCCACGGCTGCTCGTTGAAACAGGACGGCGCCCAGCGCGCGGCCTCGAAGAGCGTCTGGATCTCCCTGAAAACGCCCTGGGCGACCAGCGGTCGGTGAACATGCTGTCGATGTCCCAGTCGGGGATGCGGGGGTTCGGCGGCTTGGCGTTCATGCGGTCTCCTTTCGCGGAAAAAGAAAGACCGGCTATCTCGCGAGCAGGCGTGTTCAGGGCGTGCTTCACCCGGGGGTCCGCCCAAAGTGGGGCTTCCCCCCACATGCCTGTTCGCGAAACAGCCGGCCTGCTCGGTGCGCTTCAATAAAAATCAGGACTGCGCGGAGTTTTTCTCGGTGGTCTTTTTCTTCTTGGGGCGCGCGTTGCCGTGGGTCCCACGCCAGATTTTGCCCTTTTTGGAGCGGCTGTCACCTTTTCCCATTCGTTTTCCTCCTTGGAGAATTCAGTTGCAGTGGAGTCTATAGCACAGGCGGGCCGTCGAGTTCAATAGCGCTGCCGGCACGCGGCGCAGCCACACCGCTGATCACCCGGGTGATAAGGTTTTCGATCAGGGTCTCTGCTTGCGCCAGTTGCGCGGCAGATTCGAACGACGATGAAAGCTCGCGCAAGACACGGTCGTGCTCGGAGGGCCGGGCGCCGATGCGGTCGTAGTCGATGGGGGCGGGCAGGTAGAGTCCGTCGTTGAAAAAGTAGTTGCCGGGGCCCTTCCAGCCCGGGCCATGGTAGGGCCAGGTCAGCTTCGCGCCGAACAGCTCGCGCAGCGCGTCGCCGGCCGGTTGGCCGGCGCTGATCTCGGCCGGCGCCAGCGGCCGGCCCAGCCGGCTTTCAATCTCCCCGAAGAAAGCAGCCAGCAGCCGATCCTCGGTGATCACGAGCCCGTAGAGGTACCAGTCGGTGCAGACCGTTTTAACGATTTCCTTGTGGGCGGCGGGCAGGTCCCGGTAGGTGGGGCAGAAGTAGTCGCGGCAGGCCAGCCCGCCGTAGAAGCTCAACCCACGGTAGTCGATTCCGTCGTTGCCGTCGGCCAGGGGGTGGAGCAGGCAGCCGGGCCGTGAGCCGTGCGGGCCGATGAGCCCGAGAAACGGGCACGCGTAGAAATCGGCATACGGTCGCTCGCACTGTTCGCGCCGCTCCGTTTCCAGACGGAAGGCGTCGATCGCGTCGATGTCGCGCGTGACCCGTCTGAAGGTTTCAGTGCGACCGCCCAGGAGTTCCTGCAGGCGGCCCCGCGTGGCGTCGGGGCGGTTGTAAAGGCCGCAGCAGGCGCCGCAGGAGACGGTGTCGTTCACCTGGCAGAGGTACACGCCGCCGGGGACAACGGGTTCGGGCGGCTTCAGGCGGCAGGGTGCAATCGGGTTCATCCGGCGTTAAGCCTCCATCCGTCGTTTCCACTCATACAGCGCCACGGCCGTCGCGGCGGCGGCGTTGAGAGACTCCACCTCCGGCCGGATGGGGATGCGCACGGCGCGGCGGCGCCAGGGCTCGGGCAGGCCCGGACCCTCAAGCCCGGCCAGCAGGCCGAAGGCCGCCGGGAACGCCTCCTTGCGGATGTCGCCCCCATCGGCCGAGAGCGCAACGATCGGTAATTCGTGCGGGACGGCATCCAGGGCGGGCCCCTGGCGCAGCGGCAGGCTCAGCACGGCGCCGCCGGAGGCGCGCAGGGCCTTTGGGTGGAAGGGGTGGGCGCTTTCCGCCAGCAGAATCGCCTGCACGGCGCCGAAGGCCGCCGCCGACCGGATGGCGGCGCCCACGTTTTCCGGGTCCTGAAAGGGGATCAGCACGCTGGCGCCGACCGGAAACCCCTCCGCCGGCGTCCAGGGCGGCATGTCCGGAAGGCGTATAAGCAGCAGCGGGGTGCGGGTGCCGAAAATGTCCAGGTCCCGCAGGAGCTCGGGGGCCAGCTGGTACCAGTGGAGATGCGGGACAATATCGGGCGGCGGCCGATCACGGCCGCTCACCCATGCCAGGCAGGATCCGGGATGCGCTGATAGAATCTCGGCCACCAGCTTTTCGCCGGCCACCAGCGCCTGGCCCGTTTTGCGGATCCCCCGGCCGGTCAGCATCTTCTTGAGGTCCTTGAAGACGGGGTTCTGTTCGCTGCTGATGGTGCGCACGGAAAGTCCCTCCATGGCTCTTGCGCGGCGGCTGTAAAGCGGCTCGTCCAGCCGTCGGTACACGACCAGCCGGCGGGCATGGCGCGTGTGGGGGATGCGGTACGGCCGGTCGACCCAGAGCGCGTAGGCGTCCGAAAACCGGTCCCGGGCCTGCGCGATCTCTTCGTCGCAGTGCGGGCCTTTCATGAAAATCACCAGCCCATCCCGGGCCAGGCAGCCGGCCACCCGCTCCAGGGTCTTTTCGATGGTTTCGACGGCGCGGGTGATCACCCCGGCCACGGGCTCCTCGAAGCGCGCCGTGACCCGGCCGCCGACCACGCGGATCCCCCTCAGCTCCAGTTCTGCGAGCGCCTGATTGAGAAACTCGACGCGGTGGCCGCGGGTTTCCGCCAGGACGAGGTCGAGCGCCGGCCGGTAGATCTTGAGCGGGATTCCCGGCATGCCGGGTCCGGTGCCGAGATCCAGCAGCGGCGAGGGCAGCTCCAGGAGGTCCGCCGGCAGCATGGAGTCCACGTAAAGCTTGGTCACCATGCTGGTGAAATTGTGGACCCGCGTGAGGTTCAAATCGGCATTGCGTTCGCGCAGCAGGCTGTGGTAGGCCCAGAGCTGCCGAAGTTGAATCGGGGATAGACGAATCCCGCAGGAACGGAACACGGCGTCCATCTGCTCCATGTCCGGGGACCCATGGCTCGAGGATGGAGAATGCGGCATTTTATTGCCTCGGCAAGTAAACATGTCTAATGCCATCATCTCACGCAAAGGCGAAGCGGATCACGTTGCACCTGTTTATTTGCCGGACTAATAATACTCCGCCGATTGAACCGGTGCAACTTAGGCTGATACCCCGCTCCGCCTCTGCGTGAGTTGCCGGTATCAGACATATTTACCTGCCGGAGTAATATATGGCCGGTTAGATAATGAACTTTCGATCCTCCGGGTGCCGCCATGATTCCGTTTCTGCATGAAGGCTGGCCGGTTTTCTTCGAAGACAACCACCTGCTGGTCGTCTACAAGCCGGCCGGGTTGCTCTCCCAGGGAGACGAGACCGGCGAAGCCAACCT
>JALOPD010000437.1 GCA_025454075.1 Desulfobacterales bacterium | reverse complement strand
CCATCGACGGCCTCTTGCAGGTTAGCACGGCGGCGCTGGCGGCCTTCAATATGGTCGATGAGGTGATGTGCGCGACCCTGCACACCCACACCCTGGTCACGAAGGGCAAGCTGGTGGGCGCCACCCGCGCCATCCCGCTGGTGATGAAGCGCGCGCCGATCGAGCGCGCAGCGGCCATCGCCCGGCAGAACGGCGGCGTGCTTTCGGTGCGGCCGCTGCGCCGCGCCCGAGCCGGCATCGTGGTGACCGGCAGCGAGGTTTTCAGCGGCCTGATCCAGGACCGTTTCGCGCCGATCCTGACCGAGAAGGTGACGGCGCTGGGCTCCAAGGTGGCCGGGGTGAGCTTCGCCCCGGACGACGCCGACCTCATCCGCCAGGCCATCGTGGCGCATCTCGAAAACGGCTGCGACCTGATCCTGCTGAGCGGCGGGATGAGCGTCGATCCGGACGACGTCACGCGCCAAGCCATCCGGCAGGCGGGCGCCGGCGAGATGCATTACGGCGCCTCCGCGCTGCCGGGAGCGATGTTCCTGGCGGCCTGGCTCGGCGACGTGCCTCTCCTGGGGGTGCCCGCCTGCGGGTTGTATCATCGCACCACGGTCCTGGACTTGGTGCTGCCGAGGATCTTGGCCGGCGAGCGGATCGGCAAGAAGGAACTCGCCTTCTTCGGCCACGGCGGGCTTTGCCAGGACTGCGCCGAGTGCGTCTTCCCGAACTGCGCGTTCGGCAAGGGGGCTTGATGTGAATATACCGATACAACCTTCGGTCGCCTTCCAAGAAAATTAAAATTTTTCCTGTGGGAGCGGCATCTTACCGCGACGCTATCGTGGCTGGTAGCCAATCCCACGAGGGCGACACTTCGTTGCCGATAGATGCCGCCATACGGTCATGGGCAGCTTGCTAACGGTCTCATAATTCAAAGAAGCGGGCCATGATTTCCCTTTTGAATCCGACCATACGCCAGCGCATCGAACTGGCCACCAGCGCCGACAGCACCATGTGCTGGAACTGCAGCAGCTGCGATGCGGAATGCCCGGTTGAAGTCGCCACGAACCGGCTCCGCCCGCAGAGAATCGTGCGCCTTGCCAATCTGGGCCTGTTCGAAGAGCTGATCAGCTCGACTGAAATCTGGTACTGCCTGACCTGCCGGCGCTGCAGCAAGATCTGCCCGAACCTTGTCAAGCCCGAGACGTTAATCCTTTATGCCCGCGCCGCCGCGGTTCGCTGCGGCGTGGTATCTTATGACGCCGCTCGAAGCTACTACGATCTGTTCAGGCGGTTCCAAAGGGTGCGCTGGCATGCAGTGCATCACTGCCGGCACCGTGAAAGTCAGCCGATAAGCGAGGCACGTTGGCATTCTTGGCTGAACACCCCGGTTCCTGATTCCACTGTCGCTATCTCTTCACAAAGCCTCTTAAAGGGCAGCCCGCCGTTTCGTCACGAGGCCAAGCGCACCGACATGTCGAGCTGCTTCACCTGCGGCGAGTGCAGCAGCGACTGCCCGGTGGCTGGCGAGCGCAGCGCCTTCGATCCACGATTTATTTTTCGCATGGTCAATTTGGGGCTGGCCGAGGAACTTCTGCGGTCTCCATCCATTTGGATTTGCCTGCAATGCGGGCGTTGCACTGAGGCCTGTTCCCAGCTCGTCGACGGGTGCCGAATGATCGCGGGCCTCCGGGAGCTTGCCGTAAGTGAGGGGAAGGTGGATGAGGGATTTCCTCTGAGGGTGCGGGACGCCCAGAAGCGGATTTACCTGCGGCTGATTGATGAAATCGATAATCTGCTCGGCTCGCGGCCCGGCCGTGAGCGCCTTCCCGCTTGCCCCATCCCCATTACTGAATGCGTCTGATCGAGGAGAGGGTGGTTGAAGCACCTTGTACGCATTCGTCCCCGCCAGTTGACATTCCTTTCCTTCGGGATAAGGTTGAACATGAACAGGCGCAGGGATCCGGGCTCACTGTTAACAATGCGAAGCTCCAAAAGGAGCAGGTGATGTGATGGCCGAACGTGCTTCAACGATCCGGTTGAACGACCTCGATCTCGATTTCTCCAGGGAGATCAAACGGCAGTGCGGTACGGACTTCCACACCTGCCTGCAATGCCGCAGCTGCAGCGGCGGCTGCCCGTTCAGCGATCACATGGACTACATGCCCAACGGAGTGATGCGTCTGGTGCAGCTGGGGTTGAAAGAGGAAGCGCTGACCTGCAACACCATATGGGTCTGCGTCGGCTGTCACACCTGCTCGATTCAATGCCCCATGGCCATCGACATCGCCGCGGTGATGGATGCGCTGCGCGAAAAGGCTGTTTCCGATCGGGTGGCCATCCGGGAGCCGGACATCCTGAATTTTCACCGCGAGGTGCTCAACTCCATCCAGCGCTACGGACGCACCCACAAGCTGGAGATCATGCTGCGCTACAAGCTCAAAACCCGCGACCTGGCGAGCGACTGGGCCGTGGGAATGAAGATGCTGGCCAAACGCAAGCTGGATCTGACCCCGTCCCGGGTCGAGCGGATCGGGGACATGAAAAAAATCTTCCAGGAATAGTCATGCCGGACGTTCCTGCCATCGACGTCTCCTACTTTCCCGGCTGTTCCCTGGCCACCACGGCCAAGGAGAACAACCAGTCGCTGATCGCCTGCTGCCGCAAGATGGGCATTCATCTGGTCGAACTGGCCGACTGGAACTGCTGCGGCAGCTCCTCGGCGCACAGCATCAATCACCAGTTGGCGTTGGATCTCGCCTGCCGCAACCTTTCGTTGGCGCCGCCGGGCCGGCCCCTGGTGGCGGCCTGCCCGAGCTGCACGCTGAGGCTGAAAGCGGCCCAGCACCACCTGAAAAACGACGCGACGGCGCGCGAGCGGTATCTGGAGATGTGGGGCCGGCCCTTCGATCCCGATTTGCGGATCCGCCACTTTTTCGGGCTGCTGGAAGAGGTGCAGATGGAGCCGCTGCTGGAGGCGCACGGGCACGTTCCCATCGACCTGCGCTTCGTGCATGCTCAACCGGCCGAAGGCGCTGCGCTCGGACGCCAGCTACTACGGCATCATGGAGAAGACGCTGACCCGGCTGGGCCTCCAGCCCCTGAACTGGGGCCATGCCTCGCAGTGCTGCGGCACCTTCCTGACCGTGGCGCGGCCGGACATCGTGACGCCCAAGGTGAACGCCATCATGCAGGGGGCGGCCGAGAGCGGGGCGGACTGCATCGTCACGGCCTGCGCCATGTGCCACATGAACCTGGAAGTGCGCTGCACCCTGAAAAACCCCGTTCCGATCTTCCACTTTTCGGAGATCCTGTCCCTGGCCTTTGGAACCGCGCGCCACGCAGACTGGTTTGCCCGCCATTTGATCGACCCCCGCCCGCTGTTGAAACGCAAAGGCTTGATGACTTCGTAAAAAGCCCAATTTCAGCGTTCCGCTTCATCCCGCAGTCGCTGCGGCGTACGGAAAGTACGCCTCACTCCGCGGGATTCGCGCGCCTTGAACTTGGGCTTTTTACGAAGTCATCGAGTTGGAGTACTCTTTGCGAGTTTATCAAGGCTTGATAGCCTGACGGCTAAGAAATCAGGCCTGGCGGTCTTGCTGCGGGTGGTTGCGGATCAGCTCGTCCAGCACCCGGCGGACGTCGGGCAGGCATCAGCCGCCCTTGGGGTTTTCGATGGCGCACCGGCAGGCGCCCAGGCGCTTGGCCGCGATGATTTTTTCGAGAATCAGCGAACGGCCGTTTGTGCGGCAATCGAGCTCGATATCGGCGCGGGTATGGTTGAAGCAGTAACAGACGATTTCTGCGGCGGGGCTGCTCATGCATCGGCTCCACAGGGAGCGGGCATCGGTTTCAACGCCTGAACGTCGATCAGCTCGCCGGCGGGAAGCTCGTGGCGGTCCTCCGGGATGACGATCAGCGCCTCCTTGCCGGCCATGGACTTCAAGCGGCTTTTCAGTCGGGAGGGCACCGCCAGAAGGCCGCCCGGCGCCTTCTCAAGGCGCGCGTGGATGAACTCGGTCCAGCCCAACTCACCGGTGACCCGATCGCTCAGCCGCGCCCGAACGGTCGGGAATGCGGAAGGGTCCACGCCCAGCATCTTCCGCAGCGCGGGCAGGCAGAGTTGCAGAAAGGCCATTTCGTTGGAAGGCGGGCCGCCGGGAAGGACGAAAAAGGGTTTGCCGTCGAGGAGCCCGAAGCCCACCGGCTTGCCCGGGCCCATCCGTACGCGGTGGTAGATCCCCGTCCAGCCCATGTCCGTCACCACCTTGAGGATGAGGTCCTTCTCGCTGCCCCAGGCGCCGCCGCTGGTGATGAAGATGTCCGCAGTCGATCGGCGGCTCTGAACAGCCTCGCGAATGGCCTGCGGCCGGTCGGGGATGACGGCGGTTTCGAAAGGGACCCGGTGCAGCGCGAGCCAGGCGCCGATTTGGACCATGTTGCTAGCGCGGGGGTCAGCTCCGCGCCGCGGGAAGCGATGGGTTCGCCGACGCGGACATCGGTGCCGACGGGCAGGACGTTGCGGCCCGGGTCGGCCGTGTTGCAGCAGAGCACGCCGTCGCCGTCGGTGCGGCAGTACTCCTCGGAGATCACCGCCTGGGCGCCGTCGGGGATCAGGGCTCCCGTGGTCACCCGGATCGCTTCACCGGGATTCATGCGCACGGGCCGCATGTCGCCGGCGGAGAGGCGGCCGACCAGCCTGAGCCGCACGGGCGCGGCCGAAGAGGCGGCCTTGACGTCTTGCGGGCAAACGGCATACCCGTCCTTGCGGGAGGTGCTGATGGACGGGCTGTCCACCAGGGCGGTCAGGTCCTGCGCCAGTGTCCGACCGGCGGCTTCAAGCAGCGGCCGTTCCTCCGTCCCGCCGGGGGCGACGCTGGCCAGGGTGAGGTCACGGGCCTGGGCGAATCCGATCAGGGTCTTCATGGGAGGTCAGGCGCACAGTCTGGCGGGCAGCGCCCACTCGAGGAACTGGGTGTACACGCGCCAGGAGTTGCGGCCGTAGCCGCCGGACATCACCCAGGCGCCGGGGACCGCGAGCGATTCCAGGAAAGCGTACACCAGCTGATCGCGTTCCAGGAGCTGTTCCAGGGTGAGCCGCAGGCCCGAGGTGGAGGGCAGTTCATCCAATTCATAAGGGTCCGCGCCGCAGACCACCAGGGCCAGGTCCGGCCGGCCGGTGCCGGCAAGGCGCTCCAGGCCGGCTTT
>JALOPD010000436.1 GCA_025454075.1 Desulfobacterales bacterium | reverse complement strand
TGGAGGCGCTGCGCCACAACAGACGGTCGGCCGGCTGGCCGTTCCCGGCGACGGCCAGGCCATAGCCGGCCGTGATTCCGGTTGCGGCCATGACCCTCAGGGAATCCGCCACGGCCGCGCGCATATCCTGAGGAGTGATAAGTGCGTCGGCGATCGGCGCGGGATCCCGGCCGTCCCCGGATGACGGCTCGAGGGCCAGCGCCAGGCAGGCCAGGTTGCTCCAGACGCTTTGCAAAGGGCTCATTCCCTGCCCCCCGACGCCGCTGCGGATCAGAACGTCGCCCGCCACGTCCATGTGCGTTGAAGCCAGCACGTAGAGCAGGCTGCGGCGCACGTTGCCGTAAAACGCGCGGCCGCCGGCCACCGCGCGCAGCACGTTTTCCAGATCGTCGTCCTCCAGCACCAGATCGGCCGCGCGGCGTGCCAGTTCCGCGCCTTCGCGGCCCATGGCGATGCCCACGTCCGCGACCTTGAGGGCCAGGATGTCGTTGAACCCGTCCCCGACCATCACCACGCTCATGCCCGCGCTTTGGTAGGCCTGGATGATCTGAAGCTTCTGGGTCGGGCTGAGGCGCGCGAAAACGTGGGCGCGGGTGACGACGCTGCGCAGGCTCTCGAGGCTGCTGTTGCTCAGATCCATGGCGTCGAGAATGCGCAGCGGCTCGCCGCCGGCCAGCCCCAGCTCCTCGCCGATGTGATGCGCGGTCAGGCTCTGGTCGCCGGTGATGACCACCGTGCGGATGCCTGCCCGGTGGAGGCCCTGCACCACTTGGCGCGCGCCCGGGCGCACTGGATCCGCCAGGCCGATGAGCCCGCACCAGGTCAGCCGACCGCTCTCCGCGGAGAAGGCCTCCACGTCCGGCTGCGGGTCCCACTGAAAGGCCAGACCCAGCGCGCGCAGGCCGGCGCCCGACATCCGGAAGTTCTCGGCCTCGATGCGCGAGCGCTCTGCCGCGTTGAGCGGACGGCGCTTGCCGTCCTTCCAGACGAAACGGCAGCGCTCCAGCACCTCGTGGGGGCTGCCCTTCATCGCCGCCAACTCCCTGTCCTGGCTCCAGCGGTGAATCGTCACCATGAACGGATGCTTCTCGCTGCGGTGCAGGATATCCAGGATGGGGTGATCGCCCCTGAAACTCGTGCTGTTGATGCCGGCGCTCTCCGCCAGGCGGATCAGCGCCGTTTCTGTGGAGGAGCCTTCCAGCGACTGGGCGCCTTCGTGGACCATGAAGGCTTCGTTGCATAGGGTAGCCAGCGAGATCAGCCAGGCGATGTCGGGGTCGTCCATGAATCCGGGCAGCCCCTCGGAGGCGGAGCCTGATTTCAAGGCGATCCGCACCGACCGCCGTCCGGCGGCGAGTTCGGTTACGGTCATGCGGTTGTAGGTGAGCGTCCCGGTCTTGTCGAAACAGACCACCTGAGTCGACGCAAGGTTGCCGAGCGCCCGCAACCGCCGCACCAGAACATGGCGCTGCCGCAGCTCGCGGTGGCCCAGCGCAAAGGCGCTGAGCGTCAGGGTGGATAGCCCGGGGGGAATGGCGCCCGCCATCAGCGCCAGCCCGCCCCGCAAGATGTTGAACAGCCCCGCTCCGCGCCAGAGTCCCAGCAGGGCAAACACCCCCGCCGCCCTCAGACCCAGCCACAGGAATTGCCGCGAGAGCATCCGCATGTCACGGGCGATCAGCGCTTCCGGCGGGAACACCGTCCCCAGAAACCCCTGCAGCCGGCCAAGCACGGTGTCGCCGCCCGTCGCCACTACCACGGCGCGGCCGCTGCCTTCCACGACCAGGGTGCCGCGGAAGACCATGTTCGCGCGCTGGCTGACGGGCACATCCGCCTTCTCGATCGACGCGATAAACTTCTGGACCGGAATGCTTTCGCCGGTCAGGGCCGCCTCGTCCACGCTCAAATGCTCGGCCTGCACCAGGCGCGCATCTGCCGCGATCCGCACGCCGGGCTGCAGTTCCAGCAGGTCGCCCGGCACCACCTCATCGAAGGCGATCTCCTCCGCCCGCCCGTCGCGGACCACCCAGGCCCACAGGTTCACGGACTCGCGCACGGTGTCGAGGATGCGCTCGGAACGGGCTTCGGAAAGGGTGCCGATGGCGGCATTGAACCCGGCGATCAGCAGCGCCACCGCCCCCTCGGCCAGACCGCCGGTCAGAATCGAGATCAGCGCCGCGATACCGCTCAACGCCACCGGCAGGCACGTGATCTGCGATTTCAAGATGGCCGGCAGGCTTCGGGTGGCCGTCCCCGGGAGGGTATTGCTGCCGAGCAGGGCCTTGCGTTCGCCGACGACGCTGCTGCTCAGGCCGTGGAGGGCCGATGCGTCGAAAAGCCTCAGCACGGCACTGCCTTCCAGGGTATGCCATGGGAGGCGGGCTTTTTCCTCCGCCTGAACCTTCCGGGCCCCCGCCGCGACGCAGACGGCCAAGGCCTCGGGGGTTGCCTCCGCCAGCACCTTCCGGACCTCGGCGCCGATGTCGGCGGCGGAACGGCCGGGCTCATACTTCACCAGGACCGTTGCCGTGACGGCGCTCGCGGCGACCTGACGAACCCCATGGCACTCGAGCAGCTCCCGCTGCAGGAAGCACGCCGTCCGCTCGTCCCTTCTCAGGGCCGAAATCCTAAACCTGGCCCGGCCGGGAACCTGGTGAATCAACTCGGCCGAAGCCGGGTCGTGTTCGATCTTGCTGCTGTCAGTCGTCATCTCCGCGCTCGTTTCGGATTTGCCGAAGTAATAAAACAGCTCCGGGTTTTTTTAAATTCTTTTTTAAGCCGGCCCGCCGTCCTAATCAAAATCTAACATAGAGGTCCTATCTGTAGATCCACTTGAAAAAGCCTGAACAAGACCAAATCAATCGAGGTGAAACTGATGATCTCCTCTGACTGCCGGTTTTCCGAATTCATGGGCGCCCTGAAGGGCAAGGATTATTACGAGATCATTCAAATGGCCGAGCGGGAAGCCACCGCTGCGGAGCGGCTGTTTTTAAGGGTGCGCGCAACCGAACCCCGGACGACGCGCTGCGGCAAGGACTATGCCGAACGGATCAAGCATCTGATCGACTACCTGCGCTATGAGGTCAAGCCGCGCTCCAAGTTCGGACCGGACGAGGTGGTCTT
>JALOPD010000435.1 GCA_025454075.1 Desulfobacterales bacterium | reverse complement strand
GAAATCATCGCAACCGGTGAAGAGATCCGCACCGGTGCGCTGGCCGACACCAATTCGGCCTGCATTGCCCAGGCGCTGGAAGAGTGCGGGGTGGAGGTGACCCGTCTCCACGGAGTCGGGGACGACCTGCAGCGCCTGAGCGCTTTGCTCAAGGAAGTCGGGGGCCGCGCCGATGTGTGTGTGGTCACCGGCGGGCTGGGGCCGACCGTCGATGACCTTTCGGCCGAAGCAGCGGCGGAAGCGGCCGGCGTCGGGTTGCGCCTCGACCCATCCGCCCTGGAGTCCATCGAGGCGTTTTTCCGCACGCGCAAGCGGCCGATGAACCCTTCGATCCGCAAGCAGGCCATGCTGCCGGAAGGGGCCGACGTTCTCTTCAACCCGGTCGGCACCGCCCCCGGCTTCAGCCTGAAGGTCGGAGGCTGCCTGTGTCTTTTCCTGCCGGGGGTCCCATTCGAAATGAAGCGCATGCTTGCGGACCAGGTCGTCCCGCGCATCACGGCGCTGACGGGCGGCCCGCGGGACCATCGCCTGATCAAGACCCTGTCGTGCTTCGGCCTGACCGAGTCGCTGACCGGCGAGCGCCTGACGGGATTGGGGGCGGAGTTTCCAGGCGTCCGGCTGGGGCTGCGGGCCAAGTTTCCCGAAATTCAGGTGAAGCTCTACGCCAGCGGCGCCGATGAAGCCGGTGTATCCCAGCAGCTTGAAAAGGCCGCCGGATGGGCAAGGCGGCGCCTGGGAGATATTGTATTTTCGGATTCCGGCGAGCCCATGGAGGCTGCCGTGGGGGGCCTCCTACGGCAGAGGCAGGCCACCCTGGCCGTGGCCGAGAGCTGCACGGGCGGGCTGATTTCCCACCTGCTGACCGAGATTGCCGGGAGCTCCGATTACCTTCTCTTTTCCGCCGTGACCTATGCCAACCATGCCAAGACGGCCGTGCTGTGCGTTTCCGCGGACACGCTTCTGCGCTGCGGGGCGGTGCACGAGGACACCGCCCTCGAAATGGCCGCCGGCGTGCGCCGGGTCGGCGGGGCAACCTACGGCATCGCCACGACCGGGATTGCGGGCCCGACCGGCGGCTCCGCGGAAAAGCCGGTCGGAACGGTGTGCATCGGCCTGGCCTGCGAAGAGAGGACCCTGGGCTTCCGGTTCCATTACACCTACGACCGGCGCTCCATGAACAAACAGATGTTCGCGATGAAAGCGCTGGATATCCTCAGGCGGGAGCTGCTGGCGCTTCCGCACAGATAGCTGGAACGTGCTGACGCTTCTCTACGCCTTCTGCGGTTTGGTTTTCACTTACCTGCTGCTCTCCCTCGTTCTCACCTATGTCGTCCAGGAATACCCCCGCAAACCCTATAAAGACGCACCGGACTGGGGCCGAGTGACGGACGCCCTGATTCCAGCCGTCGAAGGCGGCCGGCTGGAGGTCTGGCGGGTGGAGCCGGAAGGCACGCCGCGGGGCATTGTGGTGCTGGCCCACGGATGGGGGCGCAACCGGGACCGCATGGTGCGTCGCGCCCGGATCATCGGCGGTTGGGGCTTCACGGTCGTCATGCACAGCGCCAGGGACCACGGCCGCTCGAGCCCGCGGCGCTTTATGAACGCCGCCCGGATGGCCGAGGACATCGAATCCGTCCTGGAGTGGGTCGGCGAACCGGTGCTGCTCTACGGGCACTCGGCCGGCGCCGGTGCGGCCGTCATCGCGGCGTGGCGGCGTCCGGAAAAGGTCAAGCTGCTGTTTCTCGAAGCGTGCTACGCGGACAGCCGTGAGGCCCTGCTGAGCCTTTACCGCTGGTTCAACCGGTTTTTCGGGGCGGCCTTCGGCCCGATGATCGTCTTCTGGATGAACCTTTTTTACCGCAACCGGCTGAAGGACGTGAGCCCGGCGAAGCTGGCTTCCTCCATCCGCATGCCGGTGATGATCATCCACGGCGCGCAGGATCGGCGGTTTCCCCTCGAGTTCGCCTTGCGGCTCAAAGCCTGTTTTCCGCCTGAGCAATCGGAGCTTTTCGTGGCCGAAAACGCCCGCCACAGCGAGTCCAGCCTCGACCCGGGCTATGCGGCTGCCGTGCGGGGGTTCATCGAGCGGCACTTGGACGGCTCAGGCGGGGCACAGAATTCGCCATGAAACTTCTCGACCGGATCACGGCCTGCCTGGTGAACATCAGGGCGTCGAGAGGGCGCCCGGCAAAAACCTCGGATCCCGTGCCGCTGCCGGCATCGGCGGCGATCGAAGGCCGAGGCATGACGATCCATGCGGGCTGGCTCATCGACGGCAGCGGCGGACGCGCGCGTCGGGGTGTCCGCCTCGAAATTCGAGACGGGGTCATCCAATCGCTTGAAGAGGGGAGCGTCCCGGCATCCGGCGCTTGCGCTTCGCGACCGGAGCCGGACTTCGATCTCGGCGGCTGCACCGTAATCCCCGGCCTGACCGACAGCCACGTGCACCTGACCATGACCGGTGCCGTGGACGAAGGCCTGCGGACACGCCTGCGGGAAGCGCCGTTCGAGGTGGTGCGCGGGATGATCCGGGAGAATCTTCGCGAGCACCTCCGGCACGGGGTGGTGGCCGTGCGCGACGGCGGCGGCTGCCGCGGCAACGCGCTGCGCTTCGCCAAGAGCCATCACGAGCGGGGGCAGCCCGTTCGGGTGCTGGCCGCCGGCCGGGCGTGGCACCGTCCCGGCCGCTACGGCCGGTTGATCGGCCGGCCGCCGGCCGGAGGCCTCGCCCTGGCGGAAGCCATTCGGCAGGACGGCGAGCCGGCGGATCACATCAAGATCGTCAACTCCGGGTTGAACAGCCTGACGGAATACGGCCGCCGAACTTCCCCGCAGTTCGACCTGGACGAGATGTCCGCCGCTGTGCAGGCGGCCGCAGCGCGTGGGCTGCCCGTCATGGTGCACGCCAACGGCGAGGCGCCCGTGCGCATCGCCGTCATGGCGGGATGCCGATCGGTAGAGCACGGGTTTTTCATGGGCCGCGACAATCTATCCCGCATGGCGGACCGCGGCGTCGCCTGGGTGCCAACGGCCGTCACCATGCAGGCGTATGCCGCGTATTACCGGCAGGCCGGGAAAAACCCCGACGTCGCCCGCCGCACGCTCGATCATCAACTCGAACAGCTT
>JALOPD010000130.1 GCA_025454075.1 Desulfobacterales bacterium | reverse complement strand
CTGCACGCCATGCCGTTTGAGACCGCCATCATCGGGGACCGCCGGGAGGACATCCGTGCCGCCATCCGGGGCCGCCTGGAGAGCTCCGACGTTTTCATCACCAGCGGCGGGGCCTGGGGCAGCGAAAAGGACCTGATCCTGCAGGCGGCGGCGGACATGGGGTGGACGGCGATTTACCACCGCGTGCGCATGGGGCCCGGCAAGCCGGTGGGATTCGGTCTTCTCCACGGCCGGCCGTTTTTCATTTTACCCGGCGGCCCGCCTTCGAACGAGATGGCTTTCCTGCAGCTGGCATTGCCGGCGCTTATGAAAATGAAGGGGGCCGACCCCAGGCCCTTCCCCATGGCCGCCGCCCGGCTGGCGGACACGGTGACCGGGGAGCGCGGCTGGACCGAGTTCATCCACGCGCGCCTGGAGATGCGGGATGGAGCGCTTTGGGTGTCGCCGGCGCGCCTGAAAAGCCGCCTGAAATCCATGGCCGAAAAAGAAGCGCTGGTCATCATCCCCGAGGAACGTGAAGAGATCCCAGCCGGCGAAACGACCCACGTCCAACTGCTGGGGCCGCCGCCCTGCGAGGACGGCCGGCCATGAGCGATCGTGCTGCGGAGATGATCTGCTATTGCTTCAACCACACGCGCGGGGAGATCGAGCGGGATGCCCGGCAGAATCCGCGCTCCCTCATCCTCGAGAAAATCATTGACGCCAAGCGCCTGGGCGCCTGCCGGTGCGCCGCCAAGAACCCCAAGGGCAACTGATGCCTGGCCGACGTCCGCCGGGTGCTGGATGAAATGAGCGCGGGGAAGTTTTGAACGACTGAAATTCAGAAATCGATCTTGAGGCCCAAAAAGAACCCGCCGTCGGGCGTACCCGCGAATTGGAGATTCTGGGTGTTGCCCCGGACCCACTCCGGCGCCCAGGTTTGGGTCTTCAGAAACCGGTAGCCCTGGAAGGTGGCGAGCGCAACCATGCCGCCTGCGAAGATATTGGCGGTTCTTTCGCTGGAATAGTATTCGATACCCTGCAAATCGCCTTGATACGAGTCGCCGTTCATGTCGTTGGTATTGCGGATGAACCAGTAATCCAGCGCATACATGATCGGGTTGATGATGTTCCAGGCCATCATTCCCCTGACAAACGCATCGTTTTTGTCGATGCGGTCGACATTCAAGATCACCTCTGAACCCGCCAGCTGCGCAATCAATCCGGACGAAGAGACGATAAGACCATCCGAGTCGTCCTCGGCGTTTTCTTCGTATTCGATCGGCTGGCTGAAGCTTCCCACTCTCCAATCCAGGCTGGTGCCGGTGATCTGGCCGGCTGCGAAATGGGCCCCCTCGTGGATCATGAGGGCGGAAATCACACCGCCGGCGAACTTGAAAACCGAGACCAGCGTTGTTTCGGTTTCATCGGCGAAGCAAGGTCCCGGCTGCCAGAGCAGGCCCCATGCGAAAATCACGGACAAGGCAACAGCCACCCGTGCTCTGTTTTCTTGGTTTATCATGTTTTGACCCCTTCCGGACAAACGCAGCCCAAAGCCCAACTCCGGCCTGATACGACTCATCGGCTCTTGGCGATAAAGCTTGAGGCGGAATGAGAGGCCTGGGCGGCAAAACGAAACTTTAAAACAGATTTTCACTAAGACATCAAGCCTTTTCGCTTCAGCAGGGGACGGGGGTCGATCAGGTGCCGCGAAAACCAGTTTTGAGCGTTGCTGGTTCCGAAGGCGAGCGAGAGAATTTCCGAGAAGTGGAAAATCGGGATCGGGTTTTTCAGGGAGCAGCGGACTTCGAGATTCATGTGACACATGGCGCAGGCGGTGACGAGGCACTCCGCGCCGCTCTCGGCGGCCCCCTGCAGGATGGCGTTGACCTTGGGCGTCACGATGTCCGGCCGGGCCACGGTCAGGAAGGTGCCACAGCACTGCGAGGCATAGGCCCAGTGCAGCGACCGCAGGCCGAGGCCCCCCAGGGTTTTCTCCATGATTCCGTAGTGATCGGAGCCCGAACGCAGGGCATGCGGGCGGTTGAGCATGCAGCCGTAATAGGGGGCGAAGGTCAGGTCGATCCGCGCATGGGCGTTCGCGGCCGGCAGGCGTTCCAGGTCCACCTCCGCCAGCAGGCCGAAAAAGTGCCGGATCGAGAGATCCGGGTCGAAGGGCTTGCCCCACAGCTGCCGGTAGCGCTCCCGCGCGGCCTCGTCGTTTTTCAGTAGGTGCTGGGCGTGCTTGAGCCGCAGGGTGCAGCTCGGGCAGGCCGCCACCAGGGGCCGGCCCGGCGGCGCCAGCGAGAGGTTGCGGCAGGCGAGATCGAACGCCAGGCGGTGGTTGATGCTGTGCGCGGAGGAACTCCCGCAGCAGTTCCAGTCGGCCAGTTCGATCATGTGGATGCCCATCTTGCGGCAGCACTCGATCAGCGACTGGTTGTTCTCCTTGGCCGTGGTGGCCAGCGAACACCCGGGGAAATAGGAGACATCGACGGCGGGGGCGTCAGGCATGGCTATTCCTGAAAGAGCTTTTTCACATCGCCCACCCGCTCCACGCGCGAGGGGGTCAGGTCCAGTTTGCGCTTGGCCATCATCCTCATCCCCACGTTCAAGTCGCTCAAAAGGTCGAACTTCTTGAGCTTGTAGCGCATCATGATCTCGAGCTTGTGGGTCCGGCCGTAGCGTTCGATGGAATTGAGCACCTCGCGGTGGAAGTTCAGGATGTCGGGCTCGATGATGTCGACGTGCTCGGCCAAGGCCCTTTCCCGCAGCGCGTCCATCACCCCGGGGATGTCGATCGCCATCGGGCACTGGATGGTGCAGGTGTGGCAGCCGACGCAGATCCAGATGGTGTTGCAGGCCAGCGCCTCGGCCCTCAGCCCCAGCTGCACCAGGCGCATAACCCCGTTCGGCATGTAGTCCATGTAGTCGCTGAACGGGCACCCGCTGCTGCAGCTGCGGCACTGCAGGCAGGCGTGGAAGTCCGTCCCGGCGAGCCGCTTGATCTCCTTGGAAAACTGCAGGTCGAGGTCTCTCAGTCGGATCGTAGGGCCTTTTGGTATCGTCACGACAGCCATCCTTTAACACCACTCTGCTTTGCACCGCGGCGTCATACTAACCCAACTAAATTATTTCGAAATTGATTTAAGTCAACCGGAACGAATCGTAAGCTCCGGGCTTTGTCCCCGTCCACTTTTTGGATATGAAACGTCAGATTAGGCTTTCATGGTTTTCAACCAGCTGCCTCAGCGAACAACCGCTTCAGCCGCTGCATCTCGGCTTCCGCTTCAGCCACCATCTCCGCGATGATGGTTTTGAGCGGCTTGATCTCTTGCACCAGCCCCACCGATTGGCCGGCCATCAGGGATCCCTTGACCACGTCGCCGTCCACGGCCGCGCGCCGCAGCGCACCGACCCAGAAACGTTCCACTTCGAACTGGGCCTCCTCGCGGGTGATGATGTTTTCATCGAGCTTGTGCAGGAGTTCCATCTGGAGCTTCCCGAACTCGGCGGTCCCCTCGTTTTTGAGGGCCCGGACCGGGATGACCGGCAGGCGGCTGTCGAACTGCGGGGTGGCCACGGCATCCCGGGCCTTGGCCCGTTTGAAGGCCTTCTTGAAATTCGGGTGAGCGGCGCATTCCTCCGACAGGACAAAACGGGTGCCCATCTGAATGCCGGCTGCCCCCATCATCAGCAGGTGCGCCATCATGCGGCCGGTGGCAATTCCGCCGGCGATGAAAACCGGGACGTGCTCGACCTGAAAGAGGATCTGCTGGATCAAGACCGACAGGGCTACCGGTCCGATGTGGCCGCCGGCCTCGGACCCCTCCAGCATCAGCGCGTCGGCGCCGCGGTCGATCAGGCTCATGGCCAGCGGTTCGGTGGAGGCGAAGCAGATGGTTTTGGCGCCGCAGGCCTTGGCCTGCCGGATCTCGTTTTTCTTGGGGATGCCCCCGGCGAACACCACGAACTCGCAGCCCAGGTCGCAGACGAGCTTCAAGTGCTCCGGGTAGTTGGGCGCCAGCGTAATGACGTTCACGCCGAATGGGCAGGCGGTCAACTCGCGGGTCAGCTCGATCTGGCTGCGCAGGATGTCCGGCGGGGCGTTGCCACCGGCCAGCAGCCCGAACCCGCCGGCGTTGCAGACCGAGCTCACGAGCCCCGGGTCGCTGATCCACGTCATGGCTCCGCACATCACCGGGTAGCGGGAACCCAGGAACTTCCGCCCGGAGTCGAAAAAACGGTCGATGATCGGCATCCTTCCCCCTAAGGCAAGGCTATTGTCAAGAACGCACGCGGTTGAGCCGGCGGGTCGCCGGCAAGCCGTTCACCGGACCCGGCGGCCGCGAGTTTGAAACCCGGGGAGGGTTCTCAGGCGCATTCAGCGACGGGGAGGCGGCAGGCGGCAGGGCTTTCCTGGCCTGCCGGTCGGCCGAGCAGTTGGTCGACGGCATCCACCCATCGCACGTAAGCCTGCTTCTGGGCATCCCGGACTCGCAGCGCGAAATCCGCATCCACCCGCCCCTCAAGCACGGCAAGTTCTCTGAGGCCGGCAATCATGCGGCACCCGTCGACCAGCTGGCTGCAGGCCTCGGTGCAACGCCCGCACTGCACGCAAAGCCAAATGAGCGGGGATCCCAGAAGTTCCTCCACAAGTCCGAAATTGGCCATGCGGAAGAGGTAGCGGGGGTCAAAGGCGCTGCGTTCGCCGGCCACCGGGCAGGCGCTGCTGCATTCGCCGCAGGCGAAACAGGCCGATATCTCGACGTCTTTCGCCGCCTGCCGGAACGACCGACCGCCTTGGAAGAGACGTCGCGAGGAGATGGGATTGTCGGGTTCCGGGATCGGTGTGTTCAACCAGGAGTGCCACCGCGCTTCGGTCAGCGGCTCGCTTTCAGCCCGCAGGAGGGTGTCGACGGCATGCCAGCGCACTCGCTGAAACTTCCGGAACAGGTCGTAGTAGGCGCGGACGGTTTCGTAAGGCACCACCCCGCATCGAACCGCTGCGGCCCGGGCATAGCGGATCAATGTCTCCGGCTTGACCAGGTTCGGGCAGATCTGGGTGCAGCGCCGGCAGGTGAGGCAGTACCAGATTTCGGGCGATAGGATCAGCTCTTCGACCAGTCCCAGGTTGGCAAAACGAACGACCCGCTGGGGGCGCAGGCTGTTGGCGGCGATTTCGACCGGGCACTCCGCATCGCAGCTGCTGCAGGTCCAGCACATGGTGCTGTCCGCTTGCGTGGCCTTCTGGATCAGCCGGCGCAGGTCGGGATTTAATTTGAATGTCATTTGTCAATCCGTTCGGCCTCGATGAGAGGTCCATCGCAACCCTTCGGGCCTCTGCCTCAGGCCCCCTTGCCGAACGCGCAGTCCGGGAACACGCACTCGGCGCAGTCCTGGCACAGGCCGCCGTGGCCGAAAAAAGCGAGCTCTTTCTTGCCGATCCGCTCGCCGGCCAGGATCCGCGGCAGCACCAGGTCAAGCACGGTCGTGCGGTGATACAACCCGCAGGCCGGCACCCCCAAGAGCGGCACATCGCCGATCCAGGCCGCGAGGAACATGGCGCCGGGCAGGGCGGAAGCCCCATAGTGCATCTCGGTGGCGCCCGCCTGCCGGATCCCCTGGCGGGTGACGTCGTCCGGGTCGACGCTCATCCCCCCGCTCAGCAGGATCAGGTCGCAGCCGTTTTCGAGGTGCGACACGATCGCCTGCCGGATGAGGTCGGCGTCGTCCGGCGCAAAAGTCACCCCGGCCGCCTCCGAACCCAGCGCGTTCACCTTCTCGGCCAGGATCGGCGCGAAGCGGTCCTGGATCAGGCCGTTGAAAACCTCGCTGCCGGTCACCACGATGCCGGCCCTGGCCCTGCGCAGCGGCCGCACCGCCAGCACCCCGCCCTCCTGCCGGGCGATGGCCGCGGCACGCTCGATCGGTGCGCGCTTCATCGCCAGCGGGATGGCCCGCGTCGCCCCCACCAGCTTGCCCTTTTTGACCAGGGTGTGGGTGTGGAGGGTCGCGCACATCACCTCCTCCACCATGTTGAAGGCCGCCAGCGCCGCCGTGTTCACCTGCAGCAGCCCGTCGACAGCCGCCGTCATCCCGATCTTGCCTTCCCGCGGGCTGTTCTCCCAGGTAACACCCTCGCCGGCCAGCGCGCCGGCCAGGATGGCGGCCGCCTCGTTCTCGTGGATCTCGTCCTCGGCCAGGTCGATGACGTAGAGATGGTTCTTGCCCAGTTTCTGCAGATGGCAGATGTCCTCGTTGCACACCGTGTGCCCCTTGCGGAAGGCCGCCCCCTTGAACTCCCCGGGCCGGATCTCGGTGATGTCGTGCGCCAGCCGGGTCCCCACCGCATCCTGCAAATTGATTTTCTTCAGCATATCGGTTTGCGCCTTTCCTTTTTTACGCCCGGTTAGAGTCTCAACGACTTAAACGGTCCTCAAACCCTCGATTCACGCTCAACGCGCAAACCGATTTCAGGAAGAAACATGCACAACCTCTTTCGAGAACCCTGTGGATCTTGCGTGCAACGCAACCATTGGGTGCTGGACGGTGTCTTCAACATCGCTCCGTCCGATCAGCGCAAGATGATCACTTCCGCGTGCCGTTTGCCGGGTCTTTCGGACTGGTGATCGTGGTCATGGGGCGCCGACAGGTCCGGCACGACCGCCGGTACCCAGTTCATGTCCGCCCAGGTGATCTCCCTGGCGTTTGAGAAATAAGCGCCTTCCGCGCATGGCCGGCAGATATACTCGCCGTCGCAAACCTCCTCGCGCCCGTCGCGCACGACCTGCCCGCAGCGGCTGCAGGCGACCTTGCGCTGGGTCGGGCCGGGAAGATCGACCGGTTTGATCGGCACCCGCACCTGCTGGACACGGAAAAGAACGCTGTCCGGCATGCGGCAGTAGGCCGTGAGCTGCTGCCGGGACTTGCCGCTCACCTCCGGCGCGTACACCGCCGCCAGGTCGCGCGCCTCCTCGGTCGAGACCACCCGGAAGGCCTTGCCGGTCTCCAGGTTCAGAAAGGTGGCCGCCATGATGCCGTAGTCCATGAACTTGAGGCTGCGGCGGCCCAGCTTGACACCGCTCACATGCGCCACGGCATCGGCCGTGCAGCGGTCCATCTCCACGTAGACGATGAGCTTCTTGATCTGGTCGCGCCGCGTCGGCTCGTCGAGGCCTATCAGCCGGCAACCCAGCATGGCCATGCGCACACCCACCACCTGGCCCGGGCAAAGATGCCCATGGGTGGCTGCAGAGGTTCCCAATAATTCGTGGAAGGGTTTCATGGTCGTTTTCCTTGCGGATTCCCAAAAATTTGTCAAGCGGATATGCCGCCGCTCACCAAAACCGGTACGTCGCCCCGGCACCGGTCGAGGTCGCTCTCGATAAACATCCGCGTGGCTGTCGCCAGATCCTTATAAAACTCTGTCTGCGCCTGCGCTTCGACACTGCGTGAGAACATCGGCGCCCAGGCGGCCAGATGCCTCTCCAGGAACGAGCCTTGTTTGCGGCGGAAGTGCTGAGCGCGGTCCAGGTTTCCGCCGTCCAGCGCATCGAGTTCCTTGATGACCAAAAAATGCATGAACTCCAGTTCGGCCGCTATGTGGTCCGGGGTCCCGTTGAAACCCGCGGCCACCTCCAGGCCGACCTCGCGGTAACACTCGTCGACGGCCAGGGTCGAATCCCCCATCAGCCGGCGCTCGCTTTCAAGGTAAACCGAGCCGAAGGGAGGCGCCAGGAGGGCGAAAGGACCGACAAAGAGCCGGGCATGGTCGATGGCCAGCTCATCGATGCCTTCATGGGTTTGCCAAGCAGCCTCCATGCGGTCGGCGGATTCAGCGGCCGGTGGGCAGACCGCCTCCAAACTGCGGCTGAGCTGTCTCACGTGGTGGAGCGTAGCTTCCACCGGAGGGTAGTAACATTCTGCGAGAAGCTTGTAGGTCGTCGCTCGGGCGATTTCAGCAAAATATATTTCGTTTTTCTGCATTGCCGTCTCCTTGGGTGCACCGGATGCCGGCCCGTGTCCCGGGCCGGCATCTTTAACTATGGTCAGTCGGTTGGGGTTTCGGTCAGCTTCAAATAACGCTCGCCCAGCGTGTAGAGCAGCAGCATCACGGCCAGCGCGAACACCAGCACCAGCAATTCCCAAACACTCGGGACATACTGGACGTATTGCGGGAACTGCTCGGCCTTGGGCCCCACCGGGTGGCTCTGTCCGGCCAGGAGGATTTCCATGTGCCGCGCCAGCGACCCCACGAAGATGAGGGCGGAGGCGAGGATTCTGCCGCCGGCCGACCCGCGCACGGAGGGTATCAGCAGGAGGACCAACGGCAGGAAAAGCCCCAGGATGACTTCGGTGCCGAATACGCCGATGGACCCGAAGAGATGCTCGAACCGGTGATACACCAGAAACGCGGGAATCGTGGTCGATGATTCGATGGCGATTTTAAGCAGTGTGAAGGCCGCCACGATCCCGGCTGAGTAAGTCAGGATCAACGTGAAATCATCGTACACCACGGATGCATACTCGCCCGAAGATGCATCGGCCGTGACACGACCCACCACCAAGCTGTAGAGGATGAACAGCGCCGTTCCGCTGAGGACCGCCATCAAAAGACAGTAAATCGACATCACCGGACCGAAATAGGTGGCCCGCGATTCGGTCAGGCCGAAGACCGAGCCGATCATCAGGGGCGCGATCAGGGCCAGCACGAAAGAGGCCGTGCCCAGCAGCTTGCTGAAGCCGCTGTGGTAGTCGCCCGTATGTATCTTCCAGAACTTGAGCACGAGGACCGCCAGCTCGACGCTGTAGATGGCGCCCATCCACCAGATCGGGGACGACAAGTTGGGCGATAGCATGATGTAGATCATGTGAAAAATGGAGCCGAGCTCCAGCCCGATGGAAACGAACCCGCCGCAGAGGGTCGCGATGGCCAGGAACACCAGGCGTTTGGCGAAGGGCTCATACTTCTTGATGCCGAAGACGAGCGGCAGGGCCGAAAGCAGGGTCAGCCCGGAGCTGGAAAGCGCCAGGAAGATGTAAACCCCCAGGGGCAGGGTCCAGATCAGCACGTCGTTGGCGTTGAAAAGGACGTGCCCCTGCATGAAGATGAAGACGCCCGCAACAGCGCCCGCCAGAAGCGCGATCCCGAGCACCCCCAACCAGATCGGATAGAGACTTTTATGGCCGTTCATTTAGACACCTCCCTTGGTCGCCCGGTAGCGGGCCGGGTTGTAGCCGCGAATGTAAAAAACGTGAGGTTCGGTCCCGATCTCCTCACGCAGCCGGAACGGGTGGAATTTGCCGAGCAGCACACTGACCTCACTGTTCGGGTCGGCGAGGTCGCCGAAGACCCGCGCATTCGCCGGGCAGGCCTCCACGCAATGCGGCAGCTGCTTCCTAGCGACCCGGTGGTCGCAGAAGGTGCATTTCTCAACGACCCCTTTAGGCCGGATGGTGGCGGCAGTTCCGGTTCGTTCCGGGTTGAAATAGGGCGGTGCC
>JALOPD010000434.1 GCA_025454075.1 Desulfobacterales bacterium | reverse complement strand
GCACTTCCGGCTGCGCTACCTGCCGTCCAAGCACAGCGAAGGCTATTTTCAGCGCCTGGCCGCCTACGGCCATTTCGGCCGCAGCGACATGGACCTGCCTTGGGAGAAAACCGACCGCGCCGCAGCGCTCGCGGAGGGGTGACCCGGGCGAGCCGGATGCGGCGCGCGACGCCGAGCCCCCCGCCCCCGTCATCGCGGCGGGAAAGCCGTTTTCCCACGAACATCGCCTCGATACGGGGCGACTTCCCCGGAAGGTTGAGCATGAACTGGTTGGAACTGGTTGCTGCTGTCCCTTGCCGTGATTGGAATTGGAGCGATGGCGGCGCGTCGCTACGCGCCCTGGCTGGAGCAGATGCTGGCGTCCCGGACCGAAGCCGCGCCGGGCCCGCCGGTGCTGCGCGCGACCACGGAGCTCGATCATCTGGTCGCGACGCTGCGGAACGAGACCGACCCGCTGGAGCGCCATCGGCTGCTCAGGGCGATCGTGGAGCAGAGTCACTCCCAGCGCGCCGACGCCGCTATGAAAAAGGTGTTTCTGCGGTTTGCCGGCATGCAGGTGGAGGAACTGCCGCAGATGGCTGCGGCCTTGAAGGCAGCCAACGGCGGCCGGCTGCCGGCCGTGCCGGCCTTCGAGCTGCTGGCGGCGGTGCTGGAGGAAGAGGGACGCCGGGAAGAGGCCGCGTCCGTCCGCAAGCAGGCCGAGGACCTGGGGTTGATCGAGCGGGTTCCCGTCACGCCGGTCGGCCGAACGCGAAAAACGGTGCAGAGGAGCGGAAAGGCCCGGCCGGCGGTCAAACGAACGCCCCGCGCGAAGACGGGCGCCGGCGGCCGGCGCAAGCGCCTGGCGGACTAGATCAGCGCCGCCAGCAGGGAGAGGCCGCTGGACTGAAGCAGTCGGCCCAGGGCCCATCCGGCGGCGGCCCTGCCGATGTGCATGCCGGCCCGGGTCGCCAGGGTGTGAGACGGATCGACGGTCGTCGCCGCCGCAGCCGGGTCCAGCAGGCCGAGTTCGATCAGGCACCCGCCGATCTGCGCAGGGTCGGTCCGGTCCGGGTCGAAGCGGATCACCACGCTGCCGGTGAGCGCGGATAAAGCGACATCCGACACCCCGTCCAGTCCCTCCAGCCGGCGCTTAACTTCGTTCCCGAAGCGTCCCCGGCCCTTCAGCGACTGGCTCCTGACTCTCATTCGGCCGGGGACGCAATGATAGTATTCGTGCATGAACGAGATGGGCCTCCGTTTCCAGTTTTGAAAAACGTTCGGCAGTTCGGGTAATCCGCTCAACGGAAACGCATGCAGCCGCCTTCGCGCATGTAGATGTGCATGGGTTTTGCGCACACCGGGCAGGCCGGACGCTCTTCCGCCGCCAGGCGGCCGGGCGGCTTCAGGCTGAACTGGCGGCGGCAGACCTGGCAAAGATACCGCCTGCGGCCGCTGGCTGTTTTGCCATAGCGATAGATGGCCTCCGAACGACACCGCGGGCACACCACCCCGTCGACCAATTTCCGCCTCGTCTTTCCGCACCGCCCGGGATGCCGGCCGATCTCGGCCTCCGGCCGGTTCCATCCGCGGGTGGTGTCCATCGTGGGTCGTATCGGCATCCTGCCTCTGTGGCGTCCAGAATGAAGGAACGGGGTTAGTGCGGTGTTAGCGACGCGTTAAAAGTTGGTTGTGGCCATGGACGGTCATATCCCCCGGCGCGGCCTGCGTCCGCGGTCCAGGGCGGCGAACGCCGCTTCGTCGCGCCCGAACCTGGCGCGCGGCCTGACCTCGTACCGCAGGTAGTCGATCAGGCGCTTGATCCGGTGGGCATAATCCCTGCCGCAGCTTGTCGTGCGGGCCGCGTCGCCCGGCACGCGCAGAAACAGCCTTTCGGCCGCGGTGGCCTCGCGCTCGGCCAGTTGGATGACCTCGTAGTAATCCTTGCCTTTCAGGGCGCCCATGAATTCGGAAAACCGGCAATCGCTGGAAATCATCTTGTTCGCCTCGCTGGTTGGCATCGTCGGCGGGCGGATGCCGCCCTGCCTGAGTGGTTAGTGATAAGGCCGGGGTGTTAGATTTTGATTAGGACGGCGGGCCGGTTCAAAAAAGAATTTAAAAAAACCGGCAGCTGTTTTATTACTCCCGCATGTCCGCAGCGAGCACCGATCGATATGACCGCCGATAACGAGAAAACGGCGCCCGCAGGCGCGCCGGCCGAACTGATCCACCAGGTCCCCGGACGGGCGCGGTTCAGGGTCCCGGCCTTGAAAGGGGACGGCCGCGCGGTGCGCTTTCTGCAGCGGGAGCTGCTGGAATGCCCGGGGGTGCGGCAGGTCGCCGCGAGCGTCGTCACGGCGACGGTACTGGTGCGGTTTGCGCCCGGCCGTGCGGTCGGCGAGATCGGCGCCGAGATCCGCAAGGTGCTCGCCGCCGCCACCCCCGCGGCCCTGGCGGCCGTCACGGCGGCCGATGCCCGGATGAGCCGGGCGGAGGAGAAGACCCGGCGGCCGTGGCACGCCATGGGCGCGGACGCGGTGCTGCGGCATTTCACGGCCTCGGCCCGCGACGGACTGAGCGCTGCCGCCGCAGCCGAGCGCATGGCGTTTTTCGGCCGCAACACCCTTCCAGGCACGGCCTCGCGCAGCTTGCCGGCCATCTGGAAGTCCCAGATCACCTGTCTGCCGGTGGCGCTGACCGGCGCCGCCGCGCTGCTTGCGATTCTGACCGGAGGCTTGGCCGAGGGGGCGCTGGCGCTGCTGATCGCCGGGATCAATGCCGCCATCGGCACCTTCTCCGAGGCCCGCTCCGAGCGCGTCCTCGACGCCGTGCGCGAGTCCGTGGACCTGCGCGCCCGCGTGATCCGCGACGGCCGGTCCGAGGAGGTCGCCTTCGACGAAGTGGTCCCGGGCGACCTGCTGGAACTGCTGCCCGGCGCGCGCCTCGCGGCGGACGCCCGCCTGGTGACGGGGGAGTACCTGAGCGTGGACGAGGCGGCGCTGACCGGCGAGAGCATCCCGGTGCAGAAGTTCACCGCGTCCATCGAGGATCCGGCGGTTGCCATCGGCCAGCGGGCGAACATGGTCTTCCGCGGCACCCTGGTCGTGGAGGGCAGCGGCCGGGCCGTGGTGGTGGCGACGGGTGGGGACACCGTGCTCGGCCGGCTGCAGGGGTTCCTGGGAGCGGTGTTCCCGCCCGAGGCGCTGATCGCCCGGGACATGCGGATGCTCTCGCGGCAATTCCTGCGGCTGGGGCTCACGGCGGCGGGGGTGTTCGCGCTGCTGGGGCTCTGGCGGGGAGTTGGCCTGCTGAACGTCCTGCGGGGCGGGCTGGCGCTGGTGGCGGGCGCGATTCCGGCCGGGCTCTCCACCCTGACGCTCAGCGCCTTCGCCCTCGGCCAGCGCGAGCTGCGGCAGCGCCAT
>JALOPD010000433.1 GCA_025454075.1 Desulfobacterales bacterium | reverse complement strand
CTTCTTGCGAAAGGGCTCGAGCTCCATGAAGTCGATCACGTCCTCCACGAAGTTCCGGTTGGCGGCCTCTTCCCGGGAGGCCCGGCCGACAAAGACCACCGCGTGCAGGATGGAATACGTGAGGTACTGGTGCCTGGCGAGCATGAGGTTGTCCAGCACCGTCAGGCCGCGGAACAGCTCGATGTTCTGAAAGGCCCGGGCGATCCCCATGCACGACACCTGGTGCGGGGAGGAATGCGTGAGCCGATGGGTTCCGTAGAAGATGTCTCCGCCCGTGGGGTGATAGAAGCCCGAAATGCAGTTCAGCATGCTGGTCTTGCCGGCGCCGTTCGGGCCGATGATGGAGGTGATCAGCCCGGGTTCGATCACCATGCTGACGTCGTTCAGGGCATTGAGGCCCCCGAATGCCAGGGTGACCTTTTCGACCTTGAGTGGTTCCTGTGTCGTCGGCTGCATCTGGATCTCTGCCTGTCGAAGTGTATGGCCTGCCGGATTAGCCTTCCCGGTGAAAACGCCTGCCGTCCGTTAAGCCGCCCGCCGCTGCGCCGCCATGCGCGGGCCGCCAATACGACCGTTTGAATATAAAATAAATAGAATTCATTTCGTATATAAACTTTTATAAGATGCTTTTTGTTTAGTCAACAGGTTTGTATAATAGATAAAACAGGGGCATAATAGCGGGCATATCCAGCTATTGATTGACACCCAGGAGATGCGAACGCAGGTTCTTCTTGCTGTTTCGCAACCCCAGTTTGGTGCGGATGTTGTGCCGGTGGAAAAGGATGGTATTCCGGGAAAGGAGCAGCAGTTCGGCGATCTCCTTGTTGGTCCTGCCTTCCCGGACGAGGTTCGCCACCCGGATCTCCGTGGGCGTGAGACTCGACAGCCGGGCGGAGAGGTGGCTGGCGAAGGGCGAGATGATGCTGTTCAGGTTGCTTTCCAGGATGTCCACCAGGGCCTTCTGCACCGCTGCCAGCCGGCCCTTTTTCAGGCGCTCCAGGTAGGGACCGATAAGCTCGCGGACGTTCGAGGTGACGATGTCGCCCAGTTCCTTCTTGTCGTCTTCGCGCTGCTTGAGCAGCACCCGCAGGGCCGTGTTGACCTCCTCCAGGTGCAGGGACTGGGCTTCCAGCTCCGCTTCCCGCTTGCGCAGCTGGGCTTCGGCGCGCTTGCGCTCCTCGACCTCCTGGGCCAGCTGGGCATTGGTCTTGGCCAGCTCGGCCGTGCGCTCGGCCACCAGCTCGCCCAGCTGGTCGTGGTACATCCGCAGCTCGCGCTCGGCGTGCTTCTGGGCGCTGATGTCGCGCAGGGTGACGATGTTGCCCGCGGGCCGGCCCTCCTCGTCGAAGTAGAGGGTCGAGCTCAGCTGCACGTCCAGCAGCCGGCCGTCGCGGGTCAGGCGCTTGGTTTCGAACAGCTGGATCTTTGCGCCGCCCAGCATGTTCTCGATCGCCGCGCGGGTTTCCGGCCAGCTTTCCTCCGGCACGAAGTCGATGTTCTTGCCGAGCAGCTCCTCGCGGCGCCGGCCGAAGACCTGCTCGAAGGCCGGGTTGACGTACATGGCCTCCCCCTGCAGGTTGTAGACGACGATCGGATCGGGCGAGGACTCGAGCAGCAGCCGGTAGCGCTCCTCGCTCTTGCGCAGGATGTCCTCCGCGCGGCGGCGCTCGGCAAGCTCCCTGCGGGCGTCGGCGTACAGCCGCGCCTTGTCGAGGGCGATGGTGGCCAGCCCGGCGAAGCGTTCCAGCACCTCCACGTCATCGGCGCCGAAATCCTTGTCGGCCTCGACATGCGCAAGGCCGATGACGCCCTCCACGCGGCCGCGGTACTTCAGCGGAATCCCCACGATGCCGCGCAGCGAGTCGAAGCTGCGGCCGGTCAGCCGGCCGCTCCACGCGCGGTAGTCGTCGACCCGCATGAGCGTCTCGCTCTGCCACACCTGGCCGCCCAGCCCCTGCCCGGGGGACACGCGCAACCCGATCTGGCCCTTGAAAAACCCCATCCCCACCCGCATCTGCATGGCGCCGGCGTCGGGCTCCAGGAGGTAGATGTAGCCGTGGGCCGTACCGGTGAGATGGGCGGCGCGCTGCAGGATGGCCTCGAGCAGCTCCTCCTTGTCGAGGCGGTCGATCAACCCGAGAGATGTTTCGTAGAGGGCGGAGAGATGTTCATTCTGGCGCCGCAGGGCGGAGAGATCCCCGCGCAGACGGACAAGGGCCTCCGCCTGTTCCTGCACCTGGCGCCGCAGGCCGTTTTGTTCTTCCGGCGCGACCGGCAAGGCCCTGCCTCCAACGGTTCGTTCAGCGTCCAGCCGAACCCCCTAGATGTGTCAGCTGCCGCCGTCGAAACCGATGGTCACCTTGCCGGCAGCGAGGATGACCGGCACCCGGCGCTGGTTTTTCGAGTGTTTCAACATTTCGGCCATTCCGGCCTTGTCCTTCAGCACGTCGATGAATTCCACCGCATGGCCGTCGCGGACATAGGCTTCCCGAGCCGCCCGGGTGTAGGGTCAAGTGTGTTTTCCGAAAATCCGCACCGCGTCGCTCATCGCTCCTCCTTGCTGTCGCCTGCACGTCAATGGCGCGAAAAAACTACCAGCCGCCTGCCACCTTGTCAATGAACACCGCCTGGGCTATAGTCGAATCATTTAGGATAGGCGCGCAGGCCATCCGAATTTCTTTTTGAAGCCCGGCGCTGTGAATTCGAGGAACGAACGTCCTGACCCGGCTGCCGGCAACCGCCCCCATGACCCTCACCCGCGATGTCGTCGTCGTCAATGAATTGGGGCTGCACGCGCGCTCGGCGGTCAAGCTGGCCGGCGTGGCGAAGGCCGCGCGCGGCGGCGTGTGGGTGCTGCGCGCCGCGGAGCGGGCCGACGCGACCTCCGTCATGGATGTCCTGACCCTGGCGTGCGGCAAGGGCGCCACGCTGACGCTGGCGGTCGACGACCCGCGGGATGCCCCGGTTCTCGAGGCGCTGGCGCGCCTGGTCGCAAACGGTTTCGAGGAATAGCGCAGGATGCAGAAAACAGCCAAGGAAGAAGTCGTCCTGAAGGGGATCAACGCATCCGCAGGCATCTGCATCGGCAAGGCCTATGTGGTGGACCGCAGCGGCGCGGGTGTCGTCGCG
>JALOPD010000432.1 GCA_025454075.1 Desulfobacterales bacterium | reverse complement strand
GGCCGGCCCCTTCCCCGTCGAGCCGGGCGGACAGGAAAACCCTGACAGTCTCAAGCGGGACCGCGGCCCGGAAATCGGCGCGCTCCTCCATGCCGGCCATCTCTTCCATGAGCCCGCGGAGGCGCTGCAGGTCGGCCGGCTCCTCCTCGTCCGCGGGGAAAAACGCCGCCAGCATGGCGTTGATCTCCTCGCGCCACGCCGCCAGCCGGCGCTGCTCCCGCAGCCGGGCCGAAAAGGCGAACACCTGATCCAGGAAATCCAGAAACGGTCCCATCGTCCGGGCGGTGGTGCCTTCGAAGGCGTCGCAGCCACGGAGCCCATGGAACACCTCGACGTCCTGGGGCGGCAGCGCGTAGCCCAGGAGCAGCCGCTCGATCCCCGCGCGCCAGGTGTGATGGGGATGCGCGGGGAGCCCCAGCGATTGCAGCGTGGTTTCGTCCTCGCCCCAGCAGATGCCCGCCTCCCGAACCCATTGCTCGAGAAGGGGCAGCTGCGCGTCCGCGAGCCTGAAGCGGCGGCGCAGCTCCGGGCTCTCCAGCAGGCGCAGAACCTCGCCGGCGCCGAAGCGGCTGTCGCGCAGATCAAGCAGATGGAAGAAGGCCTGCAGGCATCCGCTTTCGCGGTGAGGGCCGCGGTCGGCGATGCTGAAGGGGATGCGCTGCCCGGGGCCGCCCGGCGCGCCGAACACCGCCGATATGTACTGGGCGTAAATCTCGATGTCGGGAGTCATGACGATGACATCGGCCGGCCGGAGCCGGGGGTCCGCTTCGAACATCGCCAGCAACTGGTCCCGGAGGACTTCGGCTTCGCGCATGGGGCTGTGGCAGGCGTGGATCTGAATGGATCCGTCCGCCGCGAGCCCGTCCGGCGGCCGGGCGTCGCGGAGATCAAGAATGTCGGACTGCACCCGGCCCAGCAGAGAATCGCCCTCGGGCGCCCCGAAGCCCTCGTTCTGGACGCCGGACACCTCGGTGAGCGCGTCCAGGAAATGTCGCCCGAGGGTCCCCAGCGAGGCGAGCAGCCGGTTGCCGCGCTCGAGGTGCAGCCGGGTCTCGACGTCTTCGAAATCCCCCGTTCTCCGCCGCCATCGATGCACGGCGCGCTCGGAGACGATGTCGGCCCAATACTCGCGGCAGGGGTTCATGCAGAACGCATGCACCTCGATCGCCCGGGACAGCTCGGCCAGGAGCTCCAGGTGGAACCGGGGAAGAAAGGACACCCCGAACAGAAACACCCTCCGGGGCAGCGCCGCGAGACGCGCATCGCCGCGGCGCACGGCGTCGGCCAGCAGCCGCCGCTGGGCGGCCCGATGCGCCCCCGGCGCGGTCCGCGCGAGCTCACGCCAGAGCAAGGCCTGCCAGCGGTGGTGCTCCGAGGGGTCGTTCTGTCCGGCCTCCCAGCGGGCGATCATCTCCGGGCGGAACACCAGGTACTGGTCGAAGAGGTCCGCAATTTTTCGCGCCAGCTGGTAGCGCTTGACCGCCTGCGGGTCCTCGGCGAGGTAGTGGCGCAGGGGGTCGAATTCGGGGCGGCTGGAATGCGCATCGATCAGGCCCATGATGCGGAAGGCCGTAGCGTCGGGGTCGTAGGCCGAGGGCGCGGACGGAAGGTCGGCCACCGCCCGGAACGCCGACTCGAGAAACGCATTGGGAAACGGGAAGCGAACATTGGCGCTGATGCCGTTCAGCCGGGCAAGCTCCATCGACACCCAGCGTTCCATGCCGCGGCTTTGCACGATGATGGTTTCCGGGGTCATGGGCGCGGGCCGGGGCGCGCGCAGCACCTCCGCCAGACGCTCCGCCAATACCTCCATGCGGTTGCTGGTGAAAATAAAGAATCCGGACATGAATTCGTGCTCGGGGATGGTTCCGGGACCATGCCGTTACGGGATGGAGCCGGGAACAGGCCCGGGTGGTCGGGGTTCAGCGCGACGACCGGCGCAGGAGTCGCTTCAATTGAAACGGTCCGGCAAGGGACGGTCGCCGTTCAGTTTTTTCCGGAGCAGATGTGAGCAGCGGAAGGTGATCACTCTCCGGCCGGACAACCGCATGTCCTCACCGGTCGCCGGATTGCGCCCCCGGCGTTCTTTCTTGGTCCTGACGCAGAATTTCCCGAACCCGCTGATGAGCACGTCTTCGCCGTTCTGCAGCTTGGTCTTCATCAGCTCCAGCATCAGCTCCAGCAGTTCGGCAGCCCGGTTTTTCGGGAAACCGAGTTCCTGGTGGATGGCATCCGCTATCACGGCTTTGGTCAGTGTCATGGGCGCAGGCTCCCGGAAGGCGAATTGCAGCGATTGTTCGGCCGAACGTTCGCAAACCTACTTAAATTGCTTGATTTTGTCAATGGCAGGATTTTTCCCTGTCAGGCCCCCGGATGGCACCGCCCACCACCGGTCGGCGGCCGCAGCGGGCGAGGAGTGGTTAATTAATAATATTTTCAGATCGATACGCGTCAAAAACGCTCCGCGCTCCTTGACCTTGGAACGGATTGCGAATAAAATAAACCGCATATGATCAGCGTTGAATCAGCCGGCGTTTCTGACGTTGGGCGCAAAAGACCGACCAACGAAGACCGCATCTGGATCGATGACGACGAGGGCCTGTATCTGGTGGCCGACGGCATGGGCGGACACCAGGCGGGGGAAGTCGCCAGCGCCCTGGTGGTGGAATCCATCCGGGAATTCCTTGGAAATCCGGAGCCCAGCGGCAGGGAGCCTGCTCCGCGGGAGCAGCTTTCGGCGAAGGCCCAGCACCTGCTGGAAGGCATCGAGTGGTCCAACCGCATCGTCCATCAAGCGTCCACCGAACATCACCACTACCGCGGCATGGGTTCGACCGTGGCCGCCGTCTATTTCTCCGAGGACACGCTGATAGCGGCCAACGTGGGCGACAGCCCCATCTATCTGCTGCGCAACGGGGTCATCAGCTTGCTTTCCGTCCCGCACACGCTTCAGGCCGATCTGCCGCCCGAAGCCCGGTCGGCCTTCATGAGCAACATTTTGACGCGTGCGGTCGGCCCGAAAGATGCCGTGGAGGCCGACATCTGCGAGCTGAACTGCTTCCGGGGCGATCAGCTGGTCATCTGCTCCGACGGGCTGAGCACGAAGGTCACGCCCCAGGAGATCGCGGAGATCACCG
>JALOPD010000431.1 GCA_025454075.1 Desulfobacterales bacterium | reverse complement strand
GAACCACGCCTCGAACTGGGATTCCATGACATGGCAGGAGTTGCAGAACAGCGGGGATTCGGTCTTGGCCATGAGCTGGGGCGGGCCGAAGGAGAGGAACCCGCCGACCGCACCGCCCAGAACGACCAGCAGCACCAACACCTTCCAGTTGAACTTTTTCAGGAGACTCATCGCTTCGCAACCTCATTTTGAAGGGTTACGGCCGAGGGGCCTGGCCTGCGCGATGAAGACTGAATCCGGGAGGCCCCCTTGTTGCCTCACAACCAGCGACTGAAGAGCCTGGGATGGGAAGATGATCTGAAGAGCAAAGATATGCGATCCTTTTAGAAAAAAAATTGACTTAAGTCAATCCGGCTGCTCGGGTCTCGATTACGGCTGGCTGCCAGCGTATGCTCATATGATCATCCTGGATCCTCAAGCAAAATCGCCGAACGGGCCTGCAATCTTACTATCACTTTTGCGATCATTTTGTGCTATACAGAAAGCCGGAAAAAAAAGCGGTATTTCCTCTCGGCGCATGATTGCCGTTTTCTTGGTCCCCCAGCCATGCTAAATTTAATCTAGGTCGAGATCGATCGTTGCGCCACCGACGCCATCGCCTACGTGACCGGGGTCAACAGGGCCGGCGGTCGCTCAAATTCATCGACCATGGCATCATGGCGGCGGCCTTCGTTAATTTGGAAAACGGCCGAGCCTTTCGCAGCGTGTTCGCCCAAACGACCCGCAGAGAGTTCAACAAATGTGCCATTCACGCGACTCCAAACACTACGATGACCGCCTGGTAAAAATCCCCATCGAAGACGCCGTGGGCACCTGCCTGGCACACGACATCACGGAGATCCGCACCGGGGAATTCAAGGGCCCCTCCTTGCGGAGGGGACACGTCATCCGCAGTCAGGACCTGTGCCATCTCATGCGCCTCGGAAAACGTCATCTCTATGTGTTAAAGCTCGACCCGAACCAGGTGCACGAGGACGACGCTGCGGTGGAACTGGCAACCGCGCTGGCCGGGGTCGGAGTGGCCTTCGAGGGCCGGCCTAAGGAAGGCAAGCTGCAGCTGCAGGCTACTTACGCCGGTTTGCTGAAGGTCAAGGCTGAAGCGCTGGTGGAATTCAACCTGATTCCGGAAGTGATGTGCGCCTCATTGCATGACAATGTTCCGGTCACGCCGGGCCAGGTGATCGCCGGAACCCGCGCGATTCCCCTGATCGTCGGCCGGGCAGCACTGGATCAGGCCCTGGAGGTCGCTCGCAGAAGCTGCCCTATTTTCAGCGTTAAGGCGTACGTGCGTCGGCACGCGGGTCTCATCATCACCGGCAGCGAGGTTTACGAGGGGTTGATCGAGGACAAGTTCGAAGCCATCGTGCGCCGGAAACTGGAAGGTTACGGAGCCTCGTTGGTAGAAACCGTCGTTCTGCCCGACGATGCCGACCTCATCGCCCTCCACGTGCGGCGTCTCATGGCTTCAGGCACTGATATCATTGTCACGACGGGGGGCATGTCCGTCGACCCGGACGACGTGACCCGCCTCGGCATCCGCAACGCGGGGGTCGACCGAATTTACTACGGCGCCGCAGCCCTGCCGGGCGCCATGTGCCTGCTCGCCTATCGGGAGAATCTGCCCATCATCGGCATCCCGGCTTGCGGCCTGTATCATCCCACGACCGTGTTTGACATCTTGCTGCCGCGTCTGCTGGCCGGCGAAGCGCTGGATCAAATGGATTTGGCCCGTCTGAGCGTGGGAGGGCTGTGCCGGAACTGCGACGCCTGCCGCTACCCTGCCTGCGGCTTCGGCAAGGCGCTCTCTTAACAGCCATCGTTGCTTCCAAGTAAGTCAAGTCGTTTTCTGTGGGAGCGGCTTTCCAGCCGCGACGATCGAGGCTGAAAGCCTCTCCCACAACTAAAAACTTTCTTGCCGATAAGGCAGTCAAGCGCCGTCCGAATCGCGGGCGATGCGGTACGAAGGGTTCATGATTTTGGAGCGCCTGCAGCGGGGACAGCGGCCGGGGCGGGTCAACCTCCGGCGGTCCTCGAACACGTAGCCGCACAGCAGGCATTCGCTGGGAGTGAGAATGAATTTGCCTCCTGCGCTCTCAACCGACCGCTCGACGTGGACCAGGTGCTCGTAGACTTCTTTTTCCTTGACCTGCAGCTCCTCCGAGAGGCCGCGGGCGTCCATCTCGCGATCGCTCAGAAGCGCTATGATTTTACGACGCAGGGTCTGGGTCTCCACAAGCATCCTCCCTTATCCAGGAACCATGGCCCCAACCGCTCGGAGCCGCCCGGCCAAAACGACGGCCCTCCGCCGCGTCGCGGACCGTCGGCCGAAAAAACGGCGGCGATATTACACGCGTTGACGATGCGCCCGATCCCCGCCAGATGTCAAGCGGCATTCGAGAGTTAACCCTTTTTGACAATGGTATATAAAAGGAGGCCATCACAAGCCGAAGACGGAACAGTGGGTTTAGTGCGGCGGGATTTCTTCCTTCAGGAGGCAGCAGGCGATTCGGTACTCGCTCGCCCCACCGGCATCTCCGGCGATATGGCCGGGCTGAACCAGGGCGTCCATGACACAGCCTTCGGCGATATGGAGGCGGAAGAAATCGCTTTCATTCAGCCGGGGCCTCTCCACCAGGCGGTCGCCTTGAAATTCCAGGCTATGCACCGGATAGTCCTCGCACAGCGGGCAGCGGTAAACCCGGCCGTTGGGGAATACGAAATAGTTGTCGGCCACGAGCCCCGCACACTCGAATTTTTCATCAGAGTTGAGAAACACTTTCGGGTAGATCACCCGCACGCCCCGCCGGGCGATCGCCTCGGCGGCCGCCGGGACCCGCTCCAGCCACTCGGCGGGCGACACCTGCAGGACTTCCAGCCCGTCCGGGTCCCCGTCGGCCGGCGCAGCCTTGCCCCGCAGCCCGAGCACCTGGATGAAAAAGCGCTCGACCCCCAGCTCCTCGAGCAGCGGGCCCATGGCGGGCAGCTCGCCCAGGTTGGCGCGGCTCACCGTGTAGATCAGACTCGTGTGGAACCTCTTGGCCCGCGCCCGCCGGATGCCGTTTAGGCAGGCCTCGTAGGATGCCTTGCCCCGGATCCGGTCGTTGGTCTCGGCCGTAGCGCCGTCCAGGCTGAAGCTGAA
>JALOPD010000129.1 GCA_025454075.1 Desulfobacterales bacterium | reverse complement strand
CCCGTCCCCGCCCAGGGCGACGGTGGTGAGGAAGTTGCCCTTGAAGCCTTCGAACGCCGAAATCCGCGCCCCCGTCAGGACTCGGATCTTCGGGTGCGCGTTCACCTCGGCGCTGACCTGTTTCAGGTAGGCCTGGATGTCCGCCCCCTCGATGGTGTGGTGCAGCCGCCGGGCGAAGCCGCCCAGCTCGTCCTCCTTTTCGGCGATCACCACCGGGAACCCCTGCCGGGCGAGCCCCAGCGCGGCGTTCATGCCGGCGATGCCCCCGCCGATCACAAGGGCCTGCTTGTTGATGGACACGGTCTTGCTCTTGAGCATCTTCAGCGTGGCAGCGCGGGCCGCCGACATGCGCACGAGGTCAGGTCCTTGGCCTTGCGGGTGGCCGCCTCGTGGTCGTTGGCGTGCACCCAGGAGTCCTGGTTGCGGATGTTCGCCATCTCGAACAGGTAGGGGTTCAGGCCGCAGGCCTCCAGGGTTTCCATGAACATGGGCGCATGGGTCTTGGGGCTGCAGGAGGCCACCACCACGCGGTTGAGCTTGTGCTCCTTGATTTTTTCCTTGATCTTCTCCTGGGTGTCCTGGCTGCAGGTGAAGAGGTTCTCGTCGGCGTAGACCACGTGGGGCAGCTTCTCGGCATAGGCCCTTACGCCGGGCACGTCGACCACCCCGCCGATGTTGATGCCGCAGTTGCACACGAAGACCCCGACCCGCGGCTGCTCCTCGGCGACATCCAGCTCCTCGGGGAGCTGGATCTTGGTGATGTCCCGGCCGCGGGCCTCGGCCAGCACGGAGGCGGCCATGACGGCCGCGGCGCTCGCTTCGGTGACGGAGCTCGGGATGTCCTTCGGCCCCTGGAACACGCCGCAGGCGTAAACCCCCGGCCGCGAGGTCTCCACCGGCGTGAAGGGGTGGCTTTCGGCAAACCGGGACTTGTTCAGGTCCACCCCGATCCGTTTCGCCAGATCGACGGTGTCCTTGGAGATCTGCAGCCCCACGGAGAGCACGACCATGTCGTACTCTTCGATCTTCAGGCCGCCGGCCTCGTCCACGTAGCGCAGCGACAGGTTGCCGGTCTCGGGCAGGACGTCCACCGAATGCACCCGGGAGCGCACGAAGCGGATCCCGTCGGCGACGGCGCGGTTGTAGTATTTCTCGTAGTCCTTGCCGAAGCTGCGGATGTCCATGTTGAAGATGGTGCACTCCAGCTCGCCGTGGGCATGCTCCTTGGCGATCATGGCATCCTTCATGGCGTACATGCAGCACACCGAGGAGCAGTAGCTGTTGCCGCACTGGTTGTTGTCGCGCGAGCCGATGCACTGCAGCCAGGCGATCCGCTTGGGCTCCTTCTCATCCGCGAGCCGCTTGAGGTGGCCCATGGTGGGGCCGGTGGCGCTCAGGATGCGCTCGAACTCGAGGCTCGTCACCACGTTCGGGCTCGTTTGGTAGTGATAGACGTTCTCCAGGTGCGCGGGGTCGTAGGGGTCCGAGCCCGGGCACAGGATCACCGAGCCGACCGGGACCTCGAGGGTCTCGGCCGCCTGGGTGTGGTCCACCGCATTGGCGAGGCAGGCCTTCACGCACTGGTAGCACTCCGAGCAGATCCCGCAGCGCAGGCAGCGCTGGGCCTCGGTGCGCGCCTCGGTCTCGTCGTAGCCGAAGGAGACCTCCAGGAAATTGCACTCTCGCGCGGCCGGGTCGAGGCAGCGCACCGTCACCCGGGCGTGCTTGGGCTCGCCCGCCGTCTCCGGCTTGACGTGCTCCCACTCCTTCGCGCGGCCTTCGCGCAGGTCGAGCCCGTTGATGTAGCGGTGGATGCTCTCGGCGGCCTCCTTGCCGCTGGCGACTGCTTCCACCACCGACTTGGGTCCGTAGAAGGCGTCCCCGCCGGCAAAGACTCCCTCGATGTTGGTCTGCAGCGTGACCGGGTCGGCCTCAAGCCCCCCCGGCCGGGTGAAGGCGATGCCCTGGCCGTCCAGGTGCGTGCGGTCGGTGCTCTGGCCGATGGCGATGATCACCGTGTCGGCGAAAATCGGGGTGCAGACGCTCTCGTCGTACTGGGGGTTGAAGCGCTTGTTCTCGTCGAAGACCGCCGTGCAGGTCTTGAACTCGAGCCCCGACACGCGTTGGCTCTTGTCGATGAAGAAGGACTTGGGCCCGAAGCTGTTGACGATCGTGATGTCGCTCTCGAGCGCCTCCTGGATCTCGTGCGACCAGGCCGGCATCTCCTCGCGTTTCTCGAGACAGACCATGGTGACGTTCTTGGCCCCCAGGCGCTTGGCCGTGAGCGCCACGTCCACGGCCACGTTGCCGCCGCCCACCACCAGCACGTCCCGGCCGATGTCGACCTTCTTGCCGAGGGCGGCGTCCCGCAGGAATTGGACCCCCTGCAGCACGCCCGCGACATCCTCGTTTTCGACCCCGAGGCGGCGGCCGCCGTGCAGGCCGATGGCCAGGAACACGGCCTTGAAGCCGTCTTTTTTGAGGCTGTCGAAGGTGATGTCCTTGCCGAACGTAACCCCGGTCTTGATCGTGACGCCCATGCGCCGGATGACCTCGATCTCGAGGTTCAGAATGTCCCGCGGCAGGCGGTAGGCGGGGATGCCCACGGCCATCATGCCGCCGGCCACCGGCAGCTTCTCGAAGACGGTCACCGGGTAGCCGCGCCGGGCCATGTAATAGGCCGCCGTCAGGCCGGCCGGCCCCGAGCCGATCACGGCCACCTTTTCGGGGCGTTTTTCCGCTGCGGCGGGCACCGCCGGTTCGCCGTGGCTGCGCTCGTGGTCGGACAGGAAACGGTGCAGCTCGCGGATGGCCAGCGGCTGGTCCACGTCGTTGCGGGTGCACATCTTCTCGCAGGGGTGGTGGCAGACGCGGCCGCAGACGCCGGGGAACGGGTGGTCCTCCCGGAAGAGGTCGATCGCCTCCTGGTACTTGCCTGCGTTGATCAGGGCGATGTAGCCCTGGATGCTGACGTGCGCCGGGCAGGTCGCCTTGCAGGGCGCCGTGCCGCGCTTGTTGATGCCGTAGGCCCCCGGCATGGCTTGGGCGTAATGCTTGAAGATCGCCTTTCTCTGGGAGAGTCCTTCGTCGTAGTCGTTGGCGGTCTCGATGGGGCAGACCTTGGTGCACTCGCCGCAGCTCGTGCATTTGGCGAGGTCCACGTAGCGGGGGTTCTTGCGGACGACCGCGGTGAAGTTCCCGGGCTCGCCCTTCAGTTCAACGAGTTCCGAATTCGTGAGCAGATCGATGTTGATGTGCCGGCCGACCTCGACCAGTTTGGGCGAGATCACTCACATGGCGCAGTCGTTGGTGGGGAAAGTCTTGTCGAGCTGGGCCATCATCCCGCCCACGGCGGGCAGCTTGTCGACCAGGTAGACCTTGAAGTCCGAGTTGGCCAGGTCCAGAGAGGCCTGCATGCCGGCAATGCCGGCGCCGATGACCATCACTGATCCGCTTTTGGTGTTTCCTGCTGGTGCCATAGCTTCTCCTCGAGATGGGGCAAACACCTCCGTGCCTGCCGGCGTTCATTCCTGTTCGCAGTGCTTCGCGGCCGCTTCAACGGCCGCGCTGAAATCCGGTGGGAAACCTGTCTGATGCGGGAGAAAAAAGGTGTGCGTGAGGACTTGAAAAAACGTGGCAGAAAGGATCTGATGGCCCACAACCAATCCCGTCATCCTGAAGTTGAATTTCGGACCGAACACCACATGTCGGCCAAGACAATCAAGGCTGCGATTATGCCTCCAACCCACCACTGTGTCAAGGAAATTTGGGCGAAGAAAATATAAGAATTTCCGAACGGTTTCAGGCGACCGCATAGGTCTTGAGCTTGCGCCGCAGGGTGTTCAACCCGACGCCCAGGCTGCGGGCGGTTCGCACCTTGTTGCGGCCCATGCGTTCATACACGCTCAGTATGTGTTGTTTTTCGACATCGGCCAACGGCAGGGCGGCGCCGTCAGGGTGATGCCGCTTGTCGCCGGCAGGAGCCTTCCGCCGCCGCAGGTGTTCCGGCAGGCATTCCAACGAAATTCTCCGTCCCTGAGACAGGTTCACGGCCGACTGGATGATCGATTTGAGCTCGCGCACGTTGCCGGGGAACGCATACCCCATCAGTGCGTCGAGGGCGGTCTCGTCCGGGTGCAGATGGTCGCCGGCAGGGCCCAGTTCCTTCAGAAAATGCTCGATCAGCAGGGGGATGTCCTCGCAGCGTTCCTTCAGAGGCGGCAGGTGCAGCCAGCTGCCGCGGATGCGGTAGTAAAGATCCCTGCGAAATCGTTGGCTGCCGACCATCTGATCGATGTCCTCGTTGGTCGCCGCCACGAAGCGGACGTCGGCCTTTTGAGGCGCCGAGCTTCCCACCGGCGTGAACTCGCCGTCCTGCAACACCCTCAAAAGCTTGCCCTGCATCGCCAGCGGCAGGTTGCCGATCTCGTCCATGAAGAGCGTCCCGTGGTCGCAGTGCCGGATGTGCCCCGGACGGTCCTTTTCGGCCCCGGTGAAGGCGCCCCGGGTGTGTCCGAAAAATTCGGCTTCGAACAGCTCGCCCGTCAGGGCCGCCATGTTGACCGGCAGAAACGGCTGCCGGCGGCGGGGGCTGGCGAGGTGGATGGCCCTGGCCAGAAGCTCCTTGCCGGTCCCGCTTTCGCCGGTAATCAAGATGGGCACGTCGCTGGCCGCATGCAGCTCGGCCTCCTTGAGCACTCGCAACACCGGCGTTGAACGCGTCACAAACCCCTGGAAGGCGTCCGGGTGCTCGAACACCGGCGGCCGCCGGCTGCGCTCGACATGCAGGATGTCCAGCAGGCGTTTGCGTTCCAGGGCCCGCTTGACTGCAAAGATCAGGTCGTCGTCGGAGACCGGCTTGACCAGGTAGTCGTAAGCCCCCTGCCGCAGGCACTGGACCGCCGTGCGCGCGTCGTTGACGGCGGTGACCATGATGCACTCGGTGCCCGGGCTGTGCTTTTTGATCGCTTCCAGGAGCCCCCGGCCGTCCAGTTCCGGCATGCCGACATCGATCAGGGCCAGATCGAAGGCTTCCTCGGCTTCGAAAAGCGCTGCAGCGCCGACGGAGTCGTCCAAAGCATCGACCGATGCGAACCCCGCGGCCTGCAGGCGTTTTCTGACAAGGTCCAGGTAGTCGCGATCGTCGTCGACAATGATGATACGGGGTCCCATGGCGAATGACCGTCGAATGAGAGCACGATTTCAAGTTTGGACCGGGCCATTCCGGCACAGGCCGATTTGGCCCATACACACAACCGGTCGATATTGCATTTGAATCTTGTAGAGTGGGCCATATTGGCATACGCGTGGCAGAATTTCAAGTCTTTTGAGTGATTGCACCGCCGTTGCCGTTTTTCTATCAATAATATGAAATTGTTTAATATTTTAACAACATTCACACCACTCTTATCTGCGGCACGGGGATTGCTCAAAGCACTGCCAACACCGGACATAGTAGCAAGCTTCACTGCCCTTCCTTGTTCACGACCAGATCCATCACCTGCAACCGGGAGGAGGTCCTGCCATGACGCTGGAGCAGAAATTCGACTCGGGCGCATTCGTCACCCTGGCCGAGATGGAGCCCCCGAAGGGCGTGGATGTCGCCGAGATGATCGGCTACGCCAAGCGGGTCAAGGATCGGGTGGCTGCCTTCCTCGTCCCGGAGATGAACCATGCCGTCATGCGCATGAGCGCCCTGGGGGGCGCGATGGTCCTCCAGAGTCAAGGCATGGAGACCATCATGCAGATCTGCTGCCGCGACCGCAACCGGCTGGCCCTTCAGGGGGACCTGCTGGCGGCCGGCGCCTGCGGGATCCGGAACATCGTCGTCGTGGGCGGCGAGGACCCGAGCTACGGCGACCACCACCAGGCCCGGGCCGTCCACGACATCACCCCCATCGATCTGCTCAAGGCCATCCAGGGCCTTCAGGGCGGCCGCGACATGGCAGGCGTCGACCTGAACGGGGCACCGGCGTTCGTCGTGGGCTCGACGACCCACGCGGGTGCCAAGGGCCGGTCGGCCGAACTGGAAGCCGAGGACTTGACCCAGCGCGAAGCCGCGGGCGCCCGGTTCTTCATCACCCCGCCCATTTTCGACCTGGAGCTGATCAAACCCTTCATGCGCCGGGTCGACCGGCAACGCACGATCATCATCCCCACCGTGCTGCTGCTGAAATCGCTGGGCATGGCCCGCTACATCGAACGCAACATGCCGCACATCCTTTTGCCGCCGGAGGTCATCGACCGCATCCAGCGCGCGCCCGACAAGGTGCGGGAGTGCGTGCGCATCGCCGTCGACCTCGCCTCCCGCATCAAGGCCGAAGGGTTCCGGGGGGTCATGCTTTCCACATTGGGGTGGGAGCACAAGCTGCCGGATATCGTCGAGGCCGTTTGATGGAGTCGGTCGGCCGGCCCGGAGGCCGCTCGTTTGGAATCAGCGTTTCAACTGGCTGTTTGGAAGAACCAAGGGGGAAGAATGGAACCGATAATGTCTGATGGAAAAACCTCGGGCGCGACCGCAGCCGGCGCCTTGCCGGTCGGCGCGGTCATGGTGGTCGGCGGCGGCATCGCCGGCATTCAGTCGGCCCTGGACCTGGCCAATTCGGGCTACTACGTCTACCTGGTCGAGAAGTCCTCCGCGATCGGCGGGCTGATGTCCCAGCTCGACAAGACCTTCCCCACCAACGACTGCGCCATGTGAATCATCTCGCCCAAGCTGGTCGAGGTCGGCCGGCACCGCAACGTCGAGATCATCACCGGCGCGGAGGTCTTGTCGCTGGACGGGGGCCCCGGCCGGTTCACAGCGAAAGTCCTGCAGCACCCGCGCTTCATCGACATCAGCAAGTGCACGAGCTGCGGGGAGTGCGCCAAGGTCTGCCCCGTGCCGCTCCCGAACGAATACGACGAGGGGTTGTCCGTCAAACACGCCGCTTTCAAACAATACGCCCAGGCCATCCCGGGCGCCTTCGCCATCCACAAGGCCGACAAGGCGCCCTGCCGGCTGGCGTGCCCGGCCGGGCTGAACGTGCAGGGCTACGTTCAGATGGTCAAGGAGGGCAAGTACCACGAAGCCCTCGAGATCATCATGGAGGACCTGCCGCTGCCCGGTGTATTGGGGCGGATCTGCCCCCATGGGTGCGAGGACGCCTGCCGCCGCGCCGAAAAGGACCAAGCGGTCGCCATCCGCAACCTCAAGCGGCTGGCCGCCGACCGGGTGGACCCGCGGGAGCTCACCATCCCCTGCGCGCCGCCGCGCGCCGAAACGGTGGCGATCATCGGCTCGGGCCCGGCGGGCCTCTCCTGCGCCTACCACCTGGCGCGCAAGGGCATTCGCTCCACCATCTACGAGGCGCTGCCGGCGCCCGGCGGGATGCTGCGCGTCGGGATCCCCTCCCACCGCCTGCCGCGGGAGGTGCTCGACCGCGAAATCGAGGTCATCACCAACCTCGGGGTCGGGATCCAGACCGACACCGCCCTGGGCCGGGACGTCACCATCGACGGCCTCTTCGCCGAGGGCTTCAAGGCGGTCTACCTGGCGCTGGGCGCCCACAAGGGGATCGAGCTCGGCGTTCCGGGCGAACGCGCCGACGGGGTGCGCCAGGGGGTGGACTTCCTGCGCGAGGTCAACCTCACGGGCATGACCTGGGTCGGCCGGCGGGTCGCCATCATCGGCGGGGGCAACGTCGCCATCGACGTGTCGCGCTCGGCCGTCCGCCTCGGGGCCGAGGAGGTGACCATCGTCTACCGCCGCACCCGCACGGAAATGCCGGCCTGGGAGGAGGAGATCCAGGCGGCGGAAGCCGAGGGCGCCAAGATCACCTATCTCGCCGCGCCCCAGGAAATCCTCACCCGGGACGGCCGGGTGAGCGGCCTGCGCTGCATCCGCATGGAGCTGACCGAGCCGGATTCCTCCGGCCGCCGGCGGCCGGTGCCCATCCCGGGCAGCGAATTCGAGATCGAATGCGACCAGATCATCCCGGCCATCGGGCAGCGGCCGGACCTGTCCTCCCTGGAGGAGATCACCGGCCTCACCTTCTCGCGCTGGGGCACGGTGGAGGCCGACGCCGTCTCTTATGCCACCGAACGGCCGGGGGTGTTCGCCGGCGGCGATCTCCTGACCGGCCCCTGGGTGGCGATCGGCGCCGTGGCCGCCGGCAAGGAGGCGGCCGAATCCATTCTGCGCTTCGTCGAGGGCCGCGACATGGCCGCGGGGCGGGAGCCGGTCAAGAACGAACACCCGCGCTACCGGCCCGTGCCCCTGAAAGAGCCCCGGCGGGCGCGGGCGCGCATGCCCGAGCTGCCGGTGGCGGAGCGCCAGGGGAATTTCAGGGAAGTGGAGCTCGGCTACGATGAGGCCGAAGGCCGCGGCGAGGCCGGGCGCTGCATCAACTGCGGCTACTGCTGCGAGTGCGGTCAGTGCGTCAGCGCCTGCCTGGCCAAGGCCGTCGATCACGGCCAGCAGCCGGCGGTCCGTGACCTCCAGGTCGGATCCGTGATCGTCTGCACCGGCAGCAAGCCGTTCGACCCCGCCGTCCTGACCAACGTCTACCCCTACTCCAAGTGCCCGAACGTGCTCACCAGCCTCGAGTTCGAGCGCATCCTGAGCGCCTCGGGCCCGACCATGGGCCATCTGGTCCGCCCCTCGGACGGCAAGGAGCCCAAGAAGATCGCCTGGCTTCAGTGCGTGGGCTCCCGCGACATCAACCGCTCGGGCAACGGCTACTGCTCCTCGGTGTGCTGCATGTACGCCATCAAGGACGCCATGATCGCCAAGGAGCACGCCCACGGGGAGCTCGACTGCGCCGTCTTCTACATGGACATCCGCACCTTCGGCAAGGAGTACGAAAAATACTATCTACGGGCCCGGGACAAGGCCGGCGTGCGCTTCATCAAGGCCCGGGTCCACAGCATCGACGAAGCCGGGCCGGACCGGTCGCTGCAGCTGCGCTACGTGGACGACAACGGGAGCCTGCAGGCGGAGTCCTTCGACATGGTGGTGCTCTCGGTCGGCCTGCAGGTGACGAAGGAAACCGGGGAGCTCGCCCAGCGTCTCGGCATCGACGTCGACAAATACCGCTTCGCCGTCTCGCCGCCGTTTTTGCCCGTGGCCACCTCCCGTCCGGGGGTTTTCGCCTGCGGCGTGTTCCAGGGGCCGAAGGACATCCCCGGGTCGGTCGCCGAAGCCAGCGCCGCCGCCAGCCTGGCCGGCCGGCTTTTGGCGGCCGGCCGCAACACCCTGACCCGGCAGGTGGAGACCCCCGCCGAGGTCGACGTCGGCGCCGAGGAGCCGCGCATCGGCGTCTTCGTCTGCAACTGCGGCGTCAACATCGCCGGCGTCGTGGATGTGAAAGCGGTGGTGGAACACGCGCGCACGCTGCCGCACGTGGTGTTTGCCGGCCAGAACCTCTTCACCTGCAGCCAGGACTCCCAGGAGCTGATGAAGCAGACGATCGCCGAACACCGCCTCAACCGGGTGGTGGTGGCCGCCTGCTCCCCCAAGACCCACGAGGGCATTTTCATGGACACCCTCGAGGCCACCGGCCGCAACAAGTACCTGCTGGAAATGGCCAACATCCGCAACCAGGACTCCTGGGTGCACGCCCAATCCCCGCTGCGGGCGACCGCCAAGGCCCGGGAGCTGGTCGGCATGGCGGCGGCCCGGGCCGGCACCCGTGCTGGTGGAAAAGGAGGAGCGGCTGGGCGGCATGGCCAACCGGCTGCACGCCACCATCGAGGGCTGGGACGTGCCGCGCTATCTGCAGGAGCTGACCGGCCGCGTGCAGTCCCACCCGCGGATTCAGGCGCTGACACGCGCCCTGATCGTCGGCTTCAGCGGTTTCAAGGGCAACTTCACCACCGAGGTCCTGGTGGGGCCGGCCATGTACGAACGCAAGATCGAACACGGCGTCGTGATCCTGGCCACCGGCGCCGGGGAGTACACGCCCACGGAATACCTCTACGGCCGGAACGACGGGGTCCTCACCCAGGTGGAGCTGAGCGCCCGGCTGCACGAGCAGGGCGCACAGGGGCTGTCCGCCGTGGTCATGATCCAGTGCGTGGGCTCGCGCAACGACCAGAACCCCAACTGTTCGCGGATCTGCTGCCAGGCCGCCGTCAAAAACGCGATCCACATCAAGAAGCTCAACCCGGAGGCCCAGGTGTACATCCTCTACCGCGACATCCGCACCTACGGCCTGCTGGAGGACTACTATCAGGAGGCCCGCAAGCTGGGCGTGATCTTCTTCCGCTACGACACCGATGCGCCGCCGCGGGTCGAGGCCCGCGACGGCGGGCTGTCCGTGACGTTCCGCGACGGGATCATCGGCCGCGACCTGCAGGTGGATGCGGACCTGGTGGCGTTGAGCGCCGGCATGGTGCCCACCGACACCGAGGAGCTGGCCTCCCTGGTCAAGCTGGCCCGCACGCCCGAAGGGCATTTCATGGAGGCGCACGTGAAGCTGCGGCCGGTCGACATGGCGACCGAGGGGCTGTTCATCTGCGGCACCGCCCACAGCCCCCAGCTGCTGAACGAATCCATCAGCCAGGCCTACGCGGCGGCCTCCCGGGCCGTCACCTTCCTGTCCAAGACCCAGCTGACGCTGTCGGCCGTGACGGCGCGGGTCACGGCCGAGCTGTGCGCCGCCTGCCTGATCTGCGTGCGCTCCTGCCCGTACCACGTGCCCAAGATCAACGCGGACGGGGTGAGCGAGATCGACGAGGCGCTCTGCCACGGCTGCGGGATCTGCGCCGCCGAGTGCCCGGCCAAGGCGATCCAGCTCAACTGGTACGAGGACGAGCAGCTGCTGTGCAAGGTGGACGCGCTGCTGGATGCGGTGCTGTAGGGGGCTCAATGGGGAACAGGGTTCAGGGTTCAAACGAGCAATACAGGGGCGTTGAACGGGTGGTTGCGGCGCGCTGCGGCGGGCACCCCGATCCGCCGGACAACGGCTGCCGTTGCACCTGTTTAGTGCCGGTTTAATAAAACGCGACACAAGGAGAATTCGTCATGCCGACCCAATTCGAGCCGGTAATCGTGGCCTTCTGCTGCAATTTCTGAGGGTACACGGCCGCGGACCTGGCAGGTTCGATGAGGCTGAACTACCCCAGCTCGGTTAGGATCATCCGGGTGCCCTGCACCGGGAAAGTGGATGTGCTGCACATCCTCCGGTGCTTCGAGCGGGGCGCCGACGGGGTGTACGTGGTGGGCTGCCGGGAGGGGGACTGCCACTACCAGAGCGGGAACTTCAGGGCGAGAAAGCGCGTGGAGCAGGCGCAGCAGCTGCTGGACCGGATCGGCATCGGCGGGCAGCGCGTGCGCATGTGCAACCTCTCCTCCAGCGACGCGCCGCTGTTCGTCCGCTTCGCCGAGGAGATGCACGCGGCGGTCATGGCCGCCGGCCCCAACCCGGTCCGGGCGGCCCGGGTCTCCCGGAAAAAGACCCCCGCCTCTTCCGAGGCGGGGCTGCACCCCTGACCGTTTCGTTCGGCAGCCCCCGGCCGAAGGGGCCGGGGTTTGAAAGGAGGAGCGTCGTATGATTGTGGCCGACAGGAAACCGATAGAGGAGATCATCGAACAGGTGAAGGGCCTGCGCAGCGTGCTCGTCCTGGGCTGCAACGAGTGCGTGACGGTGTGCGAGGCCGGCGGCAAGAAGGAGGTGGGGGTGCTCGCCTCCGCCCTGCGCATGTATTTTCTGCAGCAGGGCCGCGAGGTCAACGTCGGCGAGCGCACCCTGGAGCGCCAGTGCGACACGGAATACCTGGAGGAGATCCGCGACAGCATCGACCACTACGAGGCGGTGGTCTCGCTCGCCTGCGGCGTCGGCATCCAGTTCACCGCCGAGCGCTACCCGTCCAAAGCGGTCTACCCCGGGGTGAACACCTGCTTCATGGGCGCGGCGCTGGAGCGAGGGGTCTGGGCCGAGCGCTGCCAGGGATGCGGCAGCTGCATCCTGGCCACGACCGGCGCCGTGTGCCCGGTGGCGCGCTGCGCCAAACGCCTTTTCAACGGCCCCTGCGGCGGCTCCACAGCCGGTAAATGCGAGATCAGCAAGGAGGTGGACTGCGCCTGGCAGCTGATCGTCGACCGGCTCAAGACGCTCGGCCGGCTGGAGGACTACGAGAAACTGTGCCCGATCAAGGACTGGTCCACCGACCGGGCCGGAGGCCCCCGCAAAGTCATCAGGGAGGATCTGCGATCATGAGCCCGAAGACGCCCAGCAAACTGGAAAGAGTCCTGCGCGCCGGCCACCTGGCCGTGACCTCCGAGTGCGGCCCGCCCCGCGGCAGCGACGCGTCCCACATCGTGCACAAGGCCGAGCTGATCAAACAGCACGTGGACGCCATCAACATCACCGACAACCAGACCTCGGTCTGCCGGCTGTGCAGCCTCGCGGCGTGCATCCGGCTCAAGCTGATGGGCCTGGAGCCCGTGCTGCAGATGGTGGTGCGCGACCGCAACCGGGTCGCCCTGCAGAGCGACATCCTGGGGGCGGCCTCCTTCGACATCCACAACCTGCTCTGCCTTTCGGGCGACCACCAGCGCTTCGGGGACTCCGCCCAGGGGCAGAACGTCTTTGACCTCGATTCGATGCAGCTGCTCCAGACGGTGCGCCGCATGCGCGACGAGGGCAAGTTCCTCGGCGGGGACGCCATCCAGCGGCCGCCGGCCATGTTCGTCGGCGCGGCGGCCAACCCCTTCGCCGACCCCTTCGAGATCCGCGTGCCGCGGCTGGCCAAGAAAGTGGCCGCCGGGGCCGAGTTCATCCAGACGCAGTGCATCTACAACCTCGACAAATTCGAAAAGTGGATGGAGCTGGCCCGCGACCGGGGGCTGCACGAGCAGGTCTTCATCCTGGCCGGGGTGACCCCGCTCAAGTCCGCCGGCATGGCCCGCTACATGAAAACCAAGGTGCCGGGGATGGACGTCCCCGACGACGTGGTCAAACGCATGGCGGGCACCCCGAAGGACAAGCAGGCCGAGGAGGGTCTCACCATCTGCGTCGAGACCATCCAGCGCCTGAAGGCGGTCAAGGGCGTGGCCGGGTTCCACGTCATGGCCATCGAGTGGGAGGAGCGGGTGCCGGAGATCGTGGAACGGGCGGGCCTCTACCCGCGGCCGATGCTGCAGTGACGCGCGGTGCCGAAAACGGAAAAACAACAAACGTGGACGTCAACCACCCAACAACGCGAGTTTCTCATCACAGGAGGTGCTGCATGGTAGCTCAAAAAAGAATTCTGGTTGTGGACGACGAGGCCGACTTCGCCTCCCTGGTCCAGGGCAACCTCGAGAAAGAAGGCTTCAAGGTCGAGCTCGCCTACAACGGCGTCGAGGGCCTGGCGAAGGTGCGGGCCAACCCGCCGGATGCCATCGTGCTGGACGTCATGATGCCCGAGAAGGACGGGTACGCGGTCTGCAAGGAGCTGAAGCACAGCGACACCTACTGCAACATCCCCATCGTGCTTCTGACCGCGGTGGCGTCCCACGTGACCTCCACCCGTTACAGCCATGCCGACGGCATGACCACCGAGGCGGACGACTACATCGCCAAGCCGGCGTCGGCCGCCGACATCACCAAGAGCCTCAAGCG
>JALOPD010000128.1 GCA_025454075.1 Desulfobacterales bacterium | reverse complement strand
TGGACCGAGATCATCATCATCTTCCTGCCGATCTTCCTCCCGCTGCTGGCGCAATTCAACATCGATCCGCTCTTCTTCGGCCTGCTGGTGGCGCTCAACTTGCAAACCGCCTTCCTGTCCCCGCCGGTAGCCATGGCCGCGTTCTACCTGAAAGGCGTCTCGCCGCCACACGTGACGCTCAACCAAATCTTCCTGGGGATGCTGCCGTTCATGGCGATCCAGGTAGTCGCAATCTTCCTGCTGTACATGTTCCCGGCGATCGGTTTGTGGCTGCCGAGTTTGGTGTACGGCCGTTGAGGATTGCGGCCGCGCACAACCCCATCCCCACCCTTTCCCCTCCCGACCTGCTACCTTTCAAGGCGGAGGCCGGGAGGGGGATGGGGATCGGATGAACAGAAAGCCGCTGTGCTGAAATCGAACATGAGAAGGTGGATTAAGCCATGAAACCCAAAGTGCTCGTTACCCGTGAAGTATTCGATGACGTGCTGGATTCCCTGCGCCAGCATTTCGAAGTGACCGACAACCAGTCGGACAAACCCATGGATGCCGAGACGCTGGCGGCAAACCTCGCCGGTAAGTCCGGCGCCATGACCACCCTGGTGGACAAGGTCGACGCGCAGCTGCTCTCCCGCTGCCCCACGCTCAAAGCGGTGTGCAACATCGCCGTCGGGTTCAACAACATCGACCTGGCGGCGTGCTCGAAGGCCGGGGTCATGGCCACCAACACGCCCGGGGTCCTGGACGACAGCACCGCGGACTTCACCTGGGCCCTGATCCTGTCCACGGCGCGGCGGGTGGTGGAGTCCGACGCGCACGTGCGGGCCGGGCAGTGGAAGGGATGGTACCTCAAGCAGTTCCTGGGCGCGGACGTGCACCACGCCACATTAGGCATCCTGGGCTTCGGCCGGATCGGCCGGCGGGTGGCCCGCCGGGCGCTGGGTTTCGACATGACGGTCCTGTACCACGACACCCAGCCGGCGGACGCCGCGACGGAGCGCTCCTGCAACGCCGCCTTCGTGGGCATGGACGAGCTTCTGGCACGCGCCGACATCCTGACCATCCATGTGCCCTACGCCCCGGCGACCCACCACATGGTGAGCGCCCGGGTGTTGGGTAAGATGAAGCCGGGGGCCATCCTCATCCATGCCTCGCGCGGCGGCGTGGTGGACGACGCGGCCCTGGTGGAGGCCTTGAGCAGCGGCCGGCTGGCCGGCGCCGGACTCGACGTCTTCGAGAACGAGCCGAATCTGAACCCGGCCTTTCTCGCCATGAAGAACGTGGTCCTGACCCCGCACATCGCCAGCTCCTCCGAGGCCACGCGCCATGCCATGGCGATGCTGGCCGCGCAGAACCTGGTGGCGGCGCTGACCACGGGAAAACCGCCCAACCTCCTCAATCCTTAGAAAAACAGCGCCGCGGGACGTGATCCTGCGTTGCACGGCCCTTTGGAAATGCTCACATATCTTACGATATGCTGCGCTTTCCAAGACGCCGTGCGCCTTGGCTGACGACCCGGGGTGCCGTTTTTCAAAACCCGAAGGAACGCCATGAAAGAAACCTCACTTCATTGCCTGGGGCTGCGGGAAGCGGCCCAGGCCATCCGCCGGGGCGATCTCAGCAGCGAGGAGTTGACCCGCGCGCTGCTCGAGCGCATCGCGGGGCGCGAGAACGCGGTCCAGGCCTTCCAGTGGATCGACCCGGCGAGGGCCCAGGAGCTGGCGCGCCGGGCCGACGTGCGGTTGCGCTCCGGGGAGGCCGCGGGCCCCCTGCACGGCATTTCGGTCGGGGTCAAGGATATCATCGACACCCAGGGCATTCCCACCACCCTGGGGTCGCCCATCTTCGCCGGCCGCGTGCCCGACCGCTCGGCGGCGGTGGTCGAGCGGCTGGAGGCCGCGGGCGCCTTCGCGCTGGGGAAGACCGTCACCTCGGAGTTCGCCTTCTTCACCCCCGGGAAAACCCTCAACCCGTGGAATCCGGCCCACACGCCGGGCGGATCCTCGAGCGGATCGGCGGCGGCCGTGGCCGCGGGGTTCGTTGCCGCGGCGATCGGGACCCAGACCAACGGGTCGGTGATCCGGCCGGCCGCCTTCTGCGGGATCGTGGGGTACAAGCCGACAGCGGGCCTCATCCCGCGCACCGGCATCCACCCCTTCAGCGAGAGCCTCGATCAGGTGGGCGTGTTCGGCCGGAGCGTGCCCGATGTCGCCTTCATGGCGGCGGTCCTGTCCCGGGCCTCGGACGGCGGGCCGGTGGCGTCCCCGGGAGACGCCGCCATTTCCGGCGAGGCGGCAGACGCACTCCGCCCCCCGCGACTAGCGGCGGTGCGGTCGCCGGTTTGGAGCCAGGCCGATGCGCACGCCCAGGAACATTTTGTCGCGACCGTGAAACGGCTTCGAGCGGCCGGGGCGGACATCGTAGAAAAGGAGCTGCCGCCGGCGTTCGAAGAGGCCCACTCCCTGCTGCGGACGATCATGTTCGGCGAGGCGGCGCGGGTGTTCGAGGGGCTGCAGCGAGGCTGCCGCGAGCGGATGAGCCCGCCGTTGAACCAGTTAATCGACGAGGGGCTGCGCATTGCGGAGCCCGCCATAGCCAAGGCCCTGGAACGAAGGAGCGACCTCATGCGGGCGCTGGATGAGTTCATGCAGGGGATGGACGGGGTCGCCACCCTCCCTGCGACCGGAGAAGCGCCCGCCGACCTGACCTGGACCGGCGATCCGACCTTCTGCACCATCTGGTCGCTCTGCGGAGTCCCGGCGGTGGCCATACCGACAGGACTCGGACCGCACGGCCTGCCCCTGGGCCTTCAAATCGTGGGCCCGCGGTTTGCCGACGACCGGACCCTCTCGGTCGCGCGCTGGTGCGACGAGCGGGTCGGCCGGAGCCAGAGGGTCGTCACATGAAAATAGTTTAAAGTTTAAAGTTGAAAGTAAACAGCAGAAGGAACAGCGTCTTGTCTTTAAACCTTAAACTTTAAACCTTTAACATTGCCCCTGGCCTGACAGCATGGTCCTGCGGTCGGACTTGTCTTTGCTATTTTGCTAAGTTTCTGAGAGATCCGGATTACCCGTCAGGCGCGTGCCGTCGCGTTCGAAGGCGGCGAAGTAGGCCTCGATGCGCTCCCGCGCGCGGCCGAGGTCGTGGTTGTTCAAGTTGAGGTTGAGCAGGTCGATGCACCAGGGCGCCTTGACCGGGGTCTTGACGCAGCGCTCGACGATGGCGCGGGCGATCGGCAGGGTGGTGCGCTTCGAGTCGTCGTGAACGTCCCGGTTTTCCGCTTTTTGCAGCTTGTCGTACTCCTCTTCCATCAGCCGGTCGAAAAATGCGGGCGTGAACGGGTCGCCGGCCTTAATGCCGCTGCCCGGGTCGTCCGCCGTGAACCGGGCCTGCTTGTGCAGCCACTCCCAGAGGATGCTGACGCGGATCTCGCCGGTGGCCATGTCCTCCATCAGGTAAAGCTCGTCGTCGTTGCCGAAGTAGTCGGCCGGCTTGAGCGCCGCCGCCTGAAAGCCGCGGCCGAAGGCGTTGCCGTACTGCAGCGCGATCGAGAGCAGGTCGCGGGCCCCGCGCACCGTGCGCGGGGCCGGTTCGAGAAGCACCAGATCGTCGGCGTCCTTTCGCTCGTAGGTGAGCGGCGGGAAGGAGCGGCCCAGCTGGTTGGCGGCGCCGGCCTTCTCCCAGATCGGCCGGACGATGTGGACCATCTTCCAGTGCGCCACCCACTTGCCGCTGGCCCCCCCCTTCTGCTCGCTCTCGCCGCCGGCGACCGCGCGCTTCATCCCCAAGGCGATGCCTTTCGCCGAGCCGACCGGTATGTTGGGCTGCATGCCGCCCTGCCAGAGCGCGAAGTTGCCGTTGCGGTCGGGCGTGTTGACGGCGCGCCGCACGCGGTCCTCATAGATGCGCATGTAGCCGTATTTCATGGTGACGGCGTCGATGTTGGGGTTGTGGAAGCCCCGGTCCCAGGCCAGCGCGTCCGCGACGCTGTTGATGTAGTCCCAGCGGCCGGTGTTGAAGCCGACGAATCGCCGGCCGAGCGCGGCCCGGATCTCCATCAGCTGGTAGCAGGCTTCGAGCTTTGATCGTGTGCGTCGGCAGGCCGACCTGCTGCTCCAACGCGCTGAGGATGCCGTTCCAGAGCGCAGCCTCCTCGGCGGTCTGGATCTTCGGCAGGTAGAGGACGATGGAGCGGCCCTCGCCGCGCAGCGCCCGGTGGTTGTTGGCCACGTAGAGCGCGGCGTCGACGATCGATGCGGAGAAGCCGGCGCCGTCGCGGTCGCGCACGTGCCGGTCGTCCAGGTGCAGGCCGCGGGGGCGGAAGATGCGGGTGGTGAAGTCGAGCTGCTTTTTCCAGTCCGGGATGATCTCCCGGCCGAAAAAGCCCCTGGCCCAGGCGTTCATCTCGGCGGCGACGGTCTCGGCGATGCGCAGAAACGGAGATTGGCGTGCGAAGGCGATGTTGAGGTTTCGCTGGTTGTCGAGCGACATGGTGTCGACCTGGCCGAGCGCGTCCTCGCCGTCGAACATCCAGCCGTCGGCGCCGGAGAGCAGGGCGTAGGCGACGTTGCGGATGCCCGCTTCCACCGTCGCGCGCGGCCGGGTGGCGGGGCCGGTGCCTTGGACCCACTGCCGCTGCAGGTCGTGGGGGATCTCGGAACCCTCGAACTTTCCCTCCCGCGCCTGCTGCACGCTGAGCGCGGTGCGCGGGATGACCGCGGCGGGATCGAGGAAGCCGATCCGCCGGCCGTCGCGGAAGCGCGCGGCCCGGCGCGCGATGCGCTCGCGCATGATCCGCTGCCGCTCGCCGTTGAACCCCGATAGGGCCTCCAATGCGCCTATTGCTTCCGGCGTCATCACGTCCGCGTAGTTGGTCCGGATGCCGTCGCGAATCACCAGCCGGCCGGATTTTTTGTCTGCCACAAGTTTCACGCCCACGAGTGCCTCCGCGTTTAAAGGTTGGGATGTTGACGAACAATACGGCAGAAGCGTCCTGCGTCAAGGCGGGCCGGGCAGGCGAAAAGCGGGCCCCGCCCCGACGACGATCCGTCGGGGCGGGGGGAGGGGGCTGGCGGGGGCCGAGTGCGAAAAGTTCTGTGGTGCGGTCTACCCCCGTCCGACGAACGGCATCTTGGTTGCCATGATGGTCATAAACTGCACGTTGGTGTCGAGCGGCAGGTTCGCCATGTAGAGAACGGCGCTCGCCACGTGCTCGAGGTCCATCAGCGGTTCGACGGCTGTCTGCCCGTTCGCCTGCGGCACCCCCTTGGCCATAGGGGCCGCGATCTCGGTGCGGGCGTTGCCGATGTCGATCTGGCTGCAGGCGATGTCGTAGCGGCGTCCGTCGAGCGAGAGGGACTTGGTCAGTCCGGTGATCGCGTGTTTGGTCGCCGTGTACGCCACGGAGTTCGGCCGCGGGGCGTGGGCGGAGATCGAGCCGTTGTTGATGATGCGCCCGCCGCGCGGGTCCTGGGCCTTCATCATCCGGAAGGCCTCCCGTGCGCAAAGAAACGACCCGGTGAGGTTGATGTCCACCACCGCCTGCCACTGCTCGACGCTGAGCGCATCGATCTCCGCGCCGGGGATGAAGATTCCGGCGTTGTTGAAGAGGAGATCCAGACGGCCGAAACTCTTCACCACGGCGCTGAAGAGCCCCTGTACCGATTCCGCGACGCTCACGTCCGTCGGCACGACCAGCGCCTGCCTTGCGTGGTCCGATTCCGCCGCCGTTCGTTCGAGCGGCTCCCGGCGGCGGCCCGCCAGCGCGACGCGGTATCCGTCCCGCAGCAGCGCGAGCGCGACCGCCTTGCCGATCCCGGTCCCGGCCCCGGTTACGACTGCGACTTTGTTGTGGATAGCCATGATTCCCTCCCTTTGAATGCTCGTTTTATATGGGCGCTCGCGCCTTGCTGTCAATAAATGCACGGGATGTGACGGGCGACGTTCTATTCATTCAACAGCCGCCGCGTGCGCAGGTTGTCCGCGTCGTGCAGCACCACGGCGCGGCCGGCCACAACCGGTCGGCGTTGACTGCATCCAGGAATTCCGCAACTCCGACGGTGTTTGCCTGCGAATTGATCCGGCCCAGCTTATCGGCGGCGACCAGGGCCTTCATGTGCCCGGCGCGGACATCCGTCTCGTCATGCACGATCTGACGGTGCAGATTGGTGATGTCGGGGCGATCGTTGTCGATGACGGTGACGCGGCGAGCGCCCATGCCAACCATTATCTGGGAAAGAACAGGCCCCAGGCCGCCGCAGCCGACCACCGCCACGCGAGAGCGGCTTATGATGGCCTGGCCCTCGACGCCGATAGCAGGCAGCATGATTCGGCGGGCGTAGCGTTTCTGACCTTCGGAGGTCGGCATGACCGGCTCCAGGCGGTCGGCAGCATACGCCGATGCGTCCGCCGCGGACCGCGGAAAGGCTAATGGTGCAGCTTGGAAGCGCAGACCACGCCGATGCCGGCCTTGACCAAGGCCTGGGCGGTCAGGTCCACCGAGCGGTGCTTCTCCATGTAGTTTTTCTCGAGGGCCGGCATCAGGCCGGCCTTCTCCGCATCGGCCTGGGCGAGGAAGTAGTCGAGGATGTCCGAGGGGTGCGGGAGCGTCTGCTCGATCTCGGGCTCGCCGCCCTCGTGTTTGGCGGAGATGTTGGGGACCTCCTTCGCGATTTCCACCAGCTCGGCGCGGCGGTTGTAGGGTTGGCGGACGATGGATTTCCAGGTTTCGGTGATGTGGTGCTCGAAGCGCACGACTTCCTCCAGGCCCAAAGCCCGGCGCAGATAGGACGCCTGCCGCAGGGTTTCGTTGTCGGCGGAGTTGGAGAGGTTGAAGCCGATCAGCGAGGTCCGGCCGTCCTCGCGCGAGAAAAGCCGCGCCGCCAGGAGGGTCCACAGGATGGCAAAGGGGTTGTCGTTGCCCATGAAGACCGAGATCTTGAACTCGTTGTCGATGCCGAGGCGGTGCATCAGGTACCCCACGAGCACCGTGCCCGGGTTGATGTTCAGCACCTGGCGCACGCCGTAGGTGGTGTAGTATTTCAGGTACTCGTCGGCCCACTTGAGCGGGTAGTGGTTGGGCTGGCCGATGCCGCCGAAGTAGCCGGTGATGGTCTCGGGTCCGCCCAGGTGGACGTTGGAGCCGTCGGTGCCCTTGGTGTCGAGCGTCTCCACGTAGCTGGCGCCGATGATCTGCATGGCCGCCGCCACCGCCAGGATGTCGCCGTTGTCGGTCTCCTGCTCGACCATCCGGCGCACCCGGATGAACCGGCCCGGCATGAGCTCGCCTTGCCGGATGCAATGCTTGGCTTCGGTGATCAGCCAGGGGAAGTACTGCAGGGCGCTGATCTCCAGCGTCACGGCGTTCTTCCGGTTCAGCGCGGCCGGCGCCCCATTGACCTTCCGTACATAGTCCGCCATGGAAACGAAGGCCTTCTTGTCCCGCTGTTCGATCAGCCACGCCAGGTCATCGACGTAGGGGGATTTCGCCTTCTCCATGCGGGACATGAGATTCTCCAGCTTGGCGGCCTCGGCCGCCTTGCGGTTGATCTCCTGCGGCCCGCCGTAGCGCTCGACGACCTTTAGCAGCCCGGTGACCGTCTCGTTCTTGGGGTCGACCAGAAGCGCATTGATTTCATCCAACCGCTTGGCCGATATTTTGAGAAGCTCTTGCAACTTCGCCATGATCCCCCTCCTCGGGCTGTCGATGACTGAACGGGCATAAAATTCAAGACGGCCGGGCCGGCCCAACCGCTTCGACGGCAACGGCGTCAGTGTTTGTAGCCGATTTTGCGCAGCAGTTCCTTGCGCTTCCGGATGTCGGCCTCGGTTTCGATCCCCTTGGTTTTGAACCCGTCGATCACGCCCAGGATGCCGCGGCCCTGTGCGGTCTCGCCGATGACCACCTCGACCGGGTTGGCCGTGGCGCAGAAGATGCGGCACACCTCGGGCAGGTTTTTGATGACGTTCAGGACGTTGATGGGGAACATGTCCCGCATGAAGAGGATGAAGCTGTGGCCGGCCGCCAGGGCGAAGGCGTTCTTCTTGGCGAGTTCGACGAGCTCGGGGTCGGTCCCGGTGTGGCGGACCAGGCAGACATCCGAGGCCTCGCAGAAGGCCAGGCCGAACTTGGCGCCCGGCACGGTGGAGACCATGGCCTCGTGCATGTCCTCCACGGTCTTGATGAAGTGCGACTGCCCCAGAATCAGGTTCAGCTGGTTCGGGTTTTCGAGCTTCACGATTCTAATGTCCATCGCTGCCTCCACGAAAGGGTTCAAGGGGTCGAGGGGTCCAGAGTTCGAGGGGCCGATACCCCTCCCCCACCCCCCCTCCCGCAAGGGGAGGGGAGAATCTAAAAAGGATTCAAGGGGTCAAACGTTCGTGCATTCCGCCTGCGGCTGAACGGCTCCCGGATGGGTTCGCCCGAGGCTTACGATCAAGGCGCGCGAATGTCGCGGCGCGAGGCGTACTCTCTGTACGCCGCAGCGACCGCGGCATGAAGCGCAACGCCGAGCGTGGGCCTCCGGCGAACCCATCCCCGTCAACCGCCGATCGAACGCATTTGACAGCACACATGCGCCGGCTCGCCCACGGCGAGGTTGTGGTCGGTGGGCTTGTGCCGGGTGGCCGCAAAAAAGATCTCGGCCAGCGCATCGTCGCTGCAGCCCGCCCGCAATGGCCCCTTCAGGTCCTCCTGCCGGTCGGACAGCAGGCACGGGCGGAGCTGGCCGCTCGCCGTCAACCGCAGGCGGTTGCACCGGCTGCAGAAGTGATGGCTGATGGCCGGGATGAAACCGATCTCGCCTTTGGCGCCCTCGAACCGGTAGCGCTGGGCCGGGCCGTCCATCTCCGTGCGCGCCACCGGAACCAGGGCGCCGAGAGCGCCGATCCGCTCGCGGATCTCGGGGACCAGCAGCGGCGGCCGTGCGCCCAGGCGGGACCGGCCGATGGGCATGAACTCGATGAACCGCACATGCAGGGGCGATGCGAGCGACAGGCGCGCCAGGTCCGCCAGCTCGTCGTCGTTGACCCCGGAGAGAGCGACCACGTTGATCTTGATCGGGCTGAAGCCCGCGGCTTGGGCGGCCTTAATCCCAGCCCACACCCGGGCGAAGGCGTCCGTGCCGGTGATGTCGCGGTAGCGCTCCGGCCGGAGCGTGTCGAGGCTGATGTTGACCCGGGTGACGCCGGCGGCCTTGATCCGGTCGATGTTTTCCTCCAGCAGCACGCCGTTGGTGGTGAGGGACAGGTCCCGGATGCCGGGGATGCGGGCGAGCTCCGCCAGAAAGTCGTAGACGCCCTTGCGGACCAGGGGCTCGCCGCCGGTCACCCGCAGCTTGGTGATGCCGAGCCGCGCCCCCACCCGTGCGATGCGCAGGATTTCCTCGTAGCGCAGGACCTCCGCGTGGTCGAGCCGGGGGGTGTCCTCGCAGGGCAGGCAGTAGGCGCAGCGCAGGTTGCAGCGGTCGGTGATCGAAATCCGCAGATACGTCAGGCGGCGGTTGCAGGCGTCGATGAGGGCGTATGGGGAAGCTTCGCGCATGGGATTATCCGGACCGGTCGAAGGCGCGGGCGCGGGTCCGAGGCGCCGCCGCCGGAGGCTGCGCGCCGGCCGGCGGGCATCGAAAAACTACCGGGCCTGCTGGAGTCCCGTTTCGACCGAGTCGGTGATCGGGATGATGGAAGAAAAATTGCTCACGTCGAAGATTTCTTTGACATAGGGGGTGAGCCCGCAGAGAACCACCTTGCCCTTCTTGTTCCGCAGCTCTTTCACCGCCATCAGGATCACCCGCAGGCCGGCGCTGCTGATGTAGTCCATCCGGCTCAAATCGAAGAGCATCCGCTGGCAGCCCTGTTTGAGGGCGTCTTTCACCTGGGTTTCGGCTTCCGGAGCGGATGTCGCATCGAGGCGGCCTTCGATCTGGAAGCAGACGACACCCTCCATTTCCTGATGCGCGATTTTCATGGGGACCCCTTGTGTGTGTGGAGTGACGTTCCGACCCTATCTGTTTACCGAATTCGCGGCGCAAGTTCAAGGCCCGCGGCGTCGAGGAAGCGGGATTCACTTCGGCGCGTAATGCCCCAGGACCGCTTCGACCAATCCCGGGATGGTGTAGCGTTGCGCCTCGACGCGCACATCGAACCCCAGTTCGCGGGCGGTGGCGGCCGTGATCGGGCCGATGCAGGCGGCCGGGACCCCGGACGCGAGGTCTGAAAAACGGTCGGCCGGCAGCAGGGCCTTGAAATTTTTCGCGGTCGACGAACTGGTGAAGGTGATGAGGTCGATCGATCTCTCCTCGAGCCGCTCCACGAGCGCCCGAACGTCCGCCGACGCCGGCTCGGTTTTGTACGCGGCGACCTCCCGGACGACCGCCCCCATGGCGGCCAGCTCCTCCGGCAGAACCTCTCGGGCTTCCTGGGCGCGGGGCAGGAGGATCGCTTTCCCCCGGATCGGCTCCCGGCGGAAGGCGGCCGCCATCGCTTCGGCCCGGAAGGTTTCGGGCACCAGGTCGCTCGACAGCCCGTAGCGCTTCAACCGCTCGGCGGTGGCCGGCCCGATGGCCGCCGTGCGCAGGCGGCCGACCGCGCGCACGTCCTTGCCGGAGGCGAACAACCGCTTGAAGAACCAGCCGACGCCGTTGACGCTGGTGAAGACGACCCAGTCGAAGGCGGACAGCTCCGCGATGGCCCGGTCGAGCGGGCCGACATCGTCCGGTGCCACCACCTGGATCGTGGGGCACTCCAGACACTCGGCGCCCAGATCGGAAAGCGCCCGGACCAGGTCGCTCGCCTGGTCCCGCGAGCGCGTAACGACGATGCGCTTGCCCAGCAGGGGGCGCTTTTCGAACCACTTGAGGCGCTCGCGCAGGCCGACGACTTCTCCCACCACGATAATGGCCGGCGCCTTGAGCCCGGCCTGCTTCACCCGCGCGGCGATGTCGGCCAGCGTGCCGCTCACGGTGACCTGTTCCGGCGTGGTCCCCCAGCGCACCAGGGCCACCGGCGTCTCCGGCCGCCGCCCGTGGCGGGTGAGCTCGGCCACGATGCGGGGCAGGTTCTTGACCCCCATGAAGAAGACCAGCGTGCCGATGCCCCGGGCCAGCGCGGCCCAGTCGATGCCGGACTCCTCCTTGGACGGGTCCTCGTGGCCGGTGACGAAGGCGATGGTCGAGGTGAGCTTGCGGTGGCTCAGGGGGATGCCGGCGTAGGCCGGCGCCGCAACGGCCGACGTGACGCCCGGGACGATCTCGAAGGGGATGCCGGCCTCCGCCAGGACTTCGGCCTCCTCTCCGCCGCGGCCGAAGACGAAGGGGTCCCCGCCTTTCAGGCGCGTGACGATTTTGTTCTCCCGGGCTTTGGCGACGATCAGGGCGTTGATCTCCTCCTGGGGCAGGGTGTGGTCGCCGCCTTTCTTGCCGACGTAGATCAGCTCCGCGTTTGCGGAGGCGTGCTTGAGCAGGGAAGGGGCCGCCAGGTAGTCGTAGATGAGCACGTCGGCCGCCGCAATGCACTCCCGGCCTTTGACGGTGATCAGGCCGGGGTCCCCGGGGCCCGCTCCGACCAGATAGACGATGGGTGCTCGCATGTCAGAGTGCCGCGCTGCTGAGGTTTTTCAAGATTTCATCCGCTCCCCGGCCGAGGAGGATTTCGGCCAGCTCGATGCCGATCCTCTCCGCCGAGGAGGCCGGCCCGCTCAAACGGTGCTTGATCACGGTGCTTCCATCGACGTCGGCCACCAGGCCCGTCAATTCAAAACGCGCGCCGTCGAGGCGGCCGTGGCCGGCGATCGGCACCTGGCAGCCGCCCTGCAGGCGTTTCAGGAACGCGCGCTCGCCGCTCACCACCGTGCGGGTGGCGGGGTGGTCCAAAGCGGCGACCATCGGGCCGACGCGGGGGTCCCCCTCCCGGATCTCGATGCACAGCGCCCCCTGGCCGACGGCCGGGAGCATGCGCTCGTCGTCCAGATACTCGGTGATGCGGTGCTCCAGGCCCAGGCGCTTGACGCCCGCGGCGGCCAGGACCACGGCCGCCAGCCGATCGGTGTCGAGCTTGCCCATGCGGGTTTCCACGTTGCCGCGCACCGGGACCACCTCAAGGTCCGGGCGCAGGTGCCTGAGCTGGGCCGCCCGCCTCAGGCTGCTGGTGCCGATGATGCCCCCGGCCGGGATTTTCCTGAGGGTCAGCCCGCCCCGCGCGATCAGCACGTCGGCGGGGGTTTCGCGCTCCGGAACGGCCCCGATGACCAGCGCCGCCGGGATTTCCGAGGGCATGTCCTTCATGCTGTGGACCGCCACGTCCGCCCGGCCGTGCAAGAGGGCTTCCTCGATCTCCTTGACGAAGAGGCCCTTGCCGCCGACCTTGGCGAACGGGACGTCCAGGATCTTGTCGCCTTGGGTCTTGATGACCGACAGCTCGACGGCCACGCCGGGGAAGCGCTGGGTGAGCGCCGAGCGCACCCACTCGGCCTGCCACAGGGCGAGCCTGCTCCCGCGGGTGCCGATCACGACGGCCTTCGCCATCAGTGCTTGCACCCCGCGCAGCTTCCGGCGTGGCAGCCGCCGCAGGAGGAGGCGCCGGCCGCCTTTTTGACGGTCCGGCCCCCGCCGCCCTTGCTGATAAAGCCGCAGGCGGACATGCGCTTGCGGACCTTTTTGCTGCGGCAGCCCTTGCACTCGGGCTTTTCCGCACCGAAGACGAGGCACTCGAAATCCTTCCCGCAGGCGTCGCAGTGGTATTCGTAAATGGGCATGTTCAACCATCTCCTCAAACAGCTGACATCGTCGCGCTCGAAGTTGAAGGCTCGAAGGGATGACGCAAGCGGGAAGCTTTCGCCGACCCACCGCCGACCCCCTCAGGCAAGATAAAGGCTTAAATGCAAAAAACAACGATTTGTCAAGAATCGATTTGGCGCCGTGTGATTCGGCGCCGCCGTGGCGATGGATGCGGAGGGGCCTTGAATCAGACTCCTGCCAGCGCCTCGATCACCCCGGCGGCGATGAGCGGCAGCATGATTTCGTGGTGGCCGACCAGGCTGATGCCCCTGCCGCCGCGGGCCGTGGGGCGCTGCACGACGTTGACCGTCGGCCGGTAGTGGCGGACGAAGTCCAGGTTGACGGTCGTGAACGCGTCCAGACGGTGGCCCAGGTTCCGGGCGAGGCCGACCGCTTTCAGAAACACCTCCGGCAGGATCACGGCCGACCCGGCGTTGATGTACACCCCGCCCTCCAGCTGCGCGACCTGGGCGGCCAGGATGCGGAAGTCGACATGGGAGGCGGCGCCGGCCCCGGCGGCGTCGAACTCCGGGTGCATGTGGATGATGTCGGTGCCGATGGCCACGTGGACCGTGACCGGAACCCCCCAGCGCGCCCCGGCCGCCAGGATGCTCTTCTCCGTGAACGGAAACCCGGAGGCCAGGAGCATGGCGCCGACGGCCCGGCCCAGGCCGGTTTCACCGGGGACGGCCGCCTCGAGGGCACTGGCGATGACGGCCGAGGTCTCTTCGGCCATGCCGAAGGAGCCGTCGTCCAGGGCAGGGCCGACCTCCTCCGAGGTCCGGCCGGCCATGGCCAGCTCCGCGTCGTGGATGATGCCGGCCCCGTTCATGGCGACCCCCGTGATGAC
>JALOPD010000430.1 GCA_025454075.1 Desulfobacterales bacterium | reverse complement strand
CTCTCGATGAGCTGAAAGCAGACCGGGCCCGTCACAGGATTCAAACGAAAACAATTTCAAGCACCGGCACTTCCCATTTCTCGGCCTTTATTCGGTCCCTGAAATCCTCCTGCGGGTCCTGCCTGTCGCGTTCCAGCATCGCCACCACGCGCACCTCGCTGATGCGGTCCAGCCTGTCCCTCCATTGGTTCGAAGCGCTCTGCGACAACCGGCCCACGCAGAAGCCCGTCCGGTCGACGATTTCCGTTGCCGCGTCATTTGCTGCCAGAGAAACCTTATCTCCGGCTTGGATCTGAGAGAGATGCGCATGGATGGGGTGATTCTGCGGAAACCCGCCGGCGTAATCGAGATAGACGTCGATTAACCCCAGAACCTCGTATTGCCGGAATGCGCCTTCACCCAGCGTGCCGCCGTCGCCCCCGCCCTTCCTTGAGAGGAAGCAGTCGCCCCTGAACTCTCTCAAGAACGGGTTCGGCCGTTCCGCCAGCTTCATCAGCGCCAGGGTTTCCCTGGCACGCGTCATGCCGACGTACAAGGTGCGGCGCTCTTCTTCAATCCGGGCAGGGTCGTCCGACGAGGGCCAGCCGCCGTCGACGATGATCACGTGCGAAAACTCCAATCCCTTGGTGGAATGGATGGTGCCGAGGAAAATACCGCTGCCGAGCGTTTTTTCGCGCCGCTGCTCGGCGATGAAGTCGTAAAGCGAGTCGACGGCCCACTCCACCGGCAGAAGGGCGTCCGCGGTTGCCGCGACCCGCGCCTCGATAAAGCCAGCCAGCATTCGCCACCAGGAACCGCCCGGGCTGCCGCCGCATACGTCGGCCACCATGGCCGGCAGCTCAGAGGCCTTGCGGTTTTCCGCCTTGCGGTCGGCGAGCAGTTGGATGAACGCCGCGAACTCGCGCACGCGCTGCAGCGGCAGGCTGGTTTCGAGGAGAATTTTGACCGGGACCCCGGCCGTCTCCAGCACGGATCGGACCGGCGCCAGCTCCTTGCGGCTGCGCGCCAGGATCGCGCAGTCCTCCCACTCCAGGCCCGGCGAAAGCCCCTTCAGACGCGCCAGTTCGGACTGCACGCACTCGGCCTGATGCCCGCGATTCCTGCAGGCGATCACCTGCACCCTGCCCTTCGAGACCGGGTCGAGCAGTTCCCACCGACCGCCCGGGAGAGTGGATTCCCTTTCGCGGTTGATGCGGATCGGGTGCTCGGTTTTCATCCGGTCCAGATTGCGCCGGATCAGGTGGTTGGCGGCGGCGATGATGTGTTTGCTCGACCGGTAGTTCTCCACGAGGTAGACCGCCTTGGCCGGGTAGTCCTGCTGGAACTTGCGGATGAACTCCACGTTCGCGCCCCGGAAGGCGTAGATGGTCTGGTCGTCGTCGCCGACCGCCATGATGGAGAGTTTCCCCTCGCCGTCCTCGAGAGTGCGGCCGGCGATGGCCGAGACGAAGTCGTACTGCGCCTGGTCGATGTCCTGGTACTCGTCCACCAGGATGTGGCTGTAGCCTCCCAGCAGTTGCTCCCGTATCTCGTCCGGCCGGGCGCCGGCCACATCGGCCTCGCCCCTGAGCAGGCGCACGGCATCGGTGATGATTTTCGCGAAATCGATTTCCCGGTCCCGGTTGGATTCGGCCACGTCACGCGCGGAGATGCCGGCGATCCGCATGGCGGCCCCGTGATAGGTGGCTACCAGCACCCCGGCCGCCTCCTTGCCGACGAGGGCGTTCAGCCGCTTGCGCAGGCTGACCGCGGCGCCGTGGTTGAAGCACAGCACGAGGATCTGGCGGGGCGGCACACGCTCGACCTGCAGGAGGTAGGCGCAGCGGTGCACGACCGCGGTGGTTTTTCCGGAGCCGGGTCCGGCGAGCACGAGGGTGTTCTGTTCGAGCGGGCTGCCGACGATGGCGATCTGAACGGGGTTGCCGAGCGTTTCGACGACGTGGCGGTAGGTTTCCTGGGTGGTGGCCCTCTGGATCACGTCCTGCCGGTCGGAGAAGTACTTCCGGACGAACCGGATGCGTCCGAGGGTGAAATAATCCAGCACCAGCGCCAGGGCCTGGGTTATTTTCTGCAGTGCCAGCTGGACGAACTCCAGCATCACGTGCACCTGGAAGCGCTTCTCGCGGTAGTGCACGGCCAGCGGCTTGAAATCGCCCACGGTATAGCGCCGGGCCCGTTCCTCGGCCTTGAGCCTCACGGTCATGGCCTGCCGCATGATCGCCAGACCGCCCTGCAGGGTGATGGCCTTGTGCTCGTGCAGGAACATGAGCGCGCGATCGATCACCGCCAGCGGCTTCCTGATTTCGGACCGCAGCGCGATGTCTGCCAGCACGGCGGCCGAAAGCTCGTTGCTCGAGAAAGAAAGGGTCACATCGCCGCCGTTCACGGCTCCCGTCCCCGCCAGCGCTCTCTCGGCTTTCTCGACGAGCGTCTTCAATATGACAAGGGCGACCTCGCGCCGCAGCCGGGCGGTCTTCGTGATGGCCTCCCACCTGCGCTGCAATCTCACCTGGTACCGGTCCCGTCCGAGGTGCTGCAACTCAATGCTCCCAAGACCCGCGGCAAGGCCTTTCCCGTCGTGGGACAGCCCCCTGATGAGCGCCTTGATCGCCAGCGGATCGGCATCCGCCGCGTCGTCGGTTTTCAGTCTCCGGGCCAGGCTCCGCAGGTCGAGTTCGACCCACCTTCCGTCGTCGGCATCCGGGTCTTCGATCTGCATCAGGCCGAGGAGACGCTCTTCGAGATCCGACACTCTCTGCAAAACCTGCACGGCATGGCTCCGGCCCTTGGGCCGCAGAATGGCGGTCAGCATGATGCCCCGATCGATCAGCCGGGCTTCGGCCATGTCGTGAAGGGCGCGGATCACGACCTGCGCCGGAGTCAGGTTCCAGTCCTTTTCCACCTGCTGCAGCGACTCCCGGCCGTGGTACAGGCTCTCGGCGATGCCGTCGGCACTCAGCGCCCGCTCTGCGGGCGCGTTGAACAGGACGCGCAGGATGTTGAGCCAAAGACCGGCGACCGGCCCGGGCAGGCGCAGTCCGGCGATGACGGCCTCGGCTTCTTCAAGGTTCTTGACCAAGGGCCGGCCCTGGAACACCTCGGTCACGTTCTCGTTCCGGCTCAGAAAACCGCCCCGTTCGAGCCAGGC
>JALOPD010000429.1 GCA_025454075.1 Desulfobacterales bacterium | reverse complement strand
ATGACTGCCCGGTCTGCGACGAGGGCGGCCACTGCCTGCTCCAGGACATGACCGTGTCCGGCGGGCACGGCCTCCGGCGCTTCCCGGGCCGGAAGCGGACCTACCTCGACCAGGACCTGGGGCCCCTGGTGCAGCACGAGATGAACCGCTGCATCCACTGCTATCGTTGTGCGCGCTTCTACCAGCAGTTCTGCGGCTACCGCGACCTCGGGGCGCTCGGCATCGGCGACCGCACCTATTTCGGCCGGGTGCAGAGCGGCCGTCTCGAAAGCCCCTTCACCGGGAACCTGAGCGACATCTGCCCGACCGGCGTATTCACGGACAAACCCTCGCGCTTCTTCGGCCGGCGCTGGGACTACGAGCGCACGCCGACCGTCTGCATCAACTGCTCGCTTGGCTGCCACACGACCACGAGCGTCCGCTACCGGCAGGTGGTCCGCCAGGAGGCGCGCGTTTGCCCGGCGGTCAACGGCTGGTTTCTCTGCGACCGCGGCCGCTACGGGTTTTTCTATGCCAGCCGGCCGGAGCGCCCGCGGCAGGCCGCCGTCAGGGGCGAGACCGCCTCCAGGGACGAGGCGCTGGCCTACGCCCGCAGCCGGCTGGAGGCGCTGCCGGCCGACAGCGTTGCCGTCATCGGGTCGCCGCGCAGCAGCCTGGAGGCCCTGACGGCGACCCGGGCCGCGGCCGCGGCAAAGGGTTGGAGGGGCCCGGCCGTCTTTGCGGACGCCGCCACGGCCGCCAAGGTCGGGACCGCGGTCGCGCGGCTCGAGACGGGGCTGGCCGTTTCCTTGGCGGAGATCGAGCAGGCGGACTTCGTCGTGGTCGCCGGAGTCGACCCGCTCAACGAAGCGCCGATGCTGGCGCTGGCGCTGCGGCAAGCCGCGCAGAAAGGCGCGGCCGTCCTCGTGCTGGATCCGCGGCCGGTCCACCTCCCCTGCGAAGCGATGCATCTTCCGGCCCCGGCGCCGGCCATCGGGTTTCTTCTGGGCGCGCTCGTCAAAAAGAGCGTCGCCCCGGCCGGGCTGGACGCTGCGGCGGCGCGCTGGCACGCCGCCCTGCCGGACGCACCCGCGGCCGAACAGGATCTGCTCGCCCGCGCCGCCGGTCGGCTGGCTGCAAGCCGGAAACCCATCGTCGTTTGCGGGACCGATCTGGCCGGCGCTGAACTGGTGGATCTGGCGGCGGATGCCGCCCTGCTGCTGGCGGCCGCGCACAAGAACGCCGGGTTATTTTACATCCTGCCGGGCGCCAACGCGTTCGCCGCCGGTTTGCTGGCACCGGCCGCTCCCCCAGCCGAACGGCTCCTGCAGGCGGCCGCCGCGGGCGAGGTCCAGGCCCTGGTGCTGGTGGAAAACGACCCCGTTGCGACCTTTCCGGACCGGGCCTTGCTGGAGCGGGCGCTGGCCAGAATCGAATTGCTGGTCGTGCTTGATTATCTAGATACGGCCGTGTCCCGCCGGGCGCATGTCTTTCTGCCCACCCAGGTGCTGTATGAATCCGGCGGAGTCTTCATCAACCAGGAGGGCCGGGTGCAGCGCTCGGCCAGGGCCTTCGCGGGAGGCACGCCGGTTCAGGAAACCGGGGGCGGCGACCACCCGCCGCGGGTCTACGGGGCCGGTCTTCCCGGAGCCGACCCGCAGCCGGCCGGTCGGATCATGGCGCGCCTGGCAGGCAGCCCATCACTGGAAAGAACGACGGTCGGTGGCCATGCCTTTGCGCTCAAAGACATGCCCGGAGGCGTCACGCTGCCCGAGGACGGCATGCGCGTGGTCCTGGATGATATGGCGAAAGAGCGCTTTAAATCAATTTTGCCGCCGGCCCCGGCGGCAAAACCGGACGAGATCGAAATACTCCCGGCCGAGCGGACCTTCGGCACCGAGGAGCTTTCGTCCGGTTCGCCCTGTCTCGAAGCCCTGCAGGATGAGCCCTTTGCCGGTCTGCACCCCAGGGATGCCGAGTACCTCGGCGTCCGCACAGGCGATCGCGTCGCGGTCCCTGCCGGCGCATCGGCCGTGGAGCTGGCTGTAAGGATTTACCCTAACATGGCCCCCGGTGTAATGGTGGTCCCGCGCCTGCGGCGCCTGCCCTGGCAGGCGTTCGAAAAGCGCATCCGGCGGCAGGACATCCGCAAAATATGATGAACTCGAAAGAAATCGAGTCAGGCGCCCGGCGCCATTCGATGTGCAAAGAAATCCCCCTTCGCCCCCTTTGGCAAAGGGGGATAGGGGGATTTTAGATTCGATGGCTACGCAAGTCTGGATCATCGGGTACGGCGTCCTGATCCTCAAGCTCGCGGCCGTACTGATCTTCCTGCTGATGATGGCGGCCTACCTCGTGCTGGTGGAGCGCAAGCTGCTCGGCCGGATCCAGGTGCGCTACGGCCCCAACCGCGCCGGCCCGTACGGGCTGCTGCAGCCGTTCGCCGACACCATCAAGATGATGACCAAGGAGGATATCGTCCCGGATGCGGCCGACCGCGTCATCTTCCTGCTGGCGCCGGCCATGGTGGCCTTCACGGCCCTGCTCATGTTCGCGGTGATCCCTCTCGGGCCGGACCTCACGGTTTACGGGTACCGTGTCCCGATGGTGGTGACCGACATCAACGTGGGCCTGCTCTTCGTCTTCGCCCTGTCCTCGCTTGGGGTCTACGGCGCGGCACTGGGCGGGTGGTCGTCCAATTCAAAGTACAGCCTGCTCGGCGGCATCCGCGGGGCAGCCCAGATGGTGAGCTACGAGCTCGCTTTAGGGCTGTCCCTCATTCCGGTGGTCATGGAGGCGGGCTCCTTCAGCCTGGTGGACATCGTCAGCGCTCAGGCCGACCGGCCTTTCATCCTGCTCGAGCCGGTGGCTTTCACGATCTTCTTCATCAGCGCCATGGCCGAGATCAAGCGCATTCCCTTCGACCTGCCCGAGGCCGAGAACGAACTTGGCGCCGGGTTCCACACCGAATACAGCGGCATGCGCTTCGGGTTGTTTTTTCTGGGCGAGTATGTGCACATGCAGGTTCTGGGCGGGCTGATCGCAGTCTTCTTCCTGGGCGGCTGGCGCGGGCCGCTGCTGCCGGGGCCGGTGTGGCTGGCGCTGAAGATCGTCCTGGTCTGCCTGGTCATGATCTGGATCCGCGGCACGCTGCCGCGGCTGCGCTACGAC
>JALOPD010000428.1 GCA_025454075.1 Desulfobacterales bacterium | reverse complement strand
GCACCGTGCGGATGTCCGGCAGGATGTTCAGCGGGACCGAGACGTCAAACCGGTCTTCCACCTGCTCAATCAGATTCATGACCTTGAGCGAGTCGAACTCAAGGTCCGCCACCAGGTCCGTCTCCTCCTGCACGCCGCGGCCTTCCGGGGCCAGCGGCCGGACCAGGTCGATGACGATCGACAGTATGTCTTCATAGGTGTGCATGCATGATTCCTCGATCGCAGCGCGGCGGCGTCGGTTCAAGCCGGAAGCCAGCGTCCGCCGCGAAGGTGCTGGAGCGTCCGCCGCATTCCGGCTTCCAAGAGGAACCGCGGCGTCCAACCGGTGGCGCGGCGCAGCGGCGCATCATCGCATCCCCAGTCGGAATGCGTCAATTCACGGACCTTCCCGGGGGTCAGCATGGGCGCATAGCCGAATGCGCGCGCCAGAATCAGATTGGCGCGGGCGGCGGCCCACAGGAGCCCATGGGGGATGTTGACCTGCCGGACGGGTCTGCCCAGAATCCGGGCCACCGTCTGAATTACATCCTGCCAGGCATATCCGTCCGCGCGCCCGTCGTGAATCTCGAACGGACCGCGCGGCCAGGCTTCCGACTCCAGCAGGCGGGCAACCGCTTCCGCCAGATCCTCGACGAAGAGAAGCGCAAAGCGCGCGCCATCCCCACCGAGAACCGGTGAAAAACCGCACTGCATGCAGCGCACCAGCGGCCGAGTCTCACGGTCCCCCGGCCCATAAACGGCCGGCGGCCGCAGCACCGTCCAGCTCATCCCCGCGGCCGCGGAGCGCAAAGCCTCCTCACCGTCGCGCTTGCTGGCGGCGTAATACGACAACTGCGGCTCACGGGCGGCCAGCGACGACAGCAGCAAAAAACGCGGCAGGGGGCTCAGCCCGCCGGCCACCTGCGCCAGTCGCACGACGCCCTCGACATTCACCCTGCGGAACTCGGCCGCCGTCGCTCCCCGGATGGCGCCGGCGCAGTGCACCACCGCCGCCACGCCCCGGGTCAGGCACCGCAGGCTCTGCATGTCTTCGAGAGATCCGTGGATCCACTCGACTGACCCGCTCCGAGCCGCCGGGCGCGACGGCGGAACCGCGCTGCGATGCAGCGCGCGAACCTGCCAGCCCGCGTTCGTCAACTTCCTCAGCAGGGCGGCTCCGATGAAGCCGGTGGCACCGGTGAGGGCCAGCGTCCTGTGCATGGTTCTTCCATAACACGCCGGCGATCACCCCTGCAACAACCGTTGGGGATGATCGCCGGCAAATGGCTTCTTCTATGCTCGACACCGAACGCTCAGACCCGCATCCAGTCGAACCGGAGGGGCCATGCAGCGGTCACGCCGTCCTGCGCCTCATGAAGCAGTATTCTTCGGAAGCGCCGGGTTGTTCCGTCTTGCCTTCCGCGACCCGCTGCAGGAAGTCCTTCTTGGCTCCTGACCGCGAAAGCTTGCCGGAGGTGGTGCGCGGCAAGGTGTTGCGGGGGACCAACTCGATAAAACAGTCAATCCCCAGATCCTGGCGAATCAAGGCCTGGATGCGGGTCGTCAGTTCCATGCGCTGCGTGTGGCGTGATTCGCGGCATTCAAGAACGAGGACCGCTTTGTCGTCGCCGTCGGCGGCCGTCACCGAAAACGCCGATGCATCGCCAGTCCTGACCTCCGGCTGGTTTTCCGCGATGTACTCCAGGTCCTGAGGCCAGATGTTGCGACCGTTGATGATGATCAGGTCTTTCTGGCGGCCGGTGATCACGATACTGCCGTCCGCAATATACGCCAGATCACCGGTGTTCAGCCATCCATCGCCGGACAGCACTTCGGCAGTCAGGGCTTCCTCGCCGAAATATCCGGACATGATGCTGGGGCCGCGGACATAAAGCGTGCCCACGTGCCGCTCCGGCATCGGCTGCCCCTCGGAGTTGCGAACTTCCACTTCGAAGCCGGGCAGCGGAAAACCGCATTTGACGAAGCCCTTGCTCTTGGCCGCCCGCCGCCGGAAATCAGGAGATACCGGATCGGCGATTTGCTTCTCGGCCAGACGCTCGGGATCGACCCAATCCAACTGGATGCCCAGGTCGAGCGGTGAAAAGCTGACCGCCAGCGAACATTCCGCCATGCCGTAGCCCGCCGTGAACGCTTTCGAATCGAACCCGCTGGGGGCGAGCATGTCCGCGAACCGCGACAACGGCTCCGGACGGATGGTTTCTGCGCCGACTCCGGCAAAGCGCCACGAACGCAAGTCGAACTGTCCGGCGGTCTCTTCCCGCAACCGCTGCACGCACAGCTCATAGCCGAACGGGGGACCGATCGACACGGTGGCGTGGTTCTGGGAGATAAGCGTCAACCACAACCGCGGCCGCATCCCGAAATCCCGGGTCTTGAGATAGTCGACCGAAACCTGGGATGCCATCGGAGACAGCACCAGCCCAACCAGGCCCATGTCGTGGTAAAAAGGCAGCCAGGACATGCTCCGGTCGTCGGGCCGGACCTTCACGCCGTGGCGGATGATGCTGGCCAGGTTGCTCATCACTGTTTTCTGCGTGATCATGACGCCGCGCGGAAAGCGCGTGCTGCCGGAGGTGTATTGCAGATATGCGAGTTCATCCGGGCCCGAAGGGCGCAGGAGCCCCTCGTGCCGGGGGAAGTCCGCGAATTGCTCCGGAGTGCCCACAAACGCCAGTCCGAGTCCTTCGGCGGCTTCGCGCAAAAACGACATGAACATTCCCGGAGCCACCGCGACCTGAGCTCGGCAGTTCAGGAGCAGCCGGCGCAGCTGGGCTACATACGCTTTGTGGCCCCCGAGGTGGATCGATGCCGGCAGAGGGACCGGGACCATTCCGGCATACTGGCAGGCATAAAAAAAGCGTAAGAAGTCCGGATAGGTTTCGGCAACCAAGGCTACCCGGGACCCGCGTTCCAAATTCAGACCCATCAACTGTCGGGCGATGCCTGCGGCCTCTTCCCGCAGGATCGCATACGGCAACGCCGCTTCGAGGTGTCCTTTTCCATTGTAGAAATTGGCGCCTGTCTCCCCTCGTGCGGCATAATCCAACGCGTCTGCCAAGGTGGAGAAATCGCCATATCTCAGAGGTAACTTGTGTTCGGTCGGTGTCGCCTCCATATCAATCCACTATCCTTTTGGGTTTCTCTTGCGGGTT
>JALOPD010000427.1 GCA_025454075.1 Desulfobacterales bacterium | reverse complement strand
CACGCGGCCCTGGCCGGTCTTCATGTCCACGAGCACGCTGTGGCGCTGGCTGAACGTGCCGCGGCCGCTGTCCTGGCCGCTCAGGCGCACCGGATGCCCTTCGGCCAGGAGGCTCGCAAAAGCCAAGGCTTCGGCGTTGGCCCAGTCGATGCCTTCGCCGGATTCAACGGTCTCCAGGCGCCGGGCCAGCAGCTTTTCGAGCTTGGGGTTGGGGCTGAACCCTTCGGGTGCAACGGTGAGGGCGCGGGCCAGAGACGCGAGCCGGTCGCGCGCCACGCCGGTTTCCAGCGTGACGGGCGAGTAGGCCCCGCTGTAAGGGCGCCAGTTCTCGTAGAAGGCGTGCTCCGGGAAGACGCAGACGCTGCCGTGGATGGCGTCGTAGTCGGCGTTCAGCCGGCCGCGCAGGCCCTCGGCCATGGCTTCGATGTCCTCGGGGCTCACCGCCTTTTCGTCCAGGAGCTTTTCGGCGTAGACCCGGTCGAGGGATGGACGCTGGCGGATGCGTTCGTACATGAGCGGCTGGGTGAAGTAGGGCTCATCGCCCTCGTTGTGGCCGAAGCGCCGGAAGCAGACCAGGTCGACGACCACATCCTTGCCGAACTCCCAGCGGTAGTCGGCCGCTAGGCGCAGGACGTGGACCACGGCTTCCGGGTTTTCGCCGTGCACATGGAAGACCGGCACCATGAGCATCTTGGCGATGTCGGTCGAGTAGCGCGAGGAGCGGGCGTTCTCGGGCAGGGTGGTGTAGCCGATCTGGTTGTTGATGATGACGTGGATGGTGCCGTCGGTGGCGTAGCCTTCGAGCTGCGACATGTTCAGGGTTTCAGCGACCACCCCCTGGCCGGCGAAGGCCGCGTCGCCGTGGATCAGGAGCGCCAGGACGCGCTTGCGATCCGCCGGCGCGAGCAGGTCCTGCCGGGCGCGGGCAAACCCTTCCACCACGGGATTAACGGCTTCCAGGTGGCTGGGGTTGTTCATCAGGAAGACCTGCAGGTCGCGGCCGTCCCGTGTCCTGACGGCGCCGAGGTAGCCGTTGTGATACTTCACATCGCCGCCGCCGACGAGCTCTTCCGGGTCGTAGCAGTTCTCGAACTCGCTGAAGACGTCGGTGAAGGGCTTGCCGAGGATGCTGGTCTGTACGTTCAGGCGTCCGCGGTGGGCCATGCCGAGGATGACCTCGCGGCAGCCCCGGTCGGCCGCCCGCTCCAGAAGCAGATCCAGCCCGGGGATAAGGGCGTCTCCGCCCTCCAGCGAGAAGCGCGTCACCCCGCGGTACTTGATGTTCAGGAATCGCTCGAACTCCGTGCTGTGAACGAGTTTTTCCAGGATGCGGCGCCGCTCCTCCACCGCGAGCCGCGGGGCGTTGCGGACCGGCTCCATGCGGTCGATCAGCCAGCGCCGCTCCGCCGGGTCCTGCAGATGCATGAATTCGACGCCGATGGAGCGGCTGTAGGTCTCGCGGAACCCGGCCAGGATCTCCCGCAGCGGGGCTTTCACGTTCGGCGGCCCGTCGGGGACGATGAAGGATCGGTCCAGGTCCGCCGCGGTCAGGCCGACGGATTCCAGGCTGAGCAACGGGTGCTCGATGGGGCAGGCCTCCAGGGGGTCGAGGCAGGCGAGCAGATGGCCGATCTCGCGGAAGCGGTAGACCAGAGCATGCACCCGCGCCTGGCGCAGGGCCTGGTCCCCGTCGCCGGGAGCGAAGTCGCCCAGCCGGCCGGAGTATCCCAGTTCGAAACCCTGGAAAAAGACGCGCCAATCCGGCCCGACCTTGGCCGGGTCGGCCCTCCACTGGGTGAACTGCTCCTCGATGAAAGCGCCGTTCAGCGTGATCATTGATGATGTCATCGCACCCCCGTCACGATGCTCTGGGATTAAAGAAACCCGCACGGAAGGAAGCCCGGAACCGGCCGCGGGGCATGAATCCCCCGCTCCCGATTAGACCGGTTCACCCGGACCCGCGACGGATAATAGAGAAAAAGCCCCGCAGGTGTCAAACCTTTAATCGTGCCCGCGGGCGGAAGGAAGAAGCCCAACTGCCTGAAATTCATAATTGGAAATTCGAGTCAGGCATGGTATTTTCATGCATTGGATTACCGACAACCATGATGAACTTATAAGAAGCCCTCCCGTTCCATGGCTTATTAGAGAGCCTTGGAACGGGAGGGGGGAAGAAATCACCCATGGCGGCAACAGGCAGCATATCGAATGGTTCCGACAGCTGGCAGTCGGCGTATGAAACGGCCATGCTGGTGTTGGCCCTGTTGGGCGAAAGGGACAGCCAGCTTAAAGCGCACTGCGAGCGGGTGGCCAATCACGCGGCAAACTTCGCCGAGGCCTTCGGATTTTTCGGCGAGGACGGGATGCGCTCCCTTTATCTGGCAGGGCTGCTGCACGACACCGGCTTCATCGCGACGGCGGAAGGCCTTTTCGCCAAAGCCCCGCCGCTGACGGACGAAGACCTGCTGGCGATTAAGAAGCATCCGGTGACCGGCATCGCGCTGCTTTCGAACTATCGCGGGTTCGAGACCATTCTGCCGATGGTCCGGCATCACCACGAGGCCTTCGACGGGAGCGGCTGGCCGGACGGCCAGCGCGGAGAGGAAATCCCTCTCGGGGCGCGCATCCTGCATCTGTGCGATCATTTCGACCGGGTGACCGCGGGCCGCCGGGAGCAGGAACGCCTGAGCGTCGATCAGGCGCTTGCCGACATCCAGGGCCAGGCCGGAGAGCGGTTCGATCCGGCGCTGGTTGCGAACTTCGTCGAGTTCATCCAGAGCGGCTCCGGCGCTGCCGACGATTTCATTCTAAAGAAGCAGACGGCTCTCATCCGGCAGGTTTTTACCGCCATTCTTCAGAAATTCAGCTCCGGCAAAATCGTGCCGCCGGCCATGCCCCAGATCGTCTTCGAGCTGCGCAATGCCATCAAGCGGCCGGATGCCTCGGTCAAGGACCTGACCGAGGTGATCGAGCGGGACCCGGTGATTTCCCTGCGGCTGATCTCGGTGGCCAAGAGCCCGGTCTACAAAGGCCACGGCGACGGCAAAGGCGTCCAGGCCGCCATTCCGCGGCTGGGGTTCAAGGAGACGTTGAGCGTCGTCATGGCGATCGCCAACAAGAGCCTCTACGAGGTCAAGGCCTCCCAGTTCCGCCTGCTCCTG
>JALOPD010000426.1 GCA_025454075.1 Desulfobacterales bacterium | reverse complement strand
CCTCGCTGGGCGCAAGCAGATCCGGGAAGAAAGCTCCTGGGAGTCGCTGACTCCACGTGAGAAGGAAATCTTGAAGCTGATCGCGGAGAGTTACCAGAACAAGGAAATCGCGCAGATCCTGAACATCAGCGTCAAGACCGTGGAGAAGCACCGGGGGAATCTGATCGAGAAGCTCGATCTTCACAGCAGTACCGCCCTGACCGCATATGCCTACGAGCACGGCCTGATCAACCGTAGCTCGTGACGCCTGCCGCCAGCCTCCCGCATCCGCTTCCGACGATATCCCCGGTTGCTCACATCGTTGTGGTTCTGGAGCAATGGGAGCCCTTTGTTTCTTTGCCGATTGCATTATCCTCTTAAACACCAAGGATGCATCCGTTCCGTTGAAACCCAACCGGACGTGCGGAGAGGATAGATGCTACCGGCTCGCGGAGCGCTCCACAGCCCAGCCTATCGCAAGACGACCCGGCCTGCTGCCGTGGCCGCCTGCATTCTGGCGCTGGTCATTTTCATTCTTGCCCTCGTGCCCGGCTTAGCGGAAACCCCCTACGAAAACCCCTTCCTCCTGTTTCTGCTGAACGTCGCTTTTCTGTCGGCGGTTTCCTTTCTCGTGGCCGGCCTGGCGCTGGTCGGCCATGTGCGCAGCGGTCGTGTAGAGCCGCTCATGTTGGGGTGCGCCGTCTTGTTTTCCGGCCTGGGAGCGTTGATCGCCGGGCTGGTTGCCGGCGGGGAACGCTCGCCCAACGATTTCATCGCCGTGCACAACATCGGTGTCGTGCTGGCCGCAGCCATGCACCTGGCGGCCGCATGCGTTACGGCGCGGCGCGCCCCTGCCGCCGCACCGGCATCGCTTCGGCTGGCCGTCGGAGCCTACGGCGCAACGGTGGGGCTCATGCTGCTCGTGCTGGCTGCCGAGCGCGCCGACGTGCTGCCCATGTTTTACATCCCAGGCACCGGGTCGACCCGGCTCCGCCAGCTCGCCCTTACCGGTGCGATCGCCATGATGAGCACCGCGGCGGGCCTTGTCGGCCTGGAGGCGCGCCGCCTGAGCGCGGTCAGCCTGCGATTTTACAGCCTCGGGCTGGCGACGACGGCACTCGGCCTGGCGGGTGCGTTCCTCGGCTCCCCGGGGAGCCCGCTCAGCTGGGCCGGCCGGGGGGCCCAGTACGCCGGCAATCTCTACCTGCTGGCCGCGATCCTGATCTTCATCCGGCTGGCGCGGCGGCAGCAGGTGGGGCTCCGACTGGCGGTGGCCGAGTTCTTCAGCGAATCGGCCGATCACTATCAGTCCCTCGTCGACAATATGGAGAAGGCGGTCGTCTCGATCGACCCGGCAGGAAACGTGTTTCTCTGGAACCCGGCCGCCGAGCGGATATTCGGCTACCCTGCCGACGAGGCGATGGGGCGGCCGTTCACCGACCTCGTGGCGTCATCGCAGGCGGAAGACAGGCTGAGGGCGGCGCTCGATTCCGCAGGGAAGGCTGCGTTCGAGGTGCCGCTGCGGCGCAAGGACGGGAGCACGTTCGTGGCCGAGATGTCGCCGTTCTCCGCCGGCAGGGCAGGCAGCAGCGTCATCGTCCAGGACATCACCGACCGTCGCAGCGCCGAAGATGCGCTGCGGCGCGCATACGAGCAGCGGCGCCTCGCGCTGGAGGCGGCCGAGATGGGCGCCTGGGACTACCGGTTCGAAACCGGAGAGGTGTACTGGGACCAGCGCTGCCGGCTGATGTGGGGGGTACCGGACTGCGACCAGATCAGCTATGACGCCGTGATCGACCGGATCCACCCCGAGGACCGATCGGCTGTCGACACGGCGGTCAAACGGGCCGTCGACGGAGCGGACGACGGCGCCTACCGGCAGGAATTCCGTGTCGTGTGGCCGGATGGGACCGTCCGTTGGGTATCGTCCCACGGGCGCGTGTTCTTCCGCAATGAGGGCAGCCAGCGCCGTGCGGTGCGCTTCATCGGTGCGAATCGCGACATTACCGACCGCAGGGAGATCGAGGCGGCAGCGATGGAAGCCCGCCGGCAGAAGGATTTCGTTGCCGAGGTCGTCGAGCTGTCGTCTCAGGCGTTTGCTGTGGGCTACCCGGACGGACGGCTGGGCCTTTTCAACCAGGCGTTCGAGCGATTGACCGGGTACACGGGGGAAGAGCTGCATCGCATGGACTGGCAACACGTGCTCACGCCCCCTGAGTGGCATGCCGACGAGCAATTGATGCTGGAGAAATTAAGGCGGACCGGCAAAGCGGTAACGTACCGCAAAGAGTATATTCGCAAAGACAAATCCCGTATTCCCGTCGAGCTGCTGGTGGGTGCGATTGTCGACTCCCAAGGCGATGTCAGCTACTACTACGCGTTCATCACTGATATCACCGAGCGCCTGCAAACCGAGGGGGCGATCCAGCGCAGCCTGCAACGACTCGAGATACTGGCCTCGAGCACGGCCGATCTGCTCAAGACCAGCGACCCACGGGGGTTGGTATCGTCCATCTGTAGCCGGGTCATGGCGCATCTGGACTGCGAAGCATTCTTCAACCACGTGTACGACGAGCAGATCGGAAAACTGTCATTGAATGCCTGCGGCGGAGAACCTCTAATTCAACAAAGCCTCATGCGCCTCGATTTCGGCAAGTCCATGTGCGTCTGCTCACGCGAGGGGCGGCGGTTTATCCCCGGCCATGCCGAATTCACTTCCGACGACCCGTGCATGCGCGCGCTGTCGCCGCTGGGAATCCGAGCGTTCGCGTGTCATCCGCTCTTCGGCGACGGCGCAAAGGTGATCGGCACCCTCGCGTTCGGCAGCCGGAATCGCGACGCCTTCGAAGCCGAGGATCTGCTGCTGATGCAGGCCGTGTCCGATCAGATATCGACGGCATTGGTCCGCATGCGCGGCGAAAACGCTTTGCGCGAGAGCCAGCAGGCGCTGCAGCGGGCAAACGAGAGCCTGGAGCAAAGGGTCGCTGAACGAACCGACATGCTCGAGCGTACCATCGGCGTTCTGCATCGGGAAGCCGAAGAGCGGCGCAAAACCGCGGGCGAGCTCTCTGCGGCCAATCAACAGCTCGAGACGCGGGCCGGTCAGCTGCGCGCGCTGGCCGGCGAGCTGACCATGGCCGAGCACCGCGAGCGCCACAGGACCGGAAAGATCCTGCACGATCACCTCCAGC
>JALOPD010000425.1 GCA_025454075.1 Desulfobacterales bacterium | reverse complement strand
TCTCAGGCGCCAGACCGCCCAGTCCTGTGCCTGGAACAGGAGCACGCGACGCCGGCCGCCGGCCTGGACTTCCACGCCGAGGTCGACGAACCCCGCCAGATTCTCGTCGGAAATGCCCACGCGGGTCAGCGTCTCGGAGACTTCCAGCAGGCGCTCGGGCTGGGCGATGAGGCCGCGGCGCTCCTCCTCCGTGAGCGCGGCGAGCGCCGCGAAAAAGCGGTCCGCGGTGTAGATCCGGTTTTGAAAACCGGCCATCTCTTCCAGGGACTGACTGGCCGATTCGCCGCGTCGGGTCATCAGGGCCAGGGTGGCGGCGGTGACTCTCAGCTGGCGCAGGACCTGATTGCCGGGCTCCAGCAGGTAGATCATGAGGCCCTCGGCGGATTTTTCGAGATAGGCCCGGACCCAGCGCTTTTCACTGGTCAGGCGCAGCAGGTCGAAGGGGGATATCATCTCGGCCGCGATGCCTGAGGGCAGTTTCTGATAGAGCTCGCGAAAATGCTCCGCGGAAAGCATGACCCCCTGCCCGGGCGCCAGCGTGGCGATGACTTCATTCAGCGTCCCGGCATTGCGGGCTATGCGCTGACTCGCCTCGCGGTCGGAGGCGAGCTTGTCGATCGCCATGCGCGCGGTCTGGGCCTTGCGCCCCTTTTCCCAGATGGCGCCGGATTCGGGCCGTTCGTCGTTGGTCGCCACCAGGTAGGCGCCGACCAGGCGCTCCACCCAGTTCAGCTTCATTTCGGATGCGATCAGGACCGCCAGCGCCGCAAGCAGCACCAGGCCCGACCCGTGGAACGCCCTTGCCGGCCGCGGATGCCGATCGTTCGGGTTGGTCAACTCCAGCATGGCGGCATGCTACCAGCAAAGCGGGCGCCCTGGCAAGATGCCTGCCCGAGCGGGGGCGGGGAGACGTGCACGTCACGTCGGATGCGAAGGATTGCGGTTTTTAATCGATGCGGGTTGGGTCGCGCAGGGAAGACGGTCACGTTCGGGCCCGTTGGGGGGCCGCGAGGGATAGCGACACTACCGGCAGGCGGTCGCCGGCCTCAATCGTTCTCTCCCAGTTCACCTTCCAGCTCTTCGCGGACATCTTCACTCAGCGACTGGATGGCGGGAAACAGCCCGCACAGGACGGATTTGGCTTTGTCCACGCAGGAGACCGCCTGGTCCAGTTTACTTCCCTCGGTGCGGGTCAATGCAACTCGTTTCCGAATGTCGTCGATGTCATCGCGCAGAACGTCGCATTCGTTGATGACGTTCAGAAACTCTTCGGCCTGCATGCGGCACCTCCCGTTTTGAGCCGGCTGCCGTGCGGAGCGCCGTCGCGGCCCGCACCCGGGCGCCTGCCGGAAACTCCGCGGGCAGGACTCGTCGGAATGCGGCGCGGCGCTCTCCGGGTCGGCCGATGGCCTCGACTCCCTCGACCGCTGCGGCAGCATCCGGTGTCTTGGATGGTATCGACGCAAGGGTGCTAAAACTTTAGCGGCCCAGGGCCGGCCCCGAACGGACTCGGAATTGCTTTTCAGCGGGTTTTGTGGTTTAGATTTTCAGATCCGCAGCGGTGCCGGTTTCAGCCGCAGCGCGCCGCCGACCAATGCCAACGGAACCTGCCATGTTCCCCTTGCCGTTACGCGCAACCAAATGACTGCCACGCTCACCCGCGAAGATCTTGGAGAGCTCGCCTCGCAGCTGGCGGCGGTCGCCGAAGGGGATGTCGCGACCGGCAGACCGCTCGCACCGTACACCTCCTATCGCATCGGCGGGCCGACCGCCATCTGGGCGGCGCCGCGTTCCGAAAACGGCGTGCGGCGGGTCCTCGAGGCCGTACATGCGGCCGGCGCGCCGCTGTTCGTGCTCGGCCGCGGGTCCAATCTGCTGATTTCCGACCGCGGCTGGCCCGGGGTTACGATGTACATCGGCGACAACCTGAACGGGATGCGGTTTTCCGGGTTTCAGGCCGACGCCGGAGCCGGCACCCGGCTGATGGACCTGATCCGCGCCGCCGTCGAGCGCGGACTGGGGGGAATGGAGCAGATGGCCGGGATTCCGGGCGGGATCGGCGGGGCGCTGCGCATGAATGCCGGCGCCTTCGGCCGCGAAATCGAATCGACCCTGGTCGCGGCGGCGGGGTTCCGCAGGGACGGCGCCCCGGTTCGGATCGCACGCTCCGAACTGGACTTCGGCTACCGCCGCGCTCCGCAACTGGAGACGGTGATCATCACCTCGGCCCGTTTCCAGTTTCAGGCGGAACCCCCGGCGCTGCTCCGCGCCCGAATGGATGAAATCCTGAGCCTGCGCGCGGCCAAGCAGCCGCTGGACCATCCTTCCTGCGGCAGCGTTTTCAAACGCCCTCCCGGCTACTACGCCGGGGCGCTCATCGAAGCGGCCGGCATGAAGGGCGAACGCGTCGGCGGTGCGGAGATCAGCCGCAAGCACGCCGGCTTCATCCTCAACGTCGGCGCCGCCGCCGCGGCGGACGTCTATCGTCTTATATGCAGGATCGAAGAGCGGGTGTTCGACCGTTTCGGCATACGACTGGAACGCGAAGTTCAACTGGTGGGGGATTTCGGCGAGGCGGACCGTGGAGCGGGACCTTGACTGCCGGGCGGCGCCGCCGTGGGTCGTTTCCGCCGGCCGGCCCGGCGGCGGTTTCTCGGAGCGCCGCGGCCATGATGGAATCAATGCAGCCAAAGATGCCGGAACATGCGGGGTTGGATCGCGGCGGGCCGGGTCTCTGGCGGCTGACACGGTTTTTTTTTCCGCTGGCGGTTCAGGCCGCCTCCCAGTCGCTGTGCTACCCGCTGGTCGCCATGGTGGCCACCCGCGGTCCCGGCGGACCGCTGGACTTGGCGGGCCTGGCTCAGTCCAACACGGTGCTGTTCTTCCTCGGCATGTTCGCCATCAGCCTGGTCCCGGCCGGGATGGTGTTCGCCCGCACCCGTGAGGGGTATCGCCAGTTCTACCGCATGTCGATCGCGGCCGGTCTCTGCGCTGCGGCAGCCCAGGCGGTGCTCTGCCTGCCCGATGTTTCCCACCTGGTGTTCGGCCGCCTGATCGGCCTGCCGCCGTCCATCGAATCTCCGGCCCGGGTGACTCTTCTGGCGAGCATTCCGCTTCAGATGCTGTTTTTCTCGCGCATCCCCTATTTCGTCGTCATGTACATCGGCCAGG
>JALOPD010000127.1 GCA_025454075.1 Desulfobacterales bacterium | reverse complement strand
CGGCCGCGGCCTGCTCGTGGTGGGCGACATGCTCGAGCTCGGCCCCGCCTCCGCCGCGCTGCACCGGGACATGGGCCGCCTGGCGGCCCGCACGGGCGTTTGCAAGCTGCTGGCGTGCGGAAATTTCGCGGGAGAGGTGGCCTCCGGCGCCGCCGAAGGCGGCATGGCGGCCGCCGACATCGTCACCGGCTCGCAGGCGGCCATCGGCGCCGCCCTGCTGAAGGAGCTCGTGGACGGCGATTGGGTGCTGGTCAAAGGCTCCCGCTCCATGGGCATGGAGGCCATCGTCAACGCCCTGCAGCAATGGGCGCAAGGTCGAGGGTGATCTGAGAGATGCTGTATCATCTGCTCTATCCGCTGCACACGGTGTTTTCCGCCTTCAACGTGTTCCGCTACATCACGTTCCGGACGATCTATGCCAGCCTGACGGCCTTCTTCATCTGTTTTTTCCTGGGCCCCTGGGTCATCGAGAAACTGTCCCGGCTGCAGGTCGGCCAGTACATCCGCGAGGACGGCCCGCAGAGCCACCTGGGCAAGGCCGGCACCCCCACCATGGGCGGGGTCCTGATCGTCGGCTCGATCGCTCTGTCCACCCTTCTGTGGAGCGATCTCAGCACTCCGTTCATCTGGATCGCCCTGCTGGTGCTGGTCGGCTTCGGCCTCATCGGCTTCATCGACGACTATCTGATGCAGATCAAGAAACAGAGCAAAGGGCTCAGCGTGCGGGGCAAGCTGGCGCTGCAGGCCGTCCTGGCCATGGTCGCCGGGGTCCTGGTCTGCGCGACCCCCCAGTTTTCCACCGAGGTAACGGTGCCGTTTTTCAAGACCCTCTCGCCGGACCTCGGGTGGGGCTACGTCCTCTTCGCCATGCTCGTCATCGTCGGGGCCTCCAACGCCGTCAACCTGACCGACGGTCTGGACGGGCTGGCCATCGGCCCGATGAGCATCGCGGCCGCGACCTACATGATCTTCGCCTATGTCGCCGGCCACGCCCGGATCGCCACTTACCTGCAGATCACCTACGTGCCCGGCTGCGGCGAGCTGACGGTGTTTTGCGGGGCCATCGCCGGCGCCGGGCTGGGGTTCCTGTGGTTCAACGCCTACCCGGCCCAGGTCTTCATGGGCGACACGGGGTCGCTCTCCCTGGGCGCCGCCCTGGGGGTCATCGCAGTGATCACCAAGCAGGAGATCCTGCTGGTCCTGGTCGGCGGGCTGTTCGTCATCGAGGCCCTGTCGGTCATCTTCCAGGTGGGCTTTTTCAAGATGACGCAAGGCCGCCGCATCTTTCGGATGGCGCCGCTGCATCATCACTTTGAACTGAAAGGCTGGCCGGAGCCCAAGGTCATCGTGCGGTTCTGGATCATCGCCATTGCCCTGGCGCTCATGGCCATGAGCACCCTGAAATTGAGGTAGCACGGCGTGCACCCCGCACCCAAGACGGATCAACGCATGGATCTGCGCGGCAAAGACATTTTGGTCGTAGGCCTGGCCCGCACCGGCATCGCCGCCGCGCGCTTTCTGCAGCGCCGGGAAGCGCAGGTGCGGGCGACCGACCGGGCGGAGGAGGGCCGGCTGGGCCCGGAGGTGACGCAGCTGCGCGCAATGGGGATCCCCCTCGATCTCGGCGGCCACCGCACCGAGTCCTTCACCGCGGCGGACCTGATCGTGGTGAGCCCGGGGGTCCCGCACACGATCCCGCCGCTCGCGGCGGCGCGGGCCAAGGGCATCCCCGTGATCGGCGAAATGGAGCTCGCCGCCCGGTTCATCGGCGAGCCCATCGTGGCCGTCACCGGGACCAACGGCAAGACGACGGTCACCGAGCTGGTGGGTGCGATGCTGGCGGCCTCCGGGCGCCGGGTGTTCGTGGGCGGCAACATCGGGACCCCGCTCATCGCCCACGTCGACAGCGGGGAACGGGTCGACGTGGTGGTCGCCGAGGTGAGCAGTTTCCAGCTGGACACCAGCGACACCTTCCGCCCCGCGGTGGGGGTGCTGCTCAACGTCACGGACGATCACCTGGACCGGTACGCCGATTTCGAGGCCTACGCGGCCGCGAAGATGCTGCTGTTCGCCAACCAGCGCCCCGGCGACACCGCGGTCCTGAACGCGGCCGACGCGGTCATCCGCGCCCGCGCCGGCGGCATCCGCAGCCGCAAGCTCTTTTACAACCGGCCGGGCGCGGCCGATGCCCACGCCGCCGTCTGCGGCCGCACCCTGAGCCTGCGGGTGCCCGGCGGCGCGGAGGCGGCGCTCAGCCTGGCGGGTTTCAGGCTCCGCGGCCCGCACAACGCCGAAAATGCGGCCGCCGCAGCCCTGGCCGCCCTGGCCGCCGGCGCCGCCCCCGAGGCGATCCAAACGGCCCTGGACGCCTTCGCACCCGCCCCGCACCGCCTGGAGACGATCGCCGTCGTCGACGGCGTGGAGTATGTGAACGACTCGAAGGCGACCAACGTGGACGCGGTCCGGCGCGGACTGGAGTGCTTCGGCGGGCGCGTGGTCCTGATCATGGGCGGCGTGGACAAGGGCGGGGATTTCGGGCGCCTGCGGGATGCGGTCCGGTCGCGCGGGCGGGCCCTGGTGCTGCTGGGAGGGGCCCGGGAGCCGATCCGCGCCGCGCTGGGCGGGCTGGTTCCGACGCGGGAGACGGCCTCCATGCGCCAGGCCGTGCAGGCGGCGCGGGAGATGGCCGCCGCCGGCGACGCGGTCCTGCTCGCCCCCGGCTGTGCCAGCTTCGACCTGTACGCGAACTACCAGGAGCGGGGCGACGATTTTCGCCGCGAGGTGCTGCGGCTCCAAGAGAGTAACGAGAAACGAGCAACGAGTAATGAGTAAGGGCTGGAAAAGGTCAACGAGCAACGAGTAACGAGCAAGAACTCTTCGAGGAAAACGGCCGTGGCCATACCGAGCGCACAACGAGCAAAGCCCGCCGGCACACTTTACGACGTGCAGCTGCTCTTCCCGGTGCTCTTCCTCGTGGGCATCGGCATCGTCATGGTCTACAGCGCGAGCTCGGCCCTGGCCATGAAGAAGTTCGGCTCGGACTATTACTTCCTGAAAAAGCAGGCGGTGTTCGCCCTGGTCGGCATCTGCGTGCTGGTGCTGTGCCGGCACGTGCCCTATCGGGCCTACCGGCCGCTCGCCTACCCTCTGGTGGCGCTGGCGCTGGTCCTGCTCGCAGCCGTGCTGGCGTCGCCGTTCGGCGTCACGGCCGGCGGCGCGAGCCGCTGGCTGAGCCTGGGGCCGGTGAATTTTCAGCCGTCCGAATTCGCCCGCCTGGCGCTGATCGTGTACCTGGCCTACTCGATGGAAAAAAAAGTGGACCGGATCAAGGAGTTCTCGATCGGGTTCATGCCGCATGTGGTGGTGATGGGCCTCCTGGCCGTCTTGATCCTGCGGCAGCCGGACTTCGGCTCGGCCGCCATCCTGGCCTTCCTCGCCTGGCTGATGATGTTCGTCGGCGGGGTGCGCCTGACCTACCTGGGCGGCTCCTGCGGGCTCCTGGGGCTGCTCGGCTGGTACTACATCAACTCGGCCGACTACCGCCGCAAGCGCTGGGACAGCTTCTGGGACCCCTGGCAGTACAGCGCCGACCAGGGCTACCAGGCCACGCACTCGCTGATGGCCTTCGGCAGCGGCGGGTGGTGGGGGGCCGGCATCGGCAAGAGCTACCAGAAGCTGTTCTATCTGCCCGAGCCGCACACGGACTTCATTTTTTCGGTGATCGGCGAGGAACTGGGGGTGGCCGGGGTCCTCGTGATCATCCTGCTCTACGTCCTGATCATATGGAAGGGGATCCGCATCGCGCGCCATGCGCCGGACCTGTTCGGCTGCTACCTTGCGATCGGTCTCACGGCGGCCCTGGGCCTGCAGATCTGCATCAACATGGCCGTCGCGCTCGCCCTGCTGCCGACCAAGGGGCTGACCCTGCCCTTCCTCAGCTACGGCGGGACCTCGCTGGTGCTGAACATGGCCGCGATCGGGATCCTGATGAACATTGCCGCCTCGGGCAAGACCGCGCGAGGCCTGGGATGAGGACGGGCCGAAGCATGCACACGCTCTGTTTTCAGCCGGCGGGTCCGGCCGCCCGCCCGCTCTGCGCGGCGGACGCCGACCGGCCGCTGCGCGTGGTCGTCGCCGGCGGCGGCACCGGCGGGCACCTGTTCCCGGGGATCGCCGTGGCGGAGGAGATCCGCGGCCGCGACCCCCGCCACCCGGTGCTCTTCATCAGCCGCGGCAACGCGTTCGAACGCGAGGCCCTGGCGCGCGCGGGGTTTCCGTTGGAAACGATCGCCGTCGAAGGCCTCAAGGGCCGCGGCCGGTGGCACCAGGTGCGGGCGCTCGGCCGCCTGCCGCGGGCCGTCGCGCAATCCGTGGGCCGGCTGCGGGCGTTCCGGCCGGACCTGGTGATCGGGCTGGGCAGCTATTCGGCCGGGCCCGTCGTGCTGGCCGCCTGGCTGCTGCGCATCCCGATCGCCCTGTGCGAGCAGAACACGCTGCCGGGCATCACCAACCGGGTCCTGGCGCGGCTGGCCGACCGGATCTTCACCGCCTTCGAGCGGACCGGCGGAGGCTTCGACCCCGGCAAGACCCGGTGGACCGGCAACCCCCTGCGCCGCGAGATCGTGGACGCCGCCGCCGGGGCGGCTCCGGAGGCCCCCGCCGCCGCCGACCCGCAACGGCCCTTCACGGTCCTGGTGCTGGGCGGCAGCCAGGGCGCCCACCGCGTCAACACGGCGGTGGTCGAGGCCCTGGACCACCTGGCCGACCGGCGCCGGTTCTTCTTCCTCCACCAGACCGGCCCCGCGGACGAGGCCATGGTGGCCGACGCCTATGCGCGCTCGGGGGCGGCCGCCCGGGTGCAGGCCTTTTTCACCGACATGGCGGTACAGTACCGCCGCGCCGACCTGGTGGTGGGCCGGGCCGGGGCCACGACGGTCGCCGAAATCACAGCTCTGGGCAAAACGGCGGTGTTCATCCCCTTCCCCTTTGCGGCGGACGACCACCAGCGCCTGAACGCCCGGCGCCTGGTGGAGGCCGGCGCCGCCGAAATGATCGACGAGCAGGAGCTGACCGGCGCGCGGCTGGCGGCGCGCCTGGGCTTCTACGCCTCCCACCCGGAGGCCTTGGCGGAACGGGCCGAACAGGCGGCGCGTCTCGGCAAACCGAATGCCGCCCGGCACATCGTCGACGAGTGCTATCGCCTGGTGGGGCTCCCCCCCACCGGCCAACCGGCCGACGGGCCGACGGGAGACCGGTAGACGGAACCATGTATCTCAAAAAATACCACATCCATTTCGTGGGCATCGGCGGCATCGGGATGAGCGGCATCGCCGAACTGCTGCTCAACCTGGGCTACCGGGTGTCGGGGTCGGATCTCAAGACCTCCGACATCACCGACCGCCTGGCGTCGCTGGGGGGCGTGATCCACCTCGGCCATGCCGCCGAGCGGATCGAGGGGGCGGACGTGGTCGTCGTCTCCTCGGCGGTGCGGCCCGACAACCCGGAGGTGCTGGCGGCGGCCCGCGCCTCGATCCCGGTGATTCCCCGGGCCGAGATGCTGGCCGAGCTGATGCGCCTCAAGTACAGCGTCGCGATCGCCGGCGCGCACGGCAAGACCACCACCACCTCCATCGTGGCCGCGGTGCTCGCCAGCGGCGGCCTGGACCCCACGGTGGTGATCGGCGGCAAGCTGATGAGCATCGGCACCAACGCCGTGCTCGGCAAGGGGGATTTCATCGTGGCCGAGGCCGACGAAAGCGACGGCTCCTTCCTGCGCTACTCGCCGGCCATCGCCGTGGTGACCAACATCGACCGGGAGCACCTGGACTTCTACGAAAACCTGCCGGCCATCCAGCGGGTCTTCCTGCAGTTCATCGACCGCATCCCCTTTTACGGCCTGGCGGTGCTCTGCCTGGACAACGAGCCCATCCAGGACCTGATCCCGCAGATCAAGAAGCGCTACACCACCTACGGGGTGAGCCGCCAGGCCGATTTCCAGATCCGCAACGTGGTCTTCGAGGGCCGCCGCAGCCGGTTCAGCGTTTACCGCCGCCGTCAGAAGCTGGGGCGCTTCAAGCTGAACCTGCCCGGGGCCCACAACGTGTACAACGCCGCCGCCAGCATCGCCGTCGCCGTGGAGCTGGACATTCCCATGGACCGGGTCCAGGCGGCCCTGCAGCACCTCGCGGGCGTGCAGCGGCGGCTGGAAATCAAGGGCGAAGCGGGCGGCGTCATCGTAGTGGACGACTACGGCCACCACCCCACCGAAATCAAGGCGACGCTCCAGGCCGCCCGGGATTGCTGGCCGGAGCGCCGGATGGTGGTGGCGTTCCAGCCCCACCGCTACACGCGCACCCGCGCGCTGTTCGACGAGTTCTCCCGGGCGTTCTACCAGTCGGACGTGCTGGTGGTGCTGCCGATTTACGCCGCCAGCGAAGACCCCATCGAAGGGGTCAGCGCGGAGGCGTTGTGCGAGGGGATCAAGGCCCACGGCCACAAGCAGGCGACCTGCGTCGACGGGATCCCCGCCGCCGTGCGCCACCTGGAGACCCGCATCTCGCCGGGAGACCTTCTGCTCACTCTGGGCGCCGGCGACGTCTGGAAGGTCGGCGCCGAGATCTTGAAGGGGGTGTGCGTGCGGGCCGTCGACGCCGGTGCCCGCGGCACGGAGAGAGGATGAGAGGATCAAGCCGCCAGGAGAGTCGACGAACGTTCGCGGGCCGTGCGCCGCGCCGGAACGTCAGCCGGCGGGCCGCGGCCGCCCGGCGCCGGGCGTGGCTCGGCCGTCTGGCCGGCGTTCTCTGGGCGGCCGCCGTCGCCGCGGCGGTGGTCTTCGTGAGCCTCTTCTTCGTCTTCGTGCACGATGTCTTCACGCAAAGCGAGCATTTCAGGGCGCGCCACATCCAGGTGGAAGGCGGCCAGCGCCTGGATGCCCGCACGCTGCAGGCGGTCGCCGGCGTGCGCCCGGGCATCAACGTGCTGAGCCTCAACCTGTCGGCCGCCCGCAAACGGCTGCTCGCGCATCCATGGATCGCGGAAGCGGAGGTCCGGCGGGAGATCCCCTCGACCCTGGGCATCCGCATCCGGGAGCACGTGCCGGTGGCGATCGTGGACGTGGGGAAAAAGTTCCTGTTGAACACCCACGGGGAGATTTTCAAGGAATGGGAGCCCGCAGACCCCGGGGGGCTGCCGGTGGTGAGCGGGCTCAAGGCCTCGGACCTGCGGCCGGCCGACCGGACCGGCGCCGCGTCGACGCCCGGGCGGCCGGGGTTGAGAGCGGCGGCGCCCCCGGCCGCAGCCCCCAGCCGGCCGATGGATGCGGTCATGCAGGTGCTCGCCCGGGCCGGAGAGAGCGGCAGCGTCCTGCCCGCCCGCGAGATCCGGATGATCCGCGTGGACCGCGAGCTCGGCATCACGGTGCTGGCGTACGAGGAGGCCAAATCGATCCGGCTGGGGTACGACGACTACGCCCCCAAGCTCCGCCTGCTCGCCGACCTGCTGGCGTTCTTCAAAACGCAGCCCGGCATGATGGATTTCGAACGGATCGATCTCACGGACGCCCACCGGGTGATCGTAAACCCCGTCAAGACCGAACTTGCCGGGAAAACAGGGCCCAAAGGAGGCTGAAGGCATGCAGCGCAAGGACGACATCGTGGTGGGACTGGACATCGGCACGACCAAGATCTGCGCCGTGGTGGGCGAGGTGTCCGGCAGCGACGTCAACATCATCGGCATCGGGACCCACCCGTCGGTCGGCCTGCGCAAGGGCGTCGTGGTCAACATCGAGGCGACGGTGGACTCCATCAAGAAGGCGGTGGAGGAGGCCGAGCTCATGGCCGGCTGCGAGATCTCATCGGTGTACACGGGGATCGCCGGCGGCCACATCACCGGTTTCAACAGCCGCGGCATCGTGGCCATCAAGGGCCCCGAGATCACGCCCGTGGACGTGGAGCGGGTGATCGACGCGGCCCGCGCGGTCGCAATCCCCATGGACCGCGAGGTGATTCACGTGCTGCCGCAGGAGTACATCGTCGACGACCAGCCGGGCATCCAGAACCCGGTCGGGATGTCCGGCGTGCGGCTGGAGGCCAAAATCCACATCGTGACCGGAGCGGTGGCCTCCGCCCACAACCTGGTGAAGTGCGCCAACCGCTCGGGCCTGGACGTGTGCGACATCGTGCTCGAGTGCCTGGCCTCCGGGGAGGCCGTGCTCTCCGAGGAGGAAAAGCAGCTCGGCACCGCCCTCCTCGACCTGGGCGGCGGCACCACGGACCTGGCCGTGTTCTCGGGCAAGAACATCAAGCACACGTTCGTGCTGGCGCTCGGCGGCGACAACCTGACCAACGACATCGCCATCGGCCTGCGCTGCCCGCACCCCGAGGCCGAGAAGATCAAGAAAAAATTCGGCAGCTGCATCGCCCGCAGCATCCATGCCGACGAGACCATCGAAGTGCCGGGCGTGAGCAACCGGGAGGCGCGCAAGCTCCCGCGGCAGATCCTGGGCGAGATCCTGGAGCCTCGGATGGAGGAGATCTTCTCCCTGGTCAACCGCGAGATCTACCGCGCCCAGATGGAAAACCTGGTCCCCTCGGGGATCGTCCTGACGGGCGGCACCGCCCTGCTCGAGGGGGTGACCGACATCGCCGAGTCGGTCTTCAGCCTGCCGGCGCGCATCGGCACGCCCCAGGGCATCAAGGGGCTGGTGGACGTGGTCAACAACCCCATGTACGCCACCGGCGTGGGGCTGGTGCTCTACGGCGCGCGCCACCAACTGAAGGAGAAGAAGAAATTCCGCATCCGGGACAAGAACATCTTCAACCGGCTCATGACCCGGATGAAGAAGTGGTTCAAAGACGTTGTCTGACGCCGCCGGCGGCGGCGTCGGACTGCGTCCGTTTCAAGTTTCAAGTTTTGAGCAAAATACAAATAATGAAGGATTGCGGACAACAGGCGACGTAAGACTTAAAACTTAACACTTAACACTAATACCAGGCAGGAGGGCAGAACATGTTCACGTACGTAGACAATGAGAAATCGGCAAAGATCAAGGTGATCGGGGTCGGGGGCGCCGGCGGCAATGCCATCAACAACATGATCCGCTCGGGGCTTCAGGGCGTGAAGTTCATCGCCGCGAACACCGACGCCCAGGCGCTGGAGATCTCGAAGGCGGATTTCCGCATCCAGCTGGGCGACAGCATCACCGAAGGCCTGGGCGCCGGGGCCAATCCCCAGATCGGCCGGGACGCCGCGCTGGAAAACGCCGAACAGATTCGCAACGCCCTGCGCGACAGCCACATGGTGTTCATCACGGCCGGGCTGGGCGGCGGCACCGGCACCGGTGCGACCCCCGTCATCGCGGAGATCTGCCGCGAGATGGGGGCGTTGACGGTGGCCGTCGTCAGCAAACCTTTTTCCTTCGAGGGCAAGAAGCGGGGGCTGATCGCCGAGCAGGGGCTGACCGAACTCAAGAAGGTGGTCGACACGGCCATCACCATCCCCAACGACCGCCTGCGCGCGCTCGCCTCCAAGAAAGCGACCCTGATGGAGATGTTCATGAAGGCCGACGAGATCCTGCTGCACGCCGTCAAGGGGATCACCGACCTCATCATGATGCCGGG
>JALOPD010000126.1 GCA_025454075.1 Desulfobacterales bacterium | reverse complement strand
GAGGGCATCGGCTCTCCGGCCGCCTCCATCATCATGTGGAAAAGCTGGGTGTTGTCCAGGATCCGGGTGCCCCGGTACCATTTGCCCTCGTAGCGGCTGAATTTTTGGATGCCGGTGCCCATGGCGTAGAGACGCACCAGTTCGTTGGTGTGATTGGTGGAACCATAGGTCACTTCGCCCTCGGGATATCCGGGCGGGCTGCTGGCGGTCTGCTGAGGCAAGTCGCCCGCACTGAGCACCTTCTGGTTGCGCATGTAGCTGTTGCTGTGGTCGGAGGTGACGATCAACAGGGTGTTGTCCCAGTCGATCTCGTCGTCGGGCTGGTTGACGAAGTCGATGATCATCTGAACGGCGTCGTTCAGGTCCTTGGTGGTACCCACCATGCGCTGGAAGTCGTTGCCGTGGTTGGCCCAGTCGATGTCGCCCTGCTCGATCGCCACGAAAAAGCCGTCCGAATCCTGGCTGAGCACTTTGAGAGCGGCAAGGCTGGCCTCGGCCAGGGTGGGGTTCTCGACCGTGGCCTGTTTGACGAGCGGGGTTCCCGGAAAATCATTGGGCTGCAACGACTCGAAGTGGCCGCCGATGCCGCCGAAGAGTCCGAAGAGCTTGCGTCCCTGCGAAGCCGCCTCCTGCGCCGCCTGGAGCAGGGCGATACCGCCGTCGACGCCGGTCGCGCGCGTCACCACGAGGTAGTCTCCATCCCCACAGACCGCGGCATAGGTGTCCTTCGAAATAAAGGACGAACTCGCCGGGTGGCTGCAGCTGGATCCGGCCGGATACCCGGCGCCGATCACTACCTCCGGCTTCACTTTCCCGAGAATCTCCTCTCCAATTGCATGGTAGTTGTTGCGGCTCTTGTTGTGGCTAACGTGGGCCGCCGGCGTGGCGTGGGTAAAGGGAACCGTGCTCACCACACCGATCGCAAAGCCCCTCTTCTCGCACAGCCACTCGGCGATGGTCTTCAGAGCGCCGCCGTCCGGGTCGCCCGGCAGCCAGGCGACGTTGCCGTCGTCGGTCTTATAGCCGGTGGCCCAGGCGGTGGCGGCAGAGGCCGAATCGGTTGCCTTGGCCGTGAGGTAAGCTTGCGCACCCGGCAGTTCCGGCCCCAGCGGGAAGGGTTTTTTTCCGCCCTTGTCCGGATCATAGCCCAGCTTGGGGTCGATCGCGTTCGGATCGTAGCTGCCGCCCGACCAATGTTTGTAGGTGCTGACATCCCAGGTGGCCACATCGGCCTGGTAGGGCAGCTTGTGGAAGGAGAGGGCCAACTCCTCTCCGTAGAGATATCGGCTTGCGGCAATCTCATGCTCGATGTTCATGCCGTCGCCGATGAGCAGGATGATGTGTTTGGCCGTATGCCGGCCGCCTGCGAAAGAGCCGGTTGCATAGGCAAAAAACAAAATACCCAGTAGAAAAATCGAAACGGTTTTTGCGATTCGCGCTGTTTTCATCTTCCCACTCCTCCGATTCAAAAGTTGGTTCCGCTGTTACCAAAGAAAGACTTGCCTATCAGAAAATCAATTGGATAGATGGATTCACCTCCTCTCTTTTTGAAATGGGTTCGTGGTCCCAGGCGATGGCGGTCACATGCTGCCGGGAAATGAGTCGAGGCTTATTGTGATGGGAAAAGTAGCGCGATTTTTTGAGGGGGTGATGAGATGAAAATTAGTTTTTCATAAATCGGGGTCGACCCGTTGCATGGCGGCAGCGCCGCATTTATTGTACCGGCGGCGAATCATGCTCCAGGCTGTTTCCAGTACATGGAGGCATCGACCGCCTTCAAAAGGCGCTCGATGTCCGCGGGGTGAACATCGCCGATGGTGCCGATGCGAAAGGTTTCGAGCTCGGTGACTTTTCCGGGGTAGATCACAAACCCCTGCTTTTTGAGCAAGTCGTAAAATATCCTGAAATCAAAGGCCGGATCCGATGGGCTGTGAAACGCCGTGATGATCGGCGAGCGCAGCGCCGGCGGCAGCAGCGGCATGAAGCCCATGGCCTGCATCCCGGCCACCAGGGCATCTCGGTTTTGGCGATAGCGCGCATTGCGGGCGGCGACGCCGCCTTCGGCCGCGAGCTCATGCAGGGCCTGATAAAAGGCGCGCACCACGTGGGTGGGCGAGGTGAAGCGCCATTTGCCGGGGTGGTTCTCCATGGTCGCCCACTGGTCGTAGAGGTCCAGGCTGAGCGAGCGGGCGCGGCCCTTTGTCTTTTCAAGCTCCTGCCGGCGGGCCACCACGAAAGAGAACCCCGGCACCCCCTGGATGCATTTGTTGGCGCTGCTGATGAGATAATCCGCCCCGATGGCGGCCGCATCCAGGGGGATGCCCCCGAAGCTGCTCATGGCATCCACGATGAACACCCGGCCGAAGGATTTGACCGCCCGGCCGATGGCCTCGACCGGGTTCAACATCCCGGTGGTGGTTTCACAGTGGACGACCGCCACGTGGGTGATGGACGGGTCTTTCTGCAGAACGGCCGACATCCGGTCGATATCCGGCGGGGAGGTTTCGCCGCTGTCGACAACCTGGACCGCGATGCGGCCGCGCTGTGCGATGTGAGCGATCCGGCGGCCGTAGGCGCCGTTGGCGAGCACCAGCAGTTTCCCCTCTTCAGGCACGGCCGTGGTCACCGCGGCTTCCACCCCGAATGTGCCGCTTCCCTGAATCAGTACGCAGGTATAGCCCGGCTCGTGCGTGGCCAGGGCTGTGAGCTCGCGGCGGACCTCCTGGACCAGCCGGTTGTAGTCCTCGTCCCATGTGCACCAGTCGCGCAGCATCACGGCTTTGACGCTCGCCGTTGTGGTCAGGGGCCCCGGGGTGAGGAGCAGGTAGGGATTTTCGAGCGGTTCCGGGAATTCCATTGCACCTCCTTCTTCTAATCGGTCTGGGTTTTCGACCCGGTTTCAACTTCCTGGAGCGCGTCATCCACGATGTCCAGGGCACGGTCCAGCTCCACGCGCTCGATGGTCAACGGCGGGGTGAGGGTAAGGAAGCTGCCGTCGGAGACCTTGAAACTGAGTCCGCGTTTCAGACACGCGTACATGACCCGTTCGGCGTCGCTCGCTGCGGGGGCTTTCGTTCCGCGATCGGTGACGAGATCGGCGCCGAAGATCAAGCCCTGTCCGCGCACATCGCCGATGAGCGGGTGGCGCTGCATCATCTCCATGAGCCGCTCCAGCGCATGCCGGCCCAACTCGGCGGCCCTCTGCGCCAGGCGCTGCTCTTCGATGAGATCGACCGTCGCCAGGCCGGCCGCACAGGCCACAGGGTTTTTTTCATGCGTGTAGTGGCCGAGCGCTGATGCGCCGGCGACGTTCAGCTCTTCGCGAGCCAGAATCGCCGCCAAGGGAAAGACCCCGCCTCCCAGTCCCTTGCCGAGGATGGTGATGTCGGGCACCACGTCATAAAGCTCGGAGGCGAAAAACGCGCCGCTGCGGCCCAGGCCGACGGCGGTTTCATCGAATATCAAAAGGGTGCCGTGCCGGTCGCAGGCCTGACGGATGCGGCGCCAGTAGCCCGGCGGCGGCGGGTTGACCCGGGTGCAGCGGATCGGCTCGGCGATGACGGCCGCAACGTCCTGCTCATTGTCCAGAACGTACTCGACATAGGCGGCGCACTTGAGCCCACATCGGTCGCATTCCCCCGCGGGCTCCCAGAGGCAGCGATAGGGGTCCGCCGGCGGGACGTGCTCGGCACCCGGCAGAAGCGGCCCGATTCCCCGGCGAAACATCGCCTCGCCGGATAGAGAGATCGCATCGAGTGAAGCGCCGTGGAACGCGCCCCACATGGAGATGGTCTTGAAGCGTCCGGTCGCCACGCGCGCAAGCTTCAACGCCATGCCGACGGCGGTCGTCCCCCCCGGTGCGAAAAGTACCCGGTTCCGTTTGCCGGGAGCTAGCTCCGCCAGCCGGCGGGCCAGCCGTATGGCCGGGAGGTTGGTGTAGCGCCGCGGGCAAAACGAAAGGGTTTTCATCTGAGCGACCGCCGCCTCGATGACCGCCGGGTTGCCGAACCCGACCTGGTGTACGCTGTTGCCGTGGAAATCGAGGAAACGGCGGCCCTGTAAATCCTCGATGAAGGCGCCATCGCAGACCGAAAGGACGTTCAGGCATGGGGTCGAAAGGGCCTGATGCAGAAAATAGGCCGAGTCCTCATCCAGCCAGCGACGGGTCCGGGGATCGAGCTGGCCGGAGTCCCATGACCGGCGCTCGTCGGAGCGGTTGATGTCCCCTTCGGAGCGATCCATGTTGGCTGTCACGTGGTTTTCCTTTCGCACAGGCATCTGCGACACCCGTCGGCATCACGAACCCCTTTGCCGTCGGCTCAGGGCTGCTCCCCGGCCGCAAGGCGGGCGTTGATCTCCTCAATGATCGGCAGCACCGCCCAGATGCCTTCCGCCGTGAAATGGGCGCCGGCTGCCGTCAATTCACGCTCGGCGCAGACAAGGCGCTGAGAGAGCTCGGTCGGCTCCAGACGGTCGCATGCCTCAGCCGGCAGCCCCAGCAAATTTCCGGATTTGGTCAGGCCGATGGTCCACATCCCGGCGTTGAGACCCTCATGGATGTCGCTTGGCGTGTCGCCGATTTTAACCATGGCCTGCATGGGATAGACCTGAAGCTGAATGGCGTTCAGATAGCACATCCAGGGGCAGGGCCGCCCATCCGGCACATCCGAGGAGGTGACCACGGCATCCGGAAGGTATCCCCTGCGGCGGGCCTCCGGCACCATGACCTCCATCATGGGCCGCGTGTAGCCGGTCGAGGATCCGATCTTGATATCCTCCTCCCGCATGGCCTGCACAAACGAAAGAAGCCCCGGGATCGGCTCGGCATGGGAGGCGATCGCGGAAACCATCATCGGTTCGGTTTCGGCGTAAAGCGCATCGACATCGCTCTCATCGGGCGCCTGCCCGTGGGCGAATTGCCACTCGGCAACCACGGAGGGAAGCCGGCACATGCTGCGGATGTGGTCGATTTTCTTCAGCCCCATGAACTGCCGGGCCTCGGCTGTGGTGACCGTAACGCCGAACTTTTTGAAAACCTCCACGAAAACGGCCGACGGCCCGAGGCAGCCGTAGTCGACGGTGGTTCCCGCCCAGTCCAGCACCACCGCACGCAGCGGACCGGTGTAGGACGGTTTACGAAAAGCGGTCGTCATGATGCGCCTCCCTGTACGCAGGCGGTTGCAGCTCAGCCCTTGGCCCAAGCCTGGCTGCGCCGTTTGATGCTGCGGGTCAATCCACCGTAGACCACGCGAACCCCGATGTTGGCAAGCACGATCAGCACCGACATAGCGGCCGCGGGGGCCGTGTCCCCCGCATCGTCCATGTTGGCCACCGCGACGGAGGCCAAAGGAATGTCCGCCGAATAGAGAAAAATGACCGCTGACACCGTGGCCATGGAGTTGACGAAGAAGTACATGCCGATTTCGAGGACGGCCGGCAAGCAGACCGGCACCGTGACACGGGTGAAGGTCTTGTAGAAAGGCACCCCCATGGAGGCGGAGACGTTTTCGAATTCATCGTCCAGCTGCTTCAAGGCGGTGGTAGCGGTGAGGAAACCGACGGTGTAGAAATGCACGATGTTGCTGATGATCAGGATCGCCATGGTGCCATAGAGAAAATTGAAGGGGTTGGGAACCCACACTCCGAAAAGGTCCCATCCCCGGGGGTTGAAGAAAAAAATGTATGCCAGCCCGATCACAAGCCCGGGCAGTGCGAGCGGCAGAATGGAGAGAAAGTAGGCGGATCGGCGCAGGAGGTTCAGTTTGCGGCTTTTTTCGATCAGGTAGGCGCTGGCAAAGATGATCACCGTTCCGGCCGCCGCCGAGTAGAGGCTCATGCGGATGCTGTTGACGAAGGCCTGGTAGCCGCCGCCTCCGGTGCCCGTAAACTGGTAATGCCAAAGCCCGAGTTCCAGATGGTAAGGCCAGACCTTGGCCAGCGAGGCGAAGAGGGCGGTGGCGTAAAAGCCTAAAATCGCCGCCGCCGCCAGGACACAAAACAGGAAAAGGGCGGCATCCCGCAATGGGCTCGGCTTCGGCTGAAGAGGGACCGAGCGGGCGGCGATCATGGCCACCTGCCGGCGCTGCACGATCCGATCCACGATAAAGGCGACCACAGTGGGGACCAGGAGCACGATGCTCACCACCGCCCCCATGGTGAAGTTCTGCTGACCGATGACCTGCTTGTAGATGTCCGTGGCGAGGATGTTGGTGTTGCCGCCGATCACCTTGGGGGCGCCGAAATCGGTGAAGGCCAGGGTGAAGCAGACGAAGACCGCACTGAGCAGTCCGTATTTTATGCCGGGCAGGGTAACGCGAAAGAAGGTGCGCAGCCGGCCGGCACCCAGCGACTCCGACGCCTCGTAGAGTCTGGCATCGGCAAGGTTCAGGGCGATGGAGAGGATCAGCACAGCCTGGGGGAAGGTGTAGATCGCCTCGGAGATGATGATGCCGACCATCCCGTAAACCTGGATGTCGACGCCGGCGAAGGTGCCGAAAAACCCCTCCGTGATGAGGCCCTTGCGGCCGAAGAGGTAGACCAGGGCGATCCCGTTCAAAAGCGTCGGGGCGAAAAGCGGCATCATGGCGATGCCCTTGAAGACGCCGCGGCCGGGGATGCGCGTGCGGGTCAGGGCGAAGGCGAAGATGAACCCCAGCACGACGGAAATCAGAGTCGTTGCCGCCGAGACATACAGGCTGTTGGCGAGCGAGTTCGACAGGGCCGGAGTTTTGAAATAGGTGGCGTAGTTGGCGAGCCCGACAAATCCGCCCTGGTTGTCCTGCAGGCTTTTGGCCACCAGCTGGGCGACCGGCAGCACCACGACGACCAGAAGCCATGCGCACGTCAGCAGGATCAGCAGGCGCTTGAGCCAGGCCTCGGTGTCCAGGCCGCTGAGAATACCTCGAAAAGATGCCGCCTGCCTTGCCAACGCATGCATCGGATCAGGCGGTGTACACGCGGAGCCGGTCCATGGGCAGCTGCACGGGCAGCATCGCCGAAGGCCGGAGCTCGAGCCTGCGGACCTTCTCCGAGGGGATGTCGGCTTCGACCCGTGTGGCCCCCCCGCCGCAGGCGCCCAGCTGCAGGGCCACCCGAAAGAGCGGGCCGCGGTATTCAATTGCCTCCACCCTGGCCGGGATGGTGTTGGGGACATCCCGACGGTCGGTCCAGATCAGGATGTCCTCGGGCCGGATGCCGAGCGTGGCGCTGCCGCCGACCGCCAGCCGGTGCGAGCCATTTTCCCCTGCCACTCGCAGGTCGCAGCCGCCGATTCGGTAGACCGCCTTATCCACCTTGACCGCGTTCTCTAAAAAATTCATGGACCCGATGAAGGCGGCCACAAACGGGGTGGCCGGCCGGTCGTAGATTTCAAGCGGGGTCCCGATCTGCACCAGGCGACCTTTGTCCATGACCAGAATGCGGTCGGCCATGGTCAACGCCTCCTCCTGGTCATGGGTCACCATGATGGTGGTCACCTTGAGCCGCTGCTGCAGCTGGCGGATCTCCTGGCGTAGCAGGATGCGCACCTGGGCGTCCAGGGCCGACAGCGGCTCGTCCAGAAGGAGCAAGTCGGGCGATAGGGCCATGGCGCGGGCCAGCGCGACCCGCTGCTGCTGGCCTCCCGACAACTGCGCCGGGTACTTCCCCCCCATGCCTGTCAGCCCGACCAACTCGAGGAGTTCAGCCACCCGCTGCGCGATGCGCTCTTTTTGAGACCGTCGGCTCTTCAACCCGTAGGCCACGTTCTGAGCTGCGGTCAGATTCGGGAAAAGCGCATAGGACTGGAAAACGATGCCCACATTTCGTTTCGATACCGGCAGGCCGGAGACCTCCCGGCTCTCGATGTGCACGCTGCCGCCGGTCTGAACCTCCAGCCCGGCCAGTATGCGCAGCACGGTGGTTTTACCGCAGCCGCTCGGTCCCAGCACGCACAGAAACTCACCGCGCTCGGCGCTGAAGGAGACCTCCTGGAGGGCGGTAAACTCGCCGAAGGTCTTGGTAACGCCGGTAACTTTCAAGTAGGACGAATGATCAAAGGAGTTGCCCATGCGGGTCCTCGCTTGAAACCGAGCCGGGGGGATGGCCACCCGGCCCGGAGGTGGCACCGGCGGATAGGCCGCCGGTCGAGGGATTACTTCGCTTCGCTCTTGCTGTCGTAGCGCTTGGTCCATTCCGCCAAGATGCGTTCGCGGTTTTTGGCGGCCCAGTCGAAGTCGTTCTTCGCCAGCTGCTTTTCGGGCTCCTTCGGGTAGCCCTCGGGGATGGGGTTGCCGCTCGGGTAGGCGGTCACCGGATAGATCTTGCCGTACTCCTTCATCACCGGCTCGCTGATGGCCCAATCGAGGAAGATTTTAGCCGCCGGCTTGATGGCGGCCTTCTTGATCAGGGCGTTGGCTTCCACGTCCCAGCCGGAGCCCTCCTTGGGGAAAACCGTCTCGACCGGCTCTCCCTTCTGCTTCTGCATGAACCCGCGGTAGGCGAAGGAGATCCCGATCGGAACCTCGCCGGCACCTGCCATGCGGCAGGGCTTGGAGCCGGAGTGGGTGTAGCGCGCGATGTTGCCGTGTAGTTTGTCAAGATACTCCCAGCCCTGGGCCTCGCCCATCATCTGCAGCACGGCGGAAACCGTCAGGAAACCGGTCCCCGATGAGGCGGGGTTAGGCATCGAAATCTGGCCCTTGTAGACCGGTTTGGTCAGGTCGGCAAAGGACTCGGGGGTGGGCAGATTCAGCTTCTTGGATTCGATCGTGTTCACGCAGAAGCCGGTTTCCCAGGCCTTGATGCCCACCCAGGCCGGCGGGTTGGCGGAGTCGCGCATGAGCGGCTTCACCTTCTCGAGTCCCTTGGGCGCAAAGGGTTCCAGCATGCCGGCCTGCTTGCAGAGCATGAGGCTCGTGGCCGCCGTGCCCCAGACGACATCGGCCTGGGGGTTGGCCTTCTCGGCCAGCAGCTTGGCGGTGACGATGCCGGTGGAGTCCCGGACGATCTTGACGGTGATATCCGGATGCTGCTGCTTGAAGAGGGCTAGGTATTTGGGGATTTCATCATCCTCCAGCGCGGTGTAGACGATGATCTCCTCCGCCGCGAGGACCCCGGCAGGTGCAGCGAGAAACAGGGCCAGGACGCAGGCCAGCAGTCCGAAAGATGCGAGGCGGACAAAAACCGACGGCAACATGGGCGGGTCTCCTTTCGTTAAACAACATTAAAGTGATTGCGCGTCGATCGTCGACACGCGCATACCGGGCTCCGCCGGCACCTTACACTCCCGTTCTCCTCAATAAAAACGGCCATGTGGAGCGACCTTCTCGCGCTTCTGTTAGGACTTTACTAGCTTGGGGTTAGTTGTTCGCAAGGCGAAGATTTCCTCAGAAGTATGGTTGAATGCTCCTGGTTATGAACAAGCTGTTGATAATGAAAAATAAAAATATATGATTCCGAAAAGATAGGGGATGTATAGAACGACATCGGATCGATTGCCCACCGTACTTGGTTTCTAGCGAAACTCTAACCTGCGGGTCATTGCCATCCTCCGGCCCCATGCATAGGTTATTTCATTTTGGAGTCAGAGAAGTTTTTTCGGTCGCACCGAGCATGTCGGCGGGCAATCAAACAATGGAG
>JALOPD010000125.1 GCA_025454075.1 Desulfobacterales bacterium | reverse complement strand
CGAGAGCGACCCCCTCTCCCTTACCCTCTCCCCCAGTCCTGGGGGAGAGGGCAGGGTGAGGGGGCGTCCGTGTCTATACAATTATGCAACCCTTAATATATTTACTTGCCGGAGTAATAAAAGAGGTAGAAACCGGTAGCCTCAGGCGCAGCGCTCCTCCAGTCCGCCGGAGGCGGACGCTCCTAAAGCCCCTTCGGGACGCTCCTCAAGGCCCTTCAGGGCCGCTCCTCCTCTTTGATTTGACAAAGGGGGCGCAGGGGGATTTCAGAAGCCCCTCATGCAAGTTCAAGCGATGCTTCTCGCATCAGCCGGCCGATCGGCATCTTTTGCGGGCAGCGCGCCTCGGCCGCCGTGTAGTCGAGCCGGGCCAAGGCCGCCCGGGCCTCCTGCGGCAGGGCCCGGAAGCGGCTGCGGGCGAAGTCCCGCTTGCCGTAGTCCCGGCAGTACATCAGATAGCGCATGACCCGGCCGACGGGCACCGGCGCGGCGACGGCGGATTCGCAGATCCGGGTGCAGCCGGCGCAGTAGCCCGCGGCGCTGGCCTGCGCGTAGCGGCTCAGTGCCTCCCGGTCGAGGGCCGACAACCGGGTCTTGTTCACGGCCGCCGCAGTGTTCTCGGAGAGCAGCGCCATGCTGGGCATCTGGGAGCAGATGGAGGCGATCTGCTGGTTTTCCCACACCGCTTTGAGCTTGGCCTGGCCCTGGGTGAACCCGCTTTGCAGGAAACGCCCCCCGCGCTGGAGCTCCTCCGCGCTGCCGGTCAGCACCTGGCCGCCGCCCTGGGTCTTCATGGCGGTCAGGCCGATGCCGGCCCGGGTGCAGGCATCCACCGCCCGGCGCATGGCGTCGGTGTGCATCAGGCGGTAGTTGTAGGTCATCATGATGCCGTCGATCCACCCCAGCGGGGCCGCCCCGAGCAGGCATTCCTCCATGTTGCTGTGGGTGCTGAAGCCGAAGAAGCGGATCCTGCCCTCGGACTTGGCCTTTTCGCCCCACTTCTGCATCTCCTTGTCCATGGTCGAGATGCTGCGGATGGCGTGAACGAAAAACAGGTCGACGAAGTCGGTGCGCATGCGCTCGAGCGACAGGTTGAGGTGCTCGGTCATGCCCTTGAGCGTCCAGGCGGTCGATTTGGTCACAAGAAAAATGTTCTTGCGGTCCTCCGGGTATTTCGCAAAATACTTCCCGATGCCGAGCTCGCTGTTGCCGCCCTCGTATGAATTGGCGGTGTCCCAGTAGGTGACGCCCCACTTCGCCGCCTGGCGCATCATGAGCTGGTTGTTGGGGATGTCGAACATCCCGCCCAGGGAGAGGATGGCGACCTGCGCCCCGGTTTTGCCGAACGGCCGGGTGGGCACCCGGCCGGGGTCCTGGGCGCCGAGCGACTCCGGCACCGCTGCGGCCGCCAGCAGGCCGAGGCCGGCCGCGCCGGTGGTTTTCAGAAAATCCCTTCGTGAACATTTGTTCTCAGAACCCATATAAACACCTCCACGGGTATTGGCAGAGACCGTCGAAGCTCAAATCGGAAGCGGCTTTCGTCGGAATAAAAAAAAGCCACCGGCCTTGAAGCCTCCAGCCTTGAGCTTTCAGCCCTTGCGTTCTCACAGCACCATCCGGTGGTGCGGGTTTCTCGACTCGTTTTCGGCCGTCACCCGGATGGCGCGCAGGCCGAGCACCGGGCATTCGTGCTCGCAGACGCCGCAGCCGATGCACTGTTTCGGGTCCACGTAGGGCTGCTGCAGCCGGACCAGGACCGAGACCGGGCTGCCGGGCGGCGGGGCCTCGGGCCCGTCCAGCGGACGCTCCAGCTCCAGCGCCCCGGCCGTGTTGGCGGTGATCCGCAGCCGCAGGCCGCCGGGCAGCAGGGCATGGTAGTCCCCGGTGCCGAAGCGGTCCGGCTCCATCGCGTCGGCGGAGAGCGACAAGCGGCCGCGGTCGGCGCTTTTCAGGGTCAGCGGGGCGCTCGTCCGCACGGCGCTGAAGACCTCGCGCGTGAAGATGGCCTTGGGGCTGACCGGGCAGTTTTCCTGGCACACGATGCAGGGCCGGTCCATGGCCCAGGGCAGGCAGCGGCCGCGGTCCACGAAGGCCATCCCGATGCGGATGGGGCCGCGGCCCGAAAACTCGTTGAGGCCGCGGCGCTCGTCCAGGCGGATGGGCCGGATGGCCGCCGTCGGGCAGAGGTGGCCGCAGGCGATGCAGGTGTGCTGGCAGCCGCTGGTGCCGGCGCGGAAGCTGAGCTTCGGGGTCCACAACCCCTCGAGGCCCGCCTCGAGCCCCGCCGGGTGGATCACGTTCGTCGGGCAGACCCGCATGCACTGGCCGCATCTGATGCAGCGCGCCAGGAAGGCCTCCTCGGGCAGGGCCCCCGGTGGCCGGATCAGGCCCGGGTTCCAGTTCGGGCCGGTGGCCCCGCCCAACCGCATGACGGGCGCCGCCACCACCCCCGAGACGGCCGAGACGATGAACCCCCGCCGGGAGAGGTCCGGCAGGAGGATCTCCCCGCCGGCCGAGGGGCGGGTGCGGTAGGCGACGGCGTCGTGGCGGCACTCGTCCAGGCAGTTCAGGCACATCACGCACTCGCTGATCCGGATCCGCCCGGTCGGCGCGCAGGCGCCCTCGCAGCCGCGCTCGCACAGCCGGCAGTCGGTGCAGCCTTCCTCGGTGCGGCCGATGCGCCAGAGGGCAAAGCGGCTCAAAAGGCCGAGGAGCGCGCCGAGGGGGCAGACAAAGCGGCAGTAAAAACGCGGGACCCGGAGGTTGAGAAAGAGGGCGGTCAGGAACACGGCGCCGATCAGCCATGCCCCTTCGTACCAGCGGGGCAGCGGCGAGAAGTTTAGGCCGGCGCGGTCGGCCAGCGGCAGCAGGATCAGGTTGACGGAGCGGTGGGCCAGCGGCAGCGGGTCGAGCAGCCCGGTCAGCAGCGACCCGGATGAGAGCCAGCCGGGTGGCAGCAAGACGGCGGCCGCCAGGAAAAAAACCAGGATGTAGTACTTGACCGCCTGGGCCGGGCGGAAGCGGTTCGCCTCCAGCTGTGCGGCCGGCTTTTTCCGGCGCCGGCCCAGGTACCCCAGGAACTGGTGCATCGCCCCGAAGGGGCAGATCCAGCCGCAGAACACGCGCCCCAGGACGAGGGTGAGCGCGACGGTGGCAAGCCCCCACAGCAGGCCGGCGTAGAGCGTGCGCGTGGAGAGCAGGGTGGCGATCCCCACCAGCGGGTCCAGCTCGAGCAGCCAGTTGACCGGCCAGCCCCTGAGCTGCCAGGGCAGGTCCCCCAGGGTGGAGACCACGCAGAACCAGACAAAGAGCGCGACGAAGAAGAGCTGGCTGACGCGCCGCGCACTGACGATGCTCATGCGGACACCTCGAGCGGCGACAGCGAGCGGTAGTCGGCGGTCCCCGCGCCCAGCGCCTCGGCCTTGGCGATGAACGGCAGGTCGGCCGCGGTCTTGCCCAGCAGGGTGGCGCCGAAGGCGTCCACGGCCACCGGGTCGGTGCCGACGATCAGCGTGCGGGTCTCCTTGAGGTCGGCGAGCGACCCGCCCGTGGGGCCGTTCGTCATCATCGTGGTTGTGCCGTCCAGCACCACGAGCGTCGGCTTTACCATGCCGGCCAGCTCGGCGATGATGGTCTGGATGTCCTGGTGGAAGATGTTGCGCCGCCCCCCCAGCAGCCCGTACCAGTTCTTCATCACCATCGACGCGCCGCTGCGGTGATGGTCCTTGACGGGCGCAATGCCGATCAGCTTGGTGACGCCGGCCAGCGGCCCGGTGAGCACCGGCCAGTTGCGGATCAGCTGGGCGCCCTTCACGGTCATGGGTTTGAAGAAGCGCTCCTCGGGCAGGATCACCTCGGCCCCCGCGCTGCGGGCGGCCTGGGCGATGCCCGTCAGCGCAAAGCAGCTGGCCGGGTCGTTGATGGGGTTGTCGGTCACCACGACCGATGCGGCGCCGGCCTTGAGGCACAGGCGGGTGAGCCCGGCCACGATATCGGGGTGGGTCGTGGCCGAGAGCATGGGCGGCGAGGCGAAGGCGGCGTTCACCTTGAGCAGCACCCGGTCCCCCTTGCGGACAAAGGCCTCGATCCCGCCCAGCGCCTGCAGGGCGAGCGGCAGGGTCCGGGCCCGGTCCGACCCATGCCCGATGCACATCTTCTTCCCCAGGCCGGGAATGGAGAAGTCGGGCAGCGCGGCGGCCTGGGGCTCGGCCGATGCCGGGCCGGGGCCCTCGGGGTCGCGGGCCGCGTAGGCGACGGCGCCCGCGGCGGCCAGGCAGGCGCCGGCCTTGGCGGCGCGCCCCAGGAACTCGCGGCGGCTGAGGGCTTCGTCAGCGGGCACCGGGCACCTCCTTCAATTTTGCGGCCAGCTCCCTGGCCAGCATGACGGCCTGCTCCCGGTCGGGCGCCTCGTGGATGCCGGCCAGAAATGGGCCTTGGGAGAACACCACCTCGACCATGTCCAGGATCGCCACGACGGCCCCGCCGGGGACCGGCTCGTCGAGCGCCTTCACCTCGCCCCCGTAGGCCTTGAGAAAATCCACGTAGGCGCTGGCCCGGGCCGCGGCCTCCTGCGGGTCGGCCCGGCGGGAGAGGAAGGCCGTCAGCGGCGCGCCGGCCGGCGTTTGGTAGGTCGCCGTGAACACCCGGTCGAGGCCGGCCACGCCGAAGGCGTCGGCGGGGATCAGGCTGATGCTGGCCTCCACCAGCCCGGTTTTGGGGAACAGGCCGCGTTCGGCGATGGCCGCCTGGGCCACCGGCCGGCTGAGGATGAACGCCCGGGCCAGGGCGTCCGTGGAGGTGCGCAGCCGGTCGTCCGTGCCGGATGCGATCATTTCGATATAAAAAGGGCCGTGCACGAAAAAGAGGGCGTTTTCGGCCCGGTAGGCGAACTCGGCGAAATCCAGCATGGCGGCGTCGGCGCGGCGCTGGGCGCTGAACACCGCATAGGCGTTCTCGAACGACCCCATGTCGTAGAGGAACAGCTCGACCCAGAGATCGGGTTGAGCCGTCAAGGCGAGGCGCTGGCAATCCAGGCGGACGAAGCCGGCCGACAGGTAGAGCTCGGCCTTGCCGTCGATCTTGTCGGAGAGGGTTTCGCGGTCGAAGCGTTCGACCGGCGTGAGGGCCGTCAGCCCCTCGGGCAGCGGAAGGATCGGCTCCGCCGTTGCCGGTGCGGCGGCCGGCCCCTTGGCCCGGACCGCTTCGCCTTGCAGGAAATTGACCACCGCCGGGTTGAAACGGGACTGTGCCCACAGAAGGCCGGCGGCGATCGCCAGCAAGCAGGCGAGGGTCGCTGCGGCGATGCGAGCCTGAAGGCGGGGCCGGTGACCGGAGACCGGGGCATTGTGATTGGAAACGGTTTCAGGCATGCTTTACCATACCGGGGGCGTTTAGACGACTTGTCCAAACAGTACACTTAAATTTTCTTGAGGTAAACCCCCTGCCGGGGGTTTACCTCAAGAAAATTGCTTGACCGTCTGCAATCCGGTCTTACCATGAGCCTGTCGGCCGCAGGGCCGGCATCCTCTATCACCTATCTACCTCCTTTCCTGAGGGGTGGCCGCAAGGCCACCCCGCTTCTCATGGAGAACTGGCTTTAATGGAGGCCGATCATGGATGCAACATCCTACTGCGACGTATTGGCAAGGCGGCTTTCCGGATGGAAAGCGCTGTTACACGGCATCACGCAGGGGCCCGAACACGCTGCGGGATCGAAACCGGAACAGGGGCCGCTGCTGTCGGCGAAAAAACTGCATTGCGTCATCAATGAGATCGACGCGCAGCTCGAAGAACTCGAAACCGTCTGCCCCGCCGAGTGGTTCTCCGGCCGGCGGGGCGGCGACGGCGGGATACAAGACCTGAAGGTCACGTTGAGAAAACTTTCCGAGGAAGCCCATGGCCGCCTGATTCCCGATTCCCTGTCGTGGGTGTCGGGCTGATCCACACACGGACTCGCGCGGTATTGGAATGGAACGACGTTCGCTTCTCTGCCCCAACTGCGGGCTGCTCATCAGCGTCAGCGAGGAAAACTGCCCGTATTGCGGCCTGCGGGGGCCCGGCGCCCGGTGGCGGCGTCTGCCCGTTTTCAAGCTGCTCGCCGACCCCGCCCTGCTGGTCAAAACCGTCATCGGCGTAAACATCGGCTTGTTCGCGTTGGCCCTGCTGCTGGACCCCCGCTCGATGGGGCTGGCCTTCAACCCGCTGCTGCTCCTGTCGCCCTCGGACGCGAGCCTGCTCGTGCTGGGGGCGACCGGCACCATCCCCATCGACCAATACCACCGCTTCTGGACCCTCGTTTCCGCCGGCTACCTCCACGCGGGGCTGCTGCACATCTTTTTCAACATGGCGGCGCTGCGGCAGCTCGGCAGCCTGGCGGCCCGGGAATACGGGTGCAGCCGGATGTTCATCATTTACACGGCCGGCGGGGTCTTCGGTTTCCTGGCATCCTACCTGGCGGGGGTCGGCCTGACCATCGGGGCCTCGGCGGGCGTGTGCGGCCTGGTGGGCGCCATCCTTTATTTCGGCAAGAGCCGCGGGGGGGCCTACGGTACCGCCCTTTACAAGCAGGTCGGTGTGTGGGTGGTGATCATGTTCGTATTCGGTTTCGCGGTGCCGGGGATCAACAACTGGGGGCACGGCGGCGGCCTGGTCAGCGGCGCGTTGGCGGGGTACCTCCTGGGGTATGACGAGCGCAAACGCGAGACCGCTTTCCACAAAACGCTCGCGGCCGCCTGCCTGGCCGCCACCGGGCTGATCCTGGCCTGGGCCGTTCTGACAAGCCTCTACTATCGATTTTCCTGAAACCGGTCACACCCAATAGTTGAAAAAATGGTGCACCGGGCCGTGCCCGCGCCCCAGGGTATAGCGCGCGCCGGCGCGGATGGCGCGGCTGATGTACTCCTTGGCGCGGGAGACCGCCTCTTCGAGGGGGTCCCCGCCGGCCAGACGCGCGGCGATGGCCGAGGAGAGCGTGCAGCCGGTGCCGTGGGTGTTGCGGCTGCCGACGCGCTCGGCCGTCAATGTCACGAACCGGTCTTCCCGGCACATGTAGAGCAGGTCGCTGCTGTCCGCCTCCTCCCGGTGGCCGCCCTTGACGAGGACGCTGCGGCTGCCGAAGCGGCCGAGGTCGCGGGCGGCCTGCCGCAGCTCCTCGGCGCTGCGGATGCCGCGCCCGAGCAGCACCTCCGCCTCGGGGAGGTTGGGGGTGACGACATCGGCGAGCGGCATCAGGTGTTCGGTCATGGCGCCCACCGCGTCGTCCCGCAGGAGCCGGTCCCCGCTCTGGGCCACCATCACCGGGTCCAGCACGATGTTGCGTGCGTTGAATTTTCGCAGCTGCTCCGCCACCACGCGGATCAATTCGGCGGAGTAGAGCATGCCGATCTTGACCGCGTCCGCCCCGATGTCTTCGAGCACCGCTGAAATCTGCGCGGCAGCGAACTCCGGCGGGACGGGGTGGATGCCGCTCACGCCGACGGTGTTCTGGGCGGTGAGGGCCGTGACGGCCGACATGCCGTAGCAGCCCAGGGCGGCGAAAGTCTTGAGGTCGGCCTGGATGCCGGCCCCGCCGCCGCTGTCGGAGCCGGCGATGGTCAGCACCCGGCGGTAGGTGCGCCGGGGGCCCGGGTGGGGATGCAGAGGTTCCATGTCAGTGTCCCTTGAAATGGTCCCAGCCCGAAGGGGCGATGGGAGTAGCGGTTGCGTCCGGGCCGACGAGCTCCATGGCCCCGGAGTCGGTGATCTCGCCGATGGCGTGCAACGGCCGGCCGAAGACCGCCGCAAAGGCAGCGGCCACGTCGGCGGCCTGTTCGGCCGCCGCCGTCACGAGCAGGACGTAATCCTCGCCGCCGGAAAGGGCGTATTCCACGGGGGACTTGGCAAAGCGGCGGCAGTAGTGCCGGAGGTTGTCGGAGATCGGCAGCTGCGCGGCCCGGACCCGGGCGCCGACCTTGCTTGCTTCCAGGATGTGGGCAAGATCGGAGCTCAGGCCGTCGCTCACGTCGATGGCGGCCCGCACGCCGCCGATGGAGGCCAGCAGGCGCCCCTCCGGCAGGTGGGGCTCCGGGCGAAGGTGGGCGGCCTGCAGCGACTCCAGCTCCGGCGTGTCGGCGGGGGTCCGGTCCAGGATCAGATGCAGGCCGGCGCGGCTGTCGCCCAGGCAGCCGGTGGCGAAGATCACATCCCCGGGCCGGGCGCCGTCGCGGGGCAGGAGCTCCGTTTCGGGGACTTCCCCGTAGACGGCGACGTTGAGGATCAGGTCCGTGAGAGAGCCGGTGGTGTCGCCGCCGAGGACGTTGACCGCGTGTCGCGCCGCCAGCGCCTGCATGCCCCGGAAGATGTCGTCGAGGTAGTCGAGGTCGCAGCTCTCCGGGATGCCGATGCTGACGAAGGCTTCGCGGGCCGTGCCCCCCATGGCGGCGATGTCGCTCAGGTTGACGGCCAGGGATTTGTGCCCCAGGTCGCGGCCGCTGATGGCCTCCCGCAGGAAGTGAACCCGTTCGACCAGCAGGTCGGTGGTGACGAGCGAGAGCCGCCGGCCGTCGGTGCGGAAGGCGGCGGCGTCGTCCCCGATGCCCCGGACGACGCCCTCCGGCCGGACCAAGCAGCCGCGGCGGATGCGTTCGATGAAGCCGAATTCGCCGATCTCCTTCAAGCGCATGTGCGCCTCGCCTGGGCGATGTGTCGAGCCAGTTCGCGGGCCGCACGCTCGGGATCGTCCGCCGCCACGATCGCCGAGACCACGGCGACCCCGTCGGCGCCGCCGCCGATGACCGCGGCGGCGTTGCCTGCGTTCAGGCCGCCGATGGCGACCAGCGGCAGCTTCACCTGCCGGCGGATGGCCCGCAGCCCCTCTATGCCGAGGGGCGCCGCGGTGTCGGTCTTGGTGGGCGTGGCGAAGATCGGGCTGACCCCCAGGTAATCCGCCCCTGCGCTTTCGGCCGCGACCGCGTCCCGGAGCGACTCGGCGGAGATGCCGATGAGCTTCGATTCGCCAAGGACGGCCCGGGCCTCGGCGAGCGGCAGGTCGCCCTGGCCGAGGTGGACCCCGTCCGCGCCCACCGCCAGGGCGACGTCCACGCGGTCGTTGATGATGAGCGGGACGCCGCGCCATTTAAGGAAGTCCCGGACGGCCCGGGCTTCGGCGATGAACTCCCGGGTGGAGCGCGTTTTTTCCCGCAGCTGCACGCAGGTGACGCCTCCCCGCACCGCCGCGCGCACGATCTCCGGCGTGGGCCGGCCGCGCGACAGGCCGCGGTCGGTTACGAGGTAGAGGGAGTAGTCGACGGGTCTGCGGTTCATCACACAAAAAGGTATGAGTCGGAGTGCTGAGTTCAAAGTGGATGCAGGCCGCTCGCCCCATCCGAAAAGACTCATTTGCTCATCACTTTCAACTCATCACTCATCCCTCTCTTTTATCTTTATCCTGGAGCCCTGCTTGAGCTGCTCCGGCGTGATCGTGTAGACCGAAATAGGCGAGCGCCGTGGCCGTGGCGCCGACCGGGTCCGGGTCCACCGCCAGGAAGGCGCCGATGGTCGCCGTCGCGGCACAGCCGGTGCCGGTCACGCGGCGCATCAAGGGGTGGCCGTTGGCGATGCGGACCAGGCGGGTGCCGTCCGTGACCAGATCCTCCGGGCCGGTGATGGCAAGCGTGGTGCCCAGCTCCGATGCCAGGGCCCGGGCCGCTGCCGTCGCCTGGTCGACGGAGTGCGCGGAATCGACCCCGCGGGTCTTGGACGAGGCATCCGCCAGCGAGAGCACCTCGGAGGCATTTCCCCGGACGACGGCGGGCCGGGTTTCGGCAATGATGCGGCGGGCCGACCGTGTCCTGAGGGCGGTGGCGCCGGAGCCCACTGGGTCGAGGACGACGGGGATCCTGCACGCGGAGGCCTTTCGGCCGGCCCTGATCATGGACTCGACCCACTCCTCCGTGAGGGTCCCGATGTTCAGCACCAGCGCCCCGGCGAGGGCGACCATCTCCTCGACCTCGCCTGCGGCGTGCGCCATCACCGGCGACGCCCCCATGGCGAGCAGGGCATTGGCCGTGAAGTTCATCACCACGAAGTTGGTGATGTTGTGGACCAGGGGCCGCCGGTCCCTGACCGCCGCCAGATTGCGAGCCGCTCGCGCGGCGCAGCTTGGCATGTTTTTGCGGTTCCTTTCGCTTTATTGATCGTCTCGAGACAGTACCGTAAATTATTAATCCGCCAAGTAAATATGCCCAATACCATCATCTCCCGCAGAGGCGGAGCGGGGTGCCCGCCGCGGCGAGCCGCAACCCATTCTTCAGGCGACCCTGCCGCGCCCCCCAGCCGTCTCATGGAACCGACGGCAGGCAGCGACGGCCGGCGGCTCCGTGAA
>JALOPD010000424.1 GCA_025454075.1 Desulfobacterales bacterium | reverse complement strand
GTGAAGTCCTTGCCGATGGTCCAGGGCACGGCCTTGAACTCCCAGTCCTTGTTGTGGGTCGAAAAGATGTTGCCGTGCTTGCTCGCCTCGTAGACCTTGACGACCGGAACGTCCGGGCCGACGTGGCACTCCTTGCAGGTGTAAGGCTTGCGCGCCATCTCGATCGAGAACTGGTGCCGGGTGTGGCAGGCGGCGCAGGAGCCGAGCGTCCCGTCCAGGTTGACCCGCCCGACGCCCTGGTTCGGCCAGCCTTCGATTTTGGGGAATTCGAGCTCGCCGGCCAGCTCGGTGCTGCGGGTCTCCTTGCCCGCGATCTTCAGCTTGGTCCCGTGGCAGTAGTAGCAGGCCTCGGCCTTGGTGGCGGCGTTGGCCGGCTGGATGGCGATCCGGCCGTTCTTGCGCTCGAGGCCGCCCAGGATGGTGTGCTCCAGGTCGTTGTAGACCTTGTTCTCCGCCAGGTTCTTGTAAGCGTGCGCCATGATGTTGCGGGAGTACTGCTCGGCCTCCTGGACGTGGCAGATGCGGCAGTCGCCCGGAGTGACCACCGTATGGATTTCATGGCCGTTGTGCTCGTAGGTGTCCGGGTGTTCCGAGGGTCGCAGGGTGTGGCACTCGGCGCAGCCCACGGCGGTCTCGCGCAGGACCTCCGGCACGTTCGGGCTCGACACCTTGAGCCCGAGCCCGGTCACCGCCATGGCCGTCTTGGGGGCGACCTGGGCGTGGCGGCTGCGCTGCCAGTCGGCGACGATCCCCGGATGGATGATCTGGTGGCACTCGATGCAGGCCTGGGTGGCCTCGCTCAACGTGGCCTCGGCGGCATCGAGCGCGCCATGATTCAGAATGATCCCCCCCGCCACTGCCAGCATGATGATGAGTTTCATGTGCGACCGTCCTGCCGTTAGGGTTCCAGAGAGAAAATCGATCCAAGGCGATTCGGATGCTGCGGGCGCAGCTGCGGCCACTCTGTCAAAATTAAACAGAAAAGGCAACGCCCGAAGCGTTGCCTTTTGCCGAGGAGGGCCGATCGCTTCGGCGATCAGCCGGGAATCGAAACCGGAGCGCATTTGCCGAAGTGCTCCATGCTCTGTTCGTACTTGCCGCGCATGTCCACGGCGCCCTTGTCCATGCCTTTTTCTGCGGGGTCCACTCCGTCGGGCATTCGTTTTTAGACGGCAGTCTCCTTTCTTTCCCGCGGCCTGCCCGCGCACCATTCGGCCGGCGCGCCCGGACGCTTCCGCTTGCGCTTGGGACCCAGGAAGAGACCGGTCATCCCGCGGGACCCCGTTCAGGCATGATTCCGCAGTTTGAGCGCGATGGGGTGGGGGTTGAGATAGACCTGCTGCTTCAGGTACGGCTGATCGTACTTGCGCACGTAGTGGTTGAGAAGGGTCACCGGCACGATCAGCGGCAGGTACTCCCGGCGGTACTGGTCGAGAACCTCCAGAAGCTCCTGCTTCTCGTCGGCGCTGAGCTGCTGCTTGAAATAGCCCATGATGTGCTGCAGGACGTTCATGTTCTTCTTGAGGGTGGTCTTCATCCGCAGGGCCTCGATCAGCAGCGTCTCGTACTCGCTGTAAACCGCCCGGACGGGGGTGTCCGAGTCCCCGGCCACCAGTTTCCCCATGCGCTGGGCATGCACCGGGCTGTGCGACAGGACCAGGAGTTTGTGGCGGGTGTGGAAATCGACCAGGTTTTTAATGTTCGCCGGTCGGGCCAGGGTCTCGCGCCAACGCTTCAGGGTGAAGATCTGTTCGATGAAGGTCTCCCTGAGCTTGGCGTCGTTGAGGCGGCCTTCCTCCTCCACCGGCAGCAGGGGAAAATGCCGGGTGAACGCCCGGGCGAACATGCCGACCCCTTTCTTTTCCGCCATGCCCTTGGCGTTGTAGACCTTGACCCGTTCCAGGCCGCTGCTCGGCGAGTCGCTCTTGAAGATGAACCCGCAGAGGTTCTCCTTTTCCAACTCCCGCACCCGGCCCTCCGCCCATTCGGTCATGCGCGCGGTGTGGTCCACCTGGGTGCGGGTGGTGACGAAGCGCGGGCTGTCCGGGTCGCCCACCAGGCGGAAGGTTTCACGGGGGATGGGGAACCCGGCCTCGACTTCGGGGCAAACCGGCACGAACTCGAGGTACTCCCCGAGCGTGCCGGTGAGATAGCGGTCGTGCTTATGGCTGCCGTCGAAGCGCACCGGCTGGCCGAGAAGGCAGGCGCTGACCCCGATCCGAATGCGGTTTTCCATGCGCGGCTCCTGATGGTGGTTTCACCCATAGCATAAAAATGCTAAAAAGACACATCGGCATCGCAAACGGAGGAGGTCGTCCATGCTGGCGGAGATGAAGAAACTGCTGAGTGAGAAGAACATCTGCGTTCTGGCCACGCTCGCGGGCAGCAAGCCCTACTGCTCGCTCATGGCCTATGCCGCGAACGAGGAGGGCACCGAGATCTACCTGGCGACCCACCGCTCGACCCGCAAATTCAGGAACGTTTCCGAAAACCCCGCCGTGAGCCTCATGATCGACACCCGCGAGGAGGCCCCCCGCGCGCAGGCGCTGGCGCTCACGATCGAAGGCACCTGCGCGCCGATCGCGGACGCCGCCAAGCAGCACCTCGCCCGCACCCGTTTGCTTTCGGCGCATCCCCATCTGAGGGAGTTCCTGGCGCACAGCGACAACGAGATCCTCTGCGTAAGGATCCAATCCCTCCTGCTGCTCAAAGGGCTCAGCGAGGCCCATCGCGCCCTTCTGGAGTGAGCGCCGTCAACAGCGGTCCGTCCCGCCCCTCACGCGGCAGGAGAAGCCTCCGAAGCGCCAGACGAACCGTTCCATCGCCTGCCGGAGCCCGGGCGCCTTTCCAAGGCGGTCGCCCGCATCCGGTCAATCGCAATCCCCCCGGCGCCGGCACCTTGCCGCCCGCCCGGCCGAGGTCGGCGTCCGCGATGTTGCCCGAGGAGAAAATGAGGTTCATGGCTCGAGGTGCGGTCCGCCGCCGATCAGGGGCAGTTCCTTTTCGAGATCGAAAAACACGAGGAATTTAGGCTCCTCCTCGTCGTCGGTGTATTTCCGGCGCTTGATCTTTTTGATCAGCTCGGGGTTGTTTTCTTCGCGCGTTTTTTTGAGATACAGGCGTTTGCCCTTGTATCCGGGCCCGTTTTCTATGAATAGAAACGTCGCGTAGGGGTTGCTCTGCAGGTTGTGA
>JALOPD010000423.1 GCA_025454075.1 Desulfobacterales bacterium | reverse complement strand
TCTGGTCGAACCGGGACTCGAGCTGGCTCAACTGCTTCTGCAGGTCGGCCACCTTGGCCCTGTCCGGATCGGCCTTCTGAAGCTCGTCGTCGAGCGCGATCCGCTTGTCGCGGATGGAGTTGCGCAGCTCGCGTGTATCGTTGAAGAACTTCTCCTGCGACTGGTCCAGCCTGGCGGCGTCCTCCTTCGAAAGATCACCGTAGCCGCCGCGGCCGTAATACCCGCGCATGTGCCCGTACCCGGGGCCCATCATTCCCGGGCCCATGTAGCCGTACCCGCCGCAGTCCATCATGCGGCCGCCGTACCCGGGGCCGTAACCGTCATAGGCAAAAACAAGCGCAGCGACACCGACCGTGAGGACGGCCGCGATGATGGCGATATAGGTTTTTCTCGTTTTCATTGTTGAGGCTCCTTTCGTCTGTGGCATTCTGTTTTTCCGCGAACGCAGCCGTTGCGGCTCGATTCGAGGTTAGAGCAACGGGCGTGCCAGGGCTCTCGGCAAAAGCCGACCGAGTAAACAACCGATTGAAAATGCGCGGAATAAAAAAAATTTCGAATTTATGCGACCCGGGTCTACGCGGCGGGGTGTCAAGGCGAGCCGGGTAAAAAGGATACAACCGTTCGGGAGTTATGCCGAGAGTGGGTAAAAACGACTCAGCTGCTATCCGCCCTTGCCGGAATGCCGTCCGAAAAAGGGGCTGGCGGGAGCGGCGTTCGAGCGCGCTTCAGGCCAGCCCGTATGTCTTCATCTTGTTGTGCAGCGTCTTGCGTGTGATGCCCAGGCGCCGCGCGGCTTCGCTCTTGTTGTTCCCGGCGGCCTTCAGGGTCGCGAGAATGGCATCTTTTTCAATATCCTCCAGGGAGCGTGTGCCGTCGGTCGGGGCGGCCGCCGTCTGAAGCCCCTGGGCTTCCGTATATCCCTTCACCATGTTGAGGGGCAATTGCTTTTCGGTGATGTGCTCTCCGGTTGACAGAATCACCGCCCGTTCCACGGTGTTTTCCAGCTCGCGCACATTGCCCGGCCATGGGTGCTTGAGAAGCATATCCATGGCGAGCGGGGTGAAGCCTTTGACCGCCTTGCGGTTGCGGGAGGCGAAGGCCTCAAGAAAGTGCTGCGCTAAAAGCGGGATGTCCTCCAAGCGATCCCGCAGGGGCGGGACCGTCAGGCGAACCACGTTCAAGCGGTAAAAGAGGTCTTCCCTGAAACGCCCGGCGGCGACCTCGGTTTCCAGGTCGCGGTTGGTGGCTGCGAGCACCCGCACGTCCACCGGCAGGATCTGCTCGCCGCCCACCCGCTGGATCTCTTTCTCCTGCAGCACTCTGAGCAGCTTGGCCTGCATGGTCGAGGCGGTTTCGCTGATCTCATCGAGGAAGATCGTGCCCTGGTCGGCCTGCATGAAACGGCCCTCGTGGCGTTTATCGGCCCCCGTAAACGCCCCTTTTTCATGGCCGAACAGCTCGGATTCGAGCAGCGTTTCGGTGATGGCCGCACAGTTGACGACCACCAGCGGCTTTTCACGGCGCGGGCTGTTGAAGTGCAGGGCGCGGGCGACTATCTCCTTGCCGGTGCCGCTCTCGCCGGTGATCAGCACCGTGGCCTCGGAGGGGGCAACCATGGCCACCATGTCCATCAGGGCCTTCATGGCGCTGCTTCTTCCGATGATGTTGGCGAGGTCGAGTTCACCTGCCGGCTTCGATTTGAGAAGCAGCCTCTCGGCCTTAAGACCGGCGTGCTCGCGCGCCCTTTCGATGGTCTGCTTGAGAACATCGAAATCCATCGGCTTGATGAGGTAGTCGTAGGCGCCGGCTTTGAGGGCTTTCACCGCGGACGGCACCGATGAGTAGGCGGTCATGATGATAACGGGAATGGAGGGGTTGTAGGCCTTGATTTTCTCCAAGGCTTCGATGCCGCTCATGTGCGCCATGCGGACGTCCATCAAAATGAGGTCCAGCTGGGAAGAGGTGACGGTCTCCACCGCGGCCGAACCATCGCTGGCCGTCTCGACCGCATACCCCCAGCTGCGGATGAGGGTCTTCAACGCCGTCAGATGACCGGGGTCGTCGTCCACGATGAGAATTCTGGTCGGAGATAGCGTCATCGCTTCACTCAGCGGTCTTCGGTGCTGCTGCAGGGAAGCCGGATGGAGAAGGCACTCCCCCGGCCGGGCGTGCTTTCCACGATGATGTCCCCGCCGTGCGCCTCGATGATTTTGTGAACAATGGCGAGTCCCAAGCCGGTGCCGCTTTTCTTGGTGGTGTAGTAGGGGTCGAGCACCTTGCCTATATTTTGGGGGTCGATCCCCCGGCCGGTGTCCGCGACCGTAATCCGAACACCCCCCGAGCCGTCGGGGGCGCAGTGAACCGAGAGGGTCCCGCCGTCCTCGCCCATGGCCTCGATGGCGTTGAGGTAGAGGTTCAGGAGGCACTGGGTCAGCCGGTCCGGGTCCACCCATGCCGGGCAGCCCCCCTCGCTGACGGCCAGGTCGAGCCGGATGTTCTTGGCGGCTGCATCCGGCTGCATGAGCTTGAGCGAACGGTCGAGCAAGCCTGCCAGGTCGGTCGAACGGCACTTCAAATCCGTTACCCGCGCGAACTCCAGGAGCTCCGTGATCGACCGGTTCAAGCGGTCCACTTCCCGGGCCATCACCTTCGCCGCATCGCGGGCTTCGCTGCCCTCCACGAAAAGCCCGCTGAAGTAGGTGGCCAGGCCCTTGATGGCGCTCAGTGGGTTGCGGATTTCATGGGCGACCCCGGCGGCGAGCCCCCCGAGGGCGGCCAGCTTTTCCTGGCGCCGCACCATGCCCTGCAACCGCCGCACCTCGCCCAGGTCTCTCAGGATCATGACCTCCCCCACGAAGTCGCCGACCTCGTTCACGATCCGGGAGGCGCTGACGCTCACCGGCACGCTGCGGCCGCCGGCGAAACGGCACTCCATCTCCTGCTCGGTTATGGGCAGGCCGTCGGCGAGCTTTGCCTGCAGGCCGCACAGACTTGCCGGCAGCAATTGCTTCGTTTCCTTTTCAGCTACCGCCTCAGCCCGACCGGCAGACTGGCTACCACTTCGTCGGCGAAGGCGCTGGTGTCGCGCAGAGACTGCCGCGCGCTGTAATAGTTCTGCATCCAGAACAGGGACACAAGCCCGCCGAAGCCGAGCACCAAGAGCACGGCCGCCAGAACGATGGTGGTGCGGATGTCCGTGCGGGCCGCTTCCTCGAACGGGGTGACGTCGAGCCCCACGACGATCTTAAGCCGCAGGCGGTTTTGCACGCTAAACCAGTCGTCCTCCGATCCCCCGGAGCTCATGCCGTGACGGCGCATCATGTCGGCCATGTCGCCGGGGTGCCGCCCCTCGCCGTCGACCAGCGGCCGGAAATATCGGTGAACTTCGAACACACGCCGGCCGCCGCCCAAATCGACCAGCTCCCAGTCTTCCTTGTAATCGGGTCCGATATGGATCAGCGTGGAGCCTTTGCGGAAAGCCGTCCCGATCCTGGATGGTTCGCTGTCGGCGACAATGATCCCATCCTGGTTCACGATCGCCATGAACAGCACGTCCGGCAGCCGGGCCGTTTCTTCGAGCAATTCCTGCACCTGCCGCCTCCCCCAGCGCATGCCCATCATCCCGGTCCGGGCGCCGGCCTCAACCGCGCGGATGAGGGCGGCGCCCTTGGTGGTCAGGAGTTCCGACATGTACCGCTGTTCGCGGTTGGTGTTCTGAATTGCCAAAACGATGACCACGATCAGAAGGATGGCGCTCGAGCCGAGGATAATCCAGGGGGACGTCTGTAATGCGGGACGAAGACGATGAAATGGATACGGCATCGACGCGCTCACATCAAGGTGGAAAATTCAAACTGGCCATTGCTGATAAAGCTAAATTAACTGCATGGATTGATCTTGTAAAGAATTTAGGGGACAGTCATGAATATATGCGTTTCTATTCGACACTCACTCACCGAGTTGTTTTCGTTTGGGGAGTGCTGTAAACAAAGGGAAAGGGCGGCC
>JALOPD010000422.1 GCA_025454075.1 Desulfobacterales bacterium | reverse complement strand
CTCCAGGCGGCCCATGCAGCTGGGGTTGTGGCAGCGGACCTTGCCGTAGGTCCGGGTCTGGCGGAGCGATTCTGAGGCGGAAGCCTTGTCGGGGTCGACAGCCATGGGGCAACTCCTTGTGTGGGTGTTTGGTGGAAATAATTCACTATAGTATATCTTTTACACCATTGTGTTTTCGCCTGTCAAGGCCTTATTCTTTCGATGCAAAATTTCGAAAAGTTCCTGCCGGGATGGTCGCTCCGGCGAACACACGCCGCATACAGGCCTAAAAATATGCTCATTTTGCCAAGATATGCATCCGGTCAGGCTATAGTTGGTGATAGTTAGTTGGCGGAAAGCGGAGCCATTCGGTCGCGAAGCGGTCCGATCCGGGTTTCTGACAGTGCTGAAATTTTTTGTTTGACTCCGGTGCCGGCTCGGGTTTATAAACATAAAAATTCATTATAATGAACTAAATTGGCAGCAACTGCATCCATTCCGGCAGCGGCTGCCGGGCAATATCGCGGGAAACAGCAGTTGCTGCTGAGGAGGCCGGCAAAGCATGGAACTACGGCGCGAACAGCTCTGGATCGACCCCGAAAAATGCACCGGGTGCGGCCGCTGCCTGATGGCCTGTGCGATGAAGCACCATGACCGGATAGACCCCAGGCTCGCCCGGATTCGAATCCTGCGCTTCGAATCCCCGGCGCTGAACGTGCCGATCGTCTGCCTGGCGTGCGACCAGGCGCCCTGCATCAAGGCCTGTCCGATGAACGCCAGAATCCGGGAGGCCAACGGCACCGTCGTGACCAACGCCGAGGCATGCATCGGTTGCCGGGCGTGCGTTTATATCTGCCCGGTGGGCAGCCCGGCGGTCAACCCCTACACGGCCCGGACCATGACCTGCGACATGTGCCGGGGCGATGCCGCGGGTCCCTGGTGCGTCGCCGCCTGCAAGTGCGAGGGCGCGCTGACGCTGGTACCGCGCGAATCCCTGACACGCCGGGCCGCACGCGAAGGCGCCGGGCGCACGCGGCCGGTTCGGCCGGCCTGATCCGGGCACGGTCGTTTAGGTCGTTTATCTTTAGCTTACGTTAGGTTGTTTACGAAGTCATCAACCCCATGACACCACGGCAGGCGCCATGAAAGTCCTAATCGTCGGAAACGGGATTGCCGGCAACCAGGTTGCCTTTTCCCTTCGCGACCGGAACCGGGATATCGAGATCGGTATTCTTTCCGCCGAATCGGTCCCCGAATACGACCCCTGCTCGCTGCCGTATTTCCTGGGCGGCGACTGCACGAAAAAGACCGTGTTCCGCAGGAAGCGCACCGATTATAAAAGGCATCGGATCGAGCTGGTTTATGACAGCAAGGTGGTTTCCATTTCTCCCGGGGCCAAAACCGTCACGACCGAAAAAGGCGTCCGGTTCGCCTACGACAAGCTGGTATTGGCCCATGGCGGCGATCTCTTCATTCCGCCGATCGAGGGCATCCGCCTGCGCGGCGTGTTCAGCTGCAAGCAGCTGCATGAAACCCTGAAGCTGCGCGCCCACAAGGGCCGGCAGGCGGTGGTCATCGGCTCCGGCGCCATCGGCATCGAGGCGGCGGAGGCGCTGAAGAAAAAAGGCTACGAGGTCGTCGTCATCGAGCTGCTCGGCTGGATCCTGCCCGCGCTGTTCGACGAGCCCACGGCCAGGCGGCTCGAGGCGGCGCTGGAGGACTGCGGCATCCGGGTGCTCACGGGCGAGAGAGTCGTTCAGATCCGGGGCCGCAAAAAGGTCATGGGGGTCGCGACCGACCAACGCGAGATTGCCTGCGACACGGTCGTGGTCGCCACCGGGGTGGTCCCCGGCGTCGGCTTGGCCAGGACCGCCGGAATCGAGACGGGCCGGGGCATCCAGGTCAATCGCCACCTCGAAACCTCCGTCCCGGACATCTACGCCTGCGGCGACTGTGTCGAAACCGTCGACGCCTGCACCGGCGACGTGGCGATGTTTCAGCTCAAACATAACGCGATCGAGCAGGGCCAGATCGTGGCCCGGAACATCCTGGGCGACGACGTCAAATATTTAGGCGCCTACACGTTCGCGCGGGCCCATTTCTTCGATACCCACGCCGCGGCATTTGGAAAGACCCTGCGCGGGACCGACTGCCTTCTGGGCGACAAGAAGGTGATCGAAAAGGAGCGCGGCAAGGATTACCTGCGCATCATCCTGATGGACGGCAAAGTGGTCGGCGGGCAGGCCATCGGCAGCTACGCCGACGAGATCGGGCTCTTCATCGGCGCCATGTGGCGCAAGGATGATATGAACCGTATCGGCGTCCGGTTGAACCAGATGACCCCGGCGAGCGCCGCCCGTTCCTGGCCGCTGGTGCGGCTGGGCCAGCTGCTGAGCTGAAACGCAAAGAGGCTGGCCGCGAGCGATTTCATGCTTACTTTGGCGCTGTCGATGGACCCATCCCAAATAAAAGCGAGGCACGACATGGAACACTCAGCACGAAAATGGCTCAAACGGCAGCACCGGCGGGGAGCCGGCCTGGCGCTGGCGCTGGCCGCCGGCCTGCTGGCCGCGACGGCTTCGGCCCAGAGCGGCCCGTCCGCGGGGCCGGCCGTTTCCTTCGTGGCCGTCACCGGCAACGCCGAGGTGGCGGCCGCCCCCGACCGCGCCACGGTAAGCCTCGGCGCCGTGGTCGAGAGCAAGCAGGCCCAGGACGCCCAGAAGCAGATCGCGCAGATCATGCAGCGGGTCATCCGGGACGTAAAGGCCCAGGGCGTCGCGGAGGAAAAGATCCGCACCGCGGGGCTGTCCCTGAACCCGGTCTACTCCCATCCCGCCCCCCGGGCCGGCCAGGAGCCGGAGGCCCCGCGCATCGTCGGCTACCGCGCCGCCAACACCGTGCGGGTGCAGGTGGACGACCTCGAGCGCGTCGGCGGGGTGATCGATGCCGGCATCGCCGCCGGCGCCAATCAGCTCAACGCACTGTCCTTCGACCTGCGCGACGACCTCAAGCCCCGCAGCCAGGCCCTGCAATTGGCCGTCCAGGAGGCGCGCAGCAAGGCCGAAGCCATCGCCGCCAGCCTGAGCCTGCAGCTGGGCGAGGTGCTCGAGGTCCGTGAAGAGGGCGTCGCGGCGTCCTATCCCATGGAGCGCCGCATGGCCGCGCCGGCCGCCGCCGGCACCCCGATCCAGCCCGGCCAGGTCCAGGTGAGCGCCGCCGTGCACGT
>JALOPD010000421.1 GCA_025454075.1 Desulfobacterales bacterium | reverse complement strand
CACAAGTGCTCCACGCTCGCCAAAATGCAGGTCGCCAACGGCGCCATCGGCGTCTGTGCGGCCAAGGTCTCCGAAGCCGAGGCGCTGATCGACGCCGGCTTGTCCGGGGTGCTCATCACCGGGCCGGTGGCCGGCCGGGAGAAGGTCAACCGGCTGGTCTCGCTCCTGGGCCGGGCGCCGTTTCTGATGGCGGTGGTCGACCATCCCGCGGCCGCCGCCCAGCTGGAAGCCCGCCTGGCCGAGAAGAACCGGCAGCTCGACGTGCTGCTCGACATCGACGTCGGCCAGCGCCGGACGGGCGTTGCGCCGGCAAAGGCCGCCGAACTGGCCAGGCACATCCTCTCTCTCGGCCGGCTGCGGCTGCGCGGGATCCAGGCCTATGCCGGGCACGTCCAGCACATACCGCGCTACGAGGACCGCCGGGCGGCCTCGCGCGACGCGCTCCGGAAGGCCGCCGCGGTGTTCAACCAGCTGCGCCGCACGACCGAGAGCTGCACCATCTTCAGCGCGTCCGGGACCGGCAGCGCCCGCATCGATCTCTCCTCGGAGGAGCTCACCGAGCTGCAGGCCGGCTCCTACGCGCTCATGGACGCCGAATACCTGGCCATCGAATCGGCCGACGGCTCGGATGCCGCCGACTTCCACCCCGCTCTGACCATGCTGAGCACCGTGGTGAGCGGGCCTCACGGCCGCCAGGTGACCGTCGATGCCGGGCTGAAGGCGCTCTACCGGGACGGCGGACGACCCCGGGTGTTGACCCCCGAATACGACAGACTGCAGTACGACTGGTTCGGGGACGAATACGGAAAACTGTCCACGCCTAACCGGGCGGCCCCGCTGCCGGAGCTCGGCATGGTCCTGGAGCTGGTCGTGTCGCACTGCGACCCCACCGTCAATCTCTTCGACCGGCTGCACATCACGCGCGCCGGCAAGGTGGTGGACGTCTGGCCGGTCGACCTGCGCGGCCGCTGCCAATGAGGGGCAAGGGAGAATTAATCGAACCGTCATGAATTCATTGAAAAGCACAGGTTTTTGGATGGGGCTGCTGTGCCTGGCGGCCCTTGCGCTCAGTTGTGGCGGGGGCGGCGGATCCGGCTCAGAGACTGCCGGCAGTGGCGGAGAAGCTGCGCCGATCGAGGGCAACGCCACGGGCGGGGCGCGTAATGCCGTCTGCAGCGCCGGCCAGAGTGCGGGCGAAGTCCGCGCGCCGGTGTTCCGCATGAATCTCGCCGGCCAGACCAGCTGGTATGCCGCGCCAGTGATTGCAGACTTGGACGGCGACGGCAGAAACGAGCTGATCGCCGCCTATTATTCTATCTATGTGTTCGACGGCCAGGGCCGGCTGCTGGACCGGGTCGACCACAACAGCGGCCGCGTGTATGCGCCGCATGTCGTGGCAGACTTGGAGGGCGACGGAGTCCCGGAGGTGGTCTTCGGCGCGGGTCGGTGGGTGTATGCCTATGAATGGCGCAGCGGCCGGCTGGTCTTGAAACCCGGCTGGCCGGCCGATACGACCTCGGCGGGCGAGTCACCGGAGGTGCGCGGCCTGGCAGCCGGCGACTTGAACGGCGACGGCCTGATCGAGGTGGTGGCAACGACCACCCAGACCCAGGACGCCGGAGCCCAGGTATATGTGTTCTCCCCCAACGGAACGCTGTTCCAGCCCGCCGGTTTGAGCTATCCTGCCTGGCCGCGTTACAACGACCTCAGCGGCACGGGCGGGGACGCCGATCGCAACGGGATGGGGCACAGCGGCTACGGCTGCTATGGGCTGAACGTGGGCATCGGCAACATCGATGACGATGCCGACCTGGAAATCATCGCCACCTATGACAACCATCACATCCAGGCCTTCGACCCGGACGGCGTCGCCATCGACGCCTCGGCCTGGTTCACCAACCGCCAAAGCGCCTATCTCAACCAGCGCATGACCTGGGGGCAGTTCATCCGCTGGGCCGACCCGCAGGTGGAGGAGGACCACTACCATCTCCACACGGGCGCGTGGCCCCATCCCAGCTCGCAGGAATGGCTGCAATGGACGGCCTCGCCGCCCAACATCGTGGATCTCGACGGAGACGGCCGCAACGAGGTCTTGGGCGTGCCCAACGTCGAGCTGCACGAGCCCTATGAAACCCAGGCCTATGCCATCATGGCGCTGGAAGGAGCGTACGGCGACGGCAGCCGCTCGGCCATGCGCAAGGCCGGCTGGGAAGACCTTCCCAGGGGCGCAACTCCCATTTCCGTCGCCGGATGGTACCCGCCGAACGGCGTTCCGGCCGCCGCCACGATCAACCTGCAGGGAGATGCCCGCCCGGAAATCGTGGTGTCCTTGAACGACGGTTTCATGCGCGCCTTCACGTCCCAGGGCGTCGAGTTGTGGCGCTGGAACTACACCCGCGGCAAGGCGGTCATGTATGCCTCCGAGCCCACCGTGGCGGACTTGAACCAGGACGGCTCCCCGGAAGTCCTCTTCACCACTTACGGCGCGCCGGAGGTCCTGGACTCCGGCCGCCTGGTGATATTGGCAGCAGACGGTCGCCTGCTGCACGACCTGGCCCTTCCCAACCCCGGCAGAACCAACGGCAACGGCAACGGCGCACCCGCCGCACCAACCGTGGGCGACCTGGACGGGGATGGCCAGCTGGAGATTTTCGCCCAGAGCTTCGAGCACGGCATGGACGTTTTTACCGTGCCCGGCTCGGCCGCGAACTGCCTGTCCTGGCCGACCGCGCGCGGCGGTCCGCTGCGCATGGGCCAGCCCAACGCCAATGGGCTGTAATCCTCGGACCTGGGCTCGATTCGAAGAACGGGGGCCGGAGAACCGGATGAATTTCAACGACCTGTTCGGCAAGAAGAAACCGCTGATCGCCTGCGTCCACCTGCTGCCGCTGCCGGGGGCGCCGCGGTTTGCGGGGGACATGCGCGCCGTCTACGACACGGCGCTGAGGGAAGCCGCTATTTTCAAGCGCCAGGGCGTGGACGGCCTGATCGTCGAGAATTTCCGGGACAAGCCGTTTTACCCCGGCCGGGTTCCGGCGGAAACGGTCGCGGCCCTGGCGGCGGTGACCCGTGAAATCGTCACGGCGACGGCTCTGCCGGTGGGGGTCAATGCGCTGCGCAACGATGCCCTGTCCGCCATGGCCATCGCCGCCGCCGCCGAAGCCCACTTCATACGGGTCAACGTGCACATGGGCGCGGTGGTCTCCGAA
>JALOPD010000124.1 GCA_025454075.1 Desulfobacterales bacterium | reverse complement strand
TTCATCTTTTCCCATTCAACATTCGATGTTGGACGTTCGATGTTCGACGTTCATTCCTTTCCTCATTCAACATTCGATGTTGGACGTTCGATGTTCGATGTTCATTCCTTTCCTCATTCAACATTCGATTTTAGACGTTCGATGTTCGATGTTCATTCCTTTCCTCATTCAACATTCGATTTTGGACGTTCGATGTTCGATGTTCACCCCTTCGTTTGTCCCATCGCCAGATAGAATTCTCCCATCCCGCATGTGAACCACGCGGCCGACCATCTCGGCCTGAAACACCAGGGGGTCGTGGCTGGCGATGATCAGCGTTTTGCCCTGCCCGGCAAGCTCCGCGGCGATGTCAAGGAACTCATGGGTCAAGCCGGTGTCCAGATGCGCCGTGGGCTCGTCGGCGATCACGATCGCCGGTTCGTTGATCAGCGCCCGGGCGATGGCGGCCCGCTGGCGTTCGCCGCCGGAGAGCTCCTCGATTCGGCGTTGGGCCTTGGCGTCGATTTTGAGGCGGGCCAGCAGCCCCATCGCCCTGTCCTTCAGGTGCTTGCGCCGCTCCCCGCCGGGGTAAGCCGGCAGCATGGTGTTCTCCAGTACGCTGATGCCCCTGATCAGGTTGTGGTCCTGGAAAACGAACCCGAAAGTGGCGCGCCGGACGCCGGACAGGAACTTCTCCGGCAGGCTGGTGGTTTCCCGCCCGCGGACCGTCATCCTGCCGGCCGAAGGCCGGGCCATGCACCCGATGATCGAAAGCAGCGTGGTCTTGCCCGAGCCGCTCGGCCCAACCAGCGCCGTCACGCTGTTGGCGGCGATGCCCAGGTCCACGTCCCGAAGGGCCGTGAATTCGCTGGGGCGGCCGGCGTGGAAGATCTTGGTGATTTTCGAAAGTTCGATCATGCCTACCTCATCACGGCATCCGGATCCGTTACGGCGGCACGCCAGGCCGGCACGATCGTGATCAGCGTGTAGGGCAGCACGGTCAAAGCAAACACCGCCGCCAGTTGATAGGCGTCGACCGCCGGAGTCAGCCTGAACGATGGGTACAGGACGGCCCACCCCTTGAGCGCATGCTCGAAAAGCGGCGCATTCGCGATGAAGACGTGAACGTAGGCCGCCGCTACGCCGGCCAGAAACGCCGCCAGGCAGATCGCCATGCCTTCCCAGAATTTCAGCAGCAGCACATCCGCCGTATCCCAGCCGACGGCCTTGAGAATGCCGATCTCAAACCGTTCGTCCGCCGTCAGCCCCGTGGCCTTGTCCCAGGCGAATATGAGGAATGCCAGCACCGCCCCGCTCAACAGCACGATGACATACCCGCTGCGCCAGTCGAACAGCGACGCATAGGTGCGCTGAATCTCCTCGCGCATCACCGGCCGCGTGTCCGGCAGCAGCTGGGCAACCTTTTCGGCGATGGTCTGGCTCTCTTTGGGGTTGCGGACCGCCAGGACCAGATCGGTTGCGAAGCCTTCGGGGATTCCGAAGATGCTGCGGAATGACGCGGAGCTCATCAGAACCAGGTCCGCGGTCACCAGGGCGGACTCAGAGCGCAGGCTGTCTTTGACGGTCAGGGGCACGGCGAGCCCGTCCTGACGCCTGAAAAACAGTCGTCCGTCCTGTATCCCTTTCCAGGTGCGCAGCACCCCCTCGCCGGTGATGATCTGGTCGTCATTCAAGGCGAACTCGTCGGTGGCGATGACCGTGTAGTTGGCTTTGGAGGCTTGGTGGTAGTAATACCCCCACAGGCGGGGCTTCGCCGTTCGCACACCGCGAATGCTCTGGAGGCTATCCAGGTAGCTCAGAGGGATCAAATCATGCCGGCCGGCCACGATGCGCTGGACGATCAGCTCGGGGGACTCCGCCAGCACCTGATCCGCCTCCCGCCGGATCGCACCGGCGAAAAAAAGCACCGAGGTGAGCAGAAACACCACGAGGGCATAAACGGCCACCAGCGAAACGTTCTTGCCCTTGCGCCGTAGCAGGGACGAGAGTGCAAAATCCAGAAAGTAGCGATGCTTGGCGAAATGCATGCTATTCGGAGTCTTCCTCCTTCCCCCTTCCACCTTCCGCCTTCATCCTCTCCTTCGGCAGCGTCAGCGAGCCGGACGGAAAATGCTCGAAGCTCATCGGGTGGTCCTGAAAGGCGGAATGCAAATCGGCCTGGGAGAGGTGCCGGTTGTAGCGGGCTTCCGTGAAAAGGCACAGATCCGTGAGCCCGAGCGCACGCACCCATTCCCGTTTCTCTTCCAGGGCGCGCTCGCTGCGCGCGGCATCGAGGCTCGGATGGACGACCAGCATAACAACCAACATCGCCCCGCAAACGATCACGGCCGACAGGTAAAAGGTCGATGGGCGAACCATGGAAGCCTTCAGTCCAGTTTGGAAATGATCGGCGGGTTGATCTGCCCGAAGGTCAGAATCTCGGTTCCGCCATGGTCTTTCTTGAACTCCTGCGCCGCCTCCAGACTTTGGAAGGGTATCAGCTCCTTGCCCATCGGCCCGAAGACATTGCTGCCGACCACGAAAAAGGCCGCTTTGGCCTCCAGCGGCGCTAATTCATAGTACTCGGTCACCCAGATCGCGGCGATGTCGCCCGCCGTCTTTGCCGGGTTGTATTTCTTCAGGTTGAAGTAGTACTTGAAAAGGTCCTTGGCCCCGTCGAAGAAGACCGCGCTGCCGTCCTTGAAGGCGATCTGCCCCACCCAGTCGGGATATTTGTAGACGAACATCCCGCACACCGGGCACTTGTCCTTGGAGCCAGGCTTTGCCGGAGTTGCTTCCGCCGCCCACAGCGAGGACGCGAACAGCAGCAAGGTCAGAAACGCAATCGTCATGTGTTTCAAGCCCATTTAGAAGCTCCCGAGCGCTTTGAGTATTATTGTGGGAGCGGCATCTTGCCGCGATTTCATCATTCGCACCCAACGCCGCTGTGGAGAAGGGAGGTTGGGAGGGAGTTTCATTAGTGCCGTCCATTCAATAGGGCCATTAACAAAGATCCATCCCTCCAGGACTTGGGCTGCAGTGGCATTCTTGTGGCCCCTACGAGCCCTGCTTCATGCGCTTGGCCTTGCGGCGCTCGCGGATCATTTTGGTGTCCTTGTACATATCGTCGTAGGTGGCTTCGAGCACCTCGTCGAAATTCGCAGCCGTCCCGCCGTGCTGCTTTATGAACGCCTCGGCGTCGGCCTTCTTTTCGAAGGCCCATTTGGCGCGCCCCGTCATCACGCCCGGCGTGTCGCCGCCGATGACCCAGAAAGCCTTCTCGGCGTCGATGAGCGTTTTGGTGTTGTAGTCGCCCACCTGGATCGAGACCGGAGTCTTGTCGATGTTCACCGCCATGTCAACCGCGGCGCAGTGGATGGAGCAGGTGCCCAGCGTGGAGCCGCCCTCGTAGCGGATGTAGACCCGGGAGTGCGCGAACTTGGCCCGGTCCATTCCGCAGAACGGGCAGGAGGCATGTTCGCCGATGTCATCCGCAACGGCCGCCGCCGCCCAGCCTGAAATAACGAAAAACGCCAGAATCAACAGGTTCCCTTTTTTCATGTGAAGTTCTCCTTTCCTGATCGAAATGGGCCGCGCGGCGCCGGAGAGCAGCCCATCGAGTCTAGTTGGCGGTCTCCTGGGGAAGCGCCCGGCTCACCGCGGCCGCGTTGGTGATAGAGCTGAGTCTGAACCGCCGCTCCCGGATGGCGCAGTAGAGCACCGGCACCACCAGCATGGTGGCGGTTTCGAACACCATCCCTCCGAAGGTCGGAATGGCCATGGGCAGCATGAGATCGGACCCCCGCCCGGTGGCGGTCAGGACCGGGATCAGCGAAAGGACGGTGGTGGCCGTCGTCATGAGGCACGGCCGCACGCGCCGGAGGCTCGCCTCGATGGTGGCCTGCCGGATTGCGGCGATCGAGCCCGGTGCGTTGCGCGCAAACGAACTGTCGAGGTAGGTCGCCATGACGACGCCGTCGTCCTCGGCGATCCCGAAGAGCGCCAGAAACCCCACCCACACGGCCACGCTCATGTGGAGGGTGTGGACCTGGAACAACTCCCGCATGGAAGTTCCAAAAAAAGTGAAATCGAGAAACCAGGGCCGGCCGTAAAGCCAGATCATGATGAAGCCGCCGGCCCAGGCGACGATCACGCCCGAGAAAATCAAAAGGCTGGTGCTCACGGAGCTGAACTGCAGGTAGAGGATGACGAAGATCGTCGCGAGCGCGAGCGGAACGATGATCGCCAGCCGCCTGCCGGCGCGCAGGTCGTTCTCGTAGTTGCCGGTAAAGCTGAAGCTCACTCCCGCAGAGAGAACGATTTCACCCGCAGCGGTCTTCCCGAGCAGGAAGTCGCGGGCGTTTTCCACCACGTCGGTTTCGGCAAACCCCGTCCGGCCGTCGAAAAGCACGTACCCAATGGTGAACGTGCCCTCGCCCTTGATCTCCTGGGGACCGGGAACGTAGCGGATGTCCGCAAGCTGGCCCAGCGGCACCTGGGCGCCTCCCGGCGCCGTGACCAGTACCCGGCCGATCGTGTCGATGTGGTCCCGCAGCTCGCGCATGTAGCGCACGCGCACCGGATAGCGCTCGCGCCCCTGCACGGTGGTCGTTATCTGCCGGCCGCCGATGGCGGTTTCGATCACGTCCTGCACTTGCTGGAGGTCGATGCCGTACTGGGCGATGGCCCGGCGGTCGATCTCGATCTCGAGGTACGGCTTGCCGACGATCCGGTCGGCGATGACCGACCGGGGGTCGATCGACGGCACCTGCCGGAGATGCCTTTCGATCTGCCCCGCCGCGTCCCGGATGGACTCGAGATCGGGGCCCTGGATCTTTACTCCCATGCTCGCGCGGATCCCGCTCTGCAGCATGACGATCCGCGCCGAGATGGGCTGGAGCCGGGGAGCCACCGTGGTCCCCGGGATGGAGGCCGCCTGGATGATAAGCGCCCAGATGTCGTTCGGATTCCGGACGCCGGGCCAGGCATCGCGTCCGGGATTGAGCCGGGGATCGAGCGCCGGCCGCCAGATCCGGAACGGCAGGCCGTTCGGGTCGGGGATCAGGCGGCCCTGTTCGTCGCGCGCGAAGCGGCCTTTGACGTGATACGGCTTGCCGTCAGCGGCGGGAACCGGCCGGCCGTCCAGGCTGCGGAAGAGGTCCAGCACCTCCGGGTCGAACCGGAAGGTCGGCCGCGCGCCCGCGGCATCGACCAGGTATTCCGACCGGTAGGCGATCAGGGTCTCGATCATCGAGATGGGCGCCGGATCGAGCGCGCTTTCGCTTCTGCCCAGCTTGCCGGTCGCTTTCTCGATTTCGGGAAGGGCCTCCAACGCCCGGTCCTGACGCTGCAGGATGTCCTGCACCTCCGCGATGGAGGCGTGCGGCATGGTCACCGGCATGTAGAGGTAGGAGCCTTCCTCCAGCGGCGGCATGAACTCCCGCCCCAGCCCCGGAAATATCTCGGCGAGACCGCGGCCCGCCGCCGATTCGTTGACCAGCCGCGGCATCCAGCCGAAGAGCCCGTCGTATCCCCGCCACGCCAGCGCCCCCAGCAGAAGGATTGCGAGCGGCAGGCATAAGAACGCCCGCTTGTGATCGAGGCACCAGCCGAGGATGCCGGCGTAATAGTGCTGAAAGATCCGGAAGGCGCCAAGCAGCCCGCCAATGATCGCGGCACAGAAAACGAGGTTGCGCAAGGCGCCTTTTTCAGGGCCGAGGGGGCTCCACAGTTGGCTCAGAAGGACGATCACAGCCACCGCGGCCAGGCCGGAATTGATGGAGGGGATCCGCTCGCCTATCCGGCGTGGCAGTCGGCGGGCCGCCAGCGCGCCTATGCCCATGACGGCGACGAGCAGCCCGAGGCGCCAGTCTATGACGAAAGCGAGCACCCCGCCCAGGTAGATCAACCCCTCGTTCCAGATCCGGCCGAAGCGACGGCCCGCGCGCTTCGAGGGCATGAAGGCATCGGCCAGCACCGGCAGCAGAAAGAGCGCGATCCCGATGGAGGCGGCCAGTGCGAAGGTTTTGGTGAAGGCCAGGGGCCGGAAGAGCTTGCCCTCCGCGGCCACCAGAGAAAAGACCGGCAGAAAGCTCACGATCGTGGTGGACACCGCCGTCAGCACCGCGCCGCTCACCTCGCGCGTCGCCCGCAGAATGATGTCGCGGCCTTCTTCTCCCGGCCCGGCCGCCTTGAGATGCCGGAAAATGTTTTCGGTGACGATGATCCCCACATCGACCAGAGTCCCGATGGCGATCGCTATCCCGGACAGCGCCACGATGTTGGCGTCCACCTTGAAAAGCTTCATGGCGATGAAGCAAAACAGGACGGATAAAGGCAACAAACCCGCAATCAGCAGCGAGGAGCGCAGGTGGGCCATCATCACGATCACGACGACGATGGTGATCAGGATCTCGTTGGTGAGGGCGTCGTGCAGAGTGTCGAGGGTCTCGTGGATCAGGCGGGTGCGGTCGTAGAAGGGCACGATGCGGACCTGACTCACGGTCCCGTCCGGCAGGGTGCGCTTCGGCAGCCCCAGGGAGATTTCCGCGATCTTCTGCTTGACGCGCTGGATGACGGCGAGCGGGTTTTCGCCGTAGCGCACCACGACCACCCCTCCCACGGCCTCCTCGCCGCCGGCATCCAGAACGCCCCGCCGCTCGGCCGGGCCGAGGGTCACCTCGGCCACGTGGCGCACCAGCACCGGGGTATCGCCGCTCAGCTTGATGACCGAATCCCGGATGTGCTCCAGGTTCTTGATGAAGCCGAGCCCGCGGATCACATACTCGACCCGGTTGACTTCGATCGTGCGGGCGCCCACGTCGACGTTGGCGCGGCGCACCGCGTTGACCACGTCCTCGATCCGGACGTCGCGGTAGCGCATGAGGTCGGGATCCACGTCGATCTGGAATTCCTGCACGAACCCGCCGACCGCAGCCACCTCGCTGACCCCCGGCACCCCGGTCAGGGCGTAGCGCACATACCAGTCCTGGATGGATCGCAGCTCGTGCAGGTCCCAGCCGCCCACCCGCCTGCCCTCGCCGTCGAGCCCCTCCAGCGTGTACCAGAACACCTGGCCCAGCGCGGTGGCGTCCGGCCCGATCACCGGCTTGACGTCCGGCGGCAACTCGCGCACCGAGAGGCTGCTCAGTTTTTCGAGAACCCGCGTGCGCGCCCAGTAGAACTCGATGTCGTCGTTGAAGATCACATAGATCATGGAAAAGCCGAACATCGAATAGCTGCGCACGGTCTTGACGCCCGGCAGCCCCAGCAACGCGGCCGAAAGCGGGTAGGTGATCTGGTCCTCGATATCCTGGGGGGAGCGGCCGGGCCAGTCGGTAAACACGATCTGCTGGTTCTCGCCGATGTCCGGTATGGCGTCGACCGGGACCGGGGCGCGCCACACGCCGCCCATGTGCCAGTCGAAGGGCGCCGTCATGAGGCCCCAGGCCACCAGGAGCAGGGCCGCCAGAAAAACGATCACCCGGTTCTCGATGCAGAAACGGATGATCCGGTCGAGCCAGTTTTCTCCGGGCGCTGGATTCATTGCCTCACAGGGGGTTCATGGGCGCCGTGGGAATGGGAGCCCGGCACGGCCGGGGCCGGCATCGTCTCCGGCGCCGCCGGTGCGGACCCCGCGGGCCGCCCGCGGTTGTGGCCCTGGTGCACCTCGTACTGGGCCCCGCGCTGCCGCTGGTCCGCTTTCGTCTCGGCGGGCGGCGGCGGGGGCGTCTCGACGAGCTGGTGGTCCAGGACCGGCATTCCGGCGGTCTTCCCCGACATCATGCTGGTGCGGGCCAGGATCTGGACCGCGCTGTCGATCTTGAAATTCCCGTTGACCACCACCTCCTCGCCCTTGGCGAGGCCGTCCCGAACGATGTAGTATCCCTGCGCCCGCGGACCCAGCTTCACCTCCCGGCCCTCGAAGATGCCGGGCTTTCCGGGAAGCGCGACATAAACGATCGACCGGGTGCCCGTGATGAGCGGGGCGGTTTCCGGAATCACCAGCGGCGGCTGGCCGGTCCGTTTGGTCTGGGCGGTGTCCATCATGCCGTCGGTCACGAGCTCGGTCGTGCTCTTGCCGCCCGAGGTCAGCCGCGCGTAAACCACGGCCCGCACCAGCATGTTGGGCTTGAGCAGGCCTTTTTCGTCGCGGTAAAGGACACCGACCTTGAACACGCGGCTTTCGGCGTCGAACTCGGGGTCGATGAAAACCACCTTGCCTTTGAAGGACTGGCCGGGGTAGGCGTCCGTTTCGAACTCCGCCTCCTGGCCGAGCCGCAGCCAGGGGAAGTCTGAAGCATAGGCGTCCAGCCGCGCCCAGAGGACGCGCGGGTTGGCGATCGTGAAAACGACGTCCCCGGTGTTGACGTAGACGCCCCGGAAGGCGTTCTGCTTGAGCACGATCCCGGTCATGGGGGTCGTGACGGTGGAGATCCCCGTGGGCCGGCCGCGCACGATGGCCTCATCGATGTCCTCGTCGGAGAGGCCGAGGAGGCGCATCTTGCGCTTGATCTTGTCGAACTCCTGGTTGAAAATCTTCTTCTGATCCTCGGTCATCCCCTCCTGGTCGGGTTTGGTGGGCATCTGCAGCCGCGTCCACCGTCCGAGCCGGCTGCTCCCATGGCCCTTGCCCGGACGCATGTCGAGCTTGTACGGCAGCTTGGCGAGGACTTCGAAGAGCTCCTGCTCCAGGTAGTAGAGCTCGGAGGAGTGCAGGTCGAACAGCGGGTCTCCGCGCCGCACCGCCTGGCCGGCGCGGGTGACGAAGATGTTGTCGATCACCCCGGGCGCGAAGGCGGTCACCTTGAACTGTTCGATCGGGTCGTACTCGATCTTGCCGAAGAGCCGGATGTCCGCGCTGACGAACTTGTGCTCCGCCGGTGCGGTCCGGATCCCGGCCGCCGCGACCGCCTTCTCGGTGAGCACGATGCGCGGAGGCTGGTCCGCCCGGCCCTGGTCCTGGGCCGCGGCCGGCGTGAGCTCCATGCCGCAGACCGGGCAGTTGCCGGCCTTTTGCATGGGCGGAATGCAGTTCATCGGACAGACGAAGAGGGTCTCCGAACCCTCGCCCTCGGTTCCGTGAGCCTCATGATCGTGGCCGGCCGCGGCAGGGGGGGATGAAAGGGAGGCCGCCGGACCGCTTTCGACAGGCCCTCTCAGGCTGTAGCCGACCCCGAACGCCGCCAGCGCGGCAAGCGCGATGAACGCGTGTCTCCTGAATTTGGCGAAGGTTGTCTGCATGGCTTAAGCTCCGATCCCGGAGACTGGTGCTTTCGAATTATCCGAACACAGACTGGTAAATCTCCCCCGGCCCCTCTTTTCCAAAGAGGGGAACTGCCTCCCTTTGGAAAAGGGAGGATGGGAGGGATTTTCAATAGTGCAGTCCTTTCATGGAGCTATCATTCACCATATCAGATCCACGGTTTGGGTGAAAGCGGCGGGCATGGACGTCACGCGCGCATTTCAGGGGTAAGCAGCGCTGCCGAAGCTGAGCGCGAAATCGGCCAGGCTGAGACTGGAGGGAAAGGCTCCCGCGTAGACCGCCAGATCGACTCCGTCCACGTCGCCGTCGGGTTCGCTGTCGGGCGAAGGCGGACCGCCCCCCGCCAACACATCGTAGGCGGCGACGAGGTCCAGCAGGCCGTAGCCGGAATCGTTGTCCGGGCCTGCGGGCAGCATGTCGGCTGCGCCATCCTCCAGGGCCGACTGCAGCTCGCTTATGCTGGCGTTCCCGAAGGCGCTCTTGAGGAGG
>JALOPD010000123.1 GCA_025454075.1 Desulfobacterales bacterium | reverse complement strand
GTGAAGCGCTAGGTCGCCATGTTGATTTCCTGCCGGGCGTCCGCGCCGAAAGCCACGTTCATGGCTTCGTCGATGCGTTCCACCGGGACTATCCGCAGGGCGTCACGGACCTCCTGGGGGATCTCCTCCAGGTCTTTTTCGTTGCGCTTGGGCAGGATGACGGTAGCGAGGCCCGCGCGATGAGCGGCCAGAACCTTCATCTTGATGCCGCCGACCGGCAGCACCCGGCCGCGCAGGGTCACCTCGCCCGTCATGCCCACGTCGCCGCGAATCGTTTTTCCGCTGAAGAGGCTCGCCATGGACATCACCATGGCGACTCCCGCAGAGGGGCCGTCCTTGGGCACGGCGCCGGCCGGCACGTGCAGGTGCACGTCGGTGGCCTCGAAAACGGACGAATCCACCCCCAGGTGTTCGGCCTTGGAGCGCACGTAGCTGTGGGCGATCTGCGCGCTCTCGCGCATGACGTCCCCGAGCTGGCCGGTCAGCGTGAGGCCGCCCTTGCCCTTCATGCGGGTCGCTTCGATGAAGAGGATGTCCCCTCCGACCGAGGTCACGGCCAGGCCCGTGGCAATGCCGGGAATCTCGATGTTCTCCGACAGCTCGGACTCGAATTTCTCCTTTTTCAGATGCGAGCGCACCAGCTCCGGCGTCACCACCACGTGCGTCCACTGCTGGCCGACGATTTTGACGACACTCTTGCGGCAGACCGCGCCGATCTGGCGCTCCAAATTGCGCACGCCGGCCTCGCGCGTGTAGTCTTGAATGATTTTCTGAACGGCGTCGTCGGTGAAGGTCATCTCCTCGTCCACGAGGCCGTGGGCCTTGAGCTGCCGCGGGACCAGGTGACGCTTGGCGATCTGCATCTTTTCGTACTCGGTGTAGCCATCGAGCGCGATGATCTCCATGCGGTCGCGCAGGGGCGGCGGAATGGTCTCCAGTTGGTTCGCCGTGGTGATGAAAATGACCTCGCTGAGGTCGAAGTCCACGTCCAGGTAATGGTCACGGAACGCGTGGTTCTGGGCCGGATCCAAAACTTCCAGCAGGGCGCTGCTGGGGTCCCCGCGCCAGTCCATCCCGACCTTGTCGACCTCGTCCAGCATGAACACCGGATTGCGGGTGCCTGCGCGCTTGACGGCCTGGATGATGCGGCCCGGCATGGCGCCGATGTAGGTCCGGCGGTGGCCGCGGATCTCGGCTTCGTCGCGCACCCCGCCCAGGCTCATGCGGGTGAAGCTGCGGCCGAGAGCCCGAGCGATGCTCTTGCCCAGGCTGGTCTTGCCGACGCCCGGGGGGCCTGCAAAGCACAGGATCGCGCCCATGGCCTCGGACACCGACCCGTCTTCTGGTTTTGTCTTGACGCCGCGCTCGGCCACCCGTTTGCGCACGGCGAGATATTCGATGATGCGCTCCTTGACGTCCTGCAGGCCGTAGTGATCCTGGTCGAGCACGGCCCGCGCGTTGTCGATGTCGGTGCGGTCCTCGCTGGCTTTGTTCCACGGCAGGTCCACCAGCCAGTCCAGATAGGTCTTGATGATGGAGGACTCCGGCGAATGCGGGGACATGCCCTGCAGGCGCTTGAGCTCCCGCTCGGCCTCCCGGCGGGCCTCCGGCGGCAGGTCGGCCTTTTCGACCTTCTCTGCGTAATCGTTCGCCTCGGAGCCACCCTCGTCGGCGTCTCCCAGCTCCTTCTGGATGGCTTTGAGCTGCTGGCGCAGGAAATAGTCCCTCTGGGCTTTGTCCATCTCCTCGCGCGCATCGCTTTGGATCTTCTGGCCCAGGGAGAGGACCTCCTTCTCGCGGGCGAGGTGGGCGATCAGTGCGCGCAGCTTGTCCTTGACGCTGTCCGCCGCGAGGATCTCCTGGGCCTTGGCCATTTCGAGGCCGGCGTAATTGGCCACGAGATAGGCCAGATAGCGCGGGTTTTTGATCTGCGCGAGAAAATCCCCCGCCTCTTTGGGGAAGTTGGGGGAGAGCGCCACCACCTCGCGGGAGAGATCGAGCAGGCTGCGCTGCAGGGCGTTGGTCTCGACGTCGGCTTCGATCAGATCGCCGGCGAGATCGATGCGGGCCTTGAGATAGGGCTTGTCCGACGTCCAATACTGCACCTTGAAACGCTCAAGGCAGTGGACGATGACGTTCAGATGCTGCTCCGGCGTTTTCACCACCCGTTCGATCCGGGCAATGGTCCCGATCTCGTAAACCTGGCCGGGCAGCGGTTCCTCGACCTGGGGGTCCTTCATGGCCACCAGGCCGACGAGGTGGTCGCCCTGCTGCGCGTCCTCGATCAGTTTGATGGACCGCGATATGCCGACGGACAGCGGGATGATGGTGAACGGGAAGGCCACCGTGTTGCGCAGCGGCAGGATGGGCAACTCGGCGGGAACCTGATGAGCGGCCAGCCCCTGGGGATTGCCCTCGGCATCCGCTGCGACACTGAATATCTTTTTCGTTGTGGTCATGCGATGGTCTCCGATCCGATCAATCTATGATTCATTATTTGTTGATTCCTTGTAGCGAAAGTAATGCCTTCCGGGGGATTGTAAAGCGTCGCGTCCTGGTCTAATTATCAAGCCGGCAATATGCCAACTCGGGTTTGGGTAAAGGCGGAGCGGGGTGCCCGCCGCGGCGCGCCGCAACCAATGCTTCAGGCGACGCTGCCACGCCCCCCAGCCGTCCCATGGAACCGATGGCAGGCAGCGACGGCCGGCGGCTCCGTGAAAGAGGTTCCTCTGGGGCTGTTTGAGGTAGTATGGAGCGGGCTGGCTGCCGTACGTTGGTTCGTTGAACGGGTGGTTGCGGCTCGCCGCGGCGGGCACCCCGCTTCGCCTCTGCGTGAGTTGGTGGAATTTGGCATATTTGATTGCCGGAGTAACACTTTTCAGCTGTTTTTGGTTCTTTCCCGTCCGGGCTGGGAGGATGTATGCAGAAGTCCCTATTTACGGTTACCGCTGTCTGTTGCTTTCTGACGGCCGCCTGCGTCCAGCGGGTCCTGGAGTCGGCACCCACGCACAGCGTGCCCCGGGAGGTCCCGGAAAACTACCGGGCGATATACCGCGAGATCGACGCGGAGATCGACCGGCAGCTGCCGCTCATCCCGCTTCCCTGGGGCCACAAGAAAACCGAAACCGCCTTCGGGGTCGAACTCCTGGCGGCCGACAGCAACCGTGGGGAGGCCCTGCTGACCGGACAGGTGCTGCCGGCGACCGCCCTCACCCTGGACCACCTGAAGGCGCTGGGGGTCCAAAGCGTCTCCCTCAGCCTGCAAGTCCCGGTTCTGACCCGCAGCCATCCGCGCGCGGGTGAATACCGCGAGTTCTATCGGAAGGTCGCCGCCGACATCCGCCGGCGGGGGTTGATGATCATCGTTGAATTGGGGTCGGCCTTCCGGGAGCCGGAGCTCAGCCGGATTGGCGCGGACTACCGCGGGTTGAAACGCGACAAGTTCGGCGCCGCGCTGAGGGAGATGGCCGAAGCCGTCATCGCCGACATCCGGCCGGATTTCCTGACCATCCTCTCGGAGCCGGACACCCAGACCCGCAACACGGGGCTGCCGTTTTCGCCCGCGGAATTCGCGGCGACGATCGGGCAGGTGGTGAAGGAGCTCGACCACTCCGGCGTCAAGTTCGGGGCCGGCGCCGGGAGCTGGGTGTCGATCGACTACTTCAGGGCGCTGGCCGCCATCCCGGAGCTGGACTACATCGACATCCACATCTATCCCGTCCAGCATGGTTTCGCCTCCGACCGGGTCCTGAAAGCCGCCGAAGCGGCGCGGGCCAATGGCAAGCGGGTGTCCATCGGCCAGGCGTGGCTCTACAAAGTCCTCGGCCGCGAGCTCACCCGCATTTCGCCGGTGGAGGCTTTCAGCCGGGACGTGTTTTCCTTCTGGCAGCCGCTGGATGAAAATTTCATCCAACTGGTGGTCAACCTCGCCCGCACCATCGATGCCGAGTTCTGCTCGTTTTTCCGGATGGAGCACTTCTTCAGTTATCTCGATTATTCGGCGGAGACCAGCCAACTGCCCTACGACCAACTCAAACGCATGATAGATCGCAGAGCAGGTGAGAACATTGAGAAAGGAACCCTCAGCGCGACCGGTCGGAAGTTCAGGGACCTGGTCAAGCGCTAAGGGGCTCGAGAAGGACCTTGAAAATCCCGCTCGTTAAACATTTCTTGACAGCCATCGGGAAAAACCTTAGAAAGGACGAAACTACAGAAGTCGATTCTGTCGAGATAGAAATGTTTGGACGCTTCTTTTGCTTTTGGTGGTTTAGAAGCGTCCATCCGGGCCGGTAGCCAAAACCCAACGACACACAGCCCCGGATGGACCGATGGCGGTCTGTCCGGGGTTTCGCATTGAAAGCCCCGAGACACAACCTCGGGGCTTTACGTTTTTTTTTGGATGTTGCGCAGAGCCGGAAAGGAGGCACACGCCATGATCCTGGAACTGGACAAAGACCTCACCCTGGAGGGCAAAACCGAACTGATCCGCAAACTCAAGGCCAAGCGCTGCGACTGCCGGGAGCTGCCGCCCACGGAAGCCGAGCGCATCGGCATCCTCGGCAAGCCCGGGGTCGCCGAGGAGGAGCTGCGGCGGCTGCCCGGAGTGGCCAAGGTGACCCGGGTCAAGACCCCCTATAAGCTGGTCGGGCGCGAAATGCATCCCCAGGACACCCTCGTGCGGGTGGGGGATGTGCTCATCGGCGGCGAAAACATCTGCGTCATCGCCGGCCCCTGCGCCGTCGAAAGCCTCGAGCAGGCGCTCACCATCGGCCGCGAGGTCAAGAAGGCCGGGGCCAGCCTGTTCCGCGGCGGCGCCTTCAAGCCGCGCACCTCGCCCTATTCCTTCCAGGGGATGGAGGAGAACGGGCTCAAAATCCTCTCCGAGGTGCGCGAAACGCTGGGGCTCGGGGTGGTGACCGAGATGACCTCGCCCTCCCAGGCCGACCTCATGATGAAGTATGTGGACGTGGTCCAGGTCGGCGCCCGCAACATGCAGAACTTCGAGCTGCTCAAGTGCGTGGGCCGCATGGGCAAACCCGTGCTGCTCAAGCGCGGCCTGTCGGGGACGATCGAGGAGTGGCTCATGTCGGCCGAGTACATCTTGTCCGAGGGCAACACCCAGGTGGTGCTGTGCGAGCGCGGCATCCGCACCTTCGAGCCCTACACCCGCAACACGCTCGACCTTTCCGCCATCCCGGTCCTGAAGAAGCTGACGCACCTGCCGATCATCGTCGACCCCAGCCACGCCACGGGAATGCGCGAGAAGGTGAGCCCCATGGCGCGCTCCGCCATTGCCGCCGGGGCGGACGGGCTCATGATCGAGGTGCACCACGATCCGGATCACGCCATGTCCGACGGCGCCCAGAGCCTCTACCCCCAGCAGTTCCGCCAGCTCATGCGGGACATCTATGTGATTGCGCCGGTCATCGGCAAGCAGCTCGACTTCGCCCACCTGGAGCGGGTGAAGGTCATCGACCGCAAACGCAAAAGCGGCAGCGCGCGCCAGCGGGCCGCCTTCATGGGCCGGGTCGGCACCTTCAGCCACAAGGCCTGCCTCCAGTATTTCGGCGACGCCGCCGAGGCGGTGCCGCTGCCGACCTTCCAGTCCATTTTCGAGGCGATCAAGGCGGGCGGGATCGATTACGGGATCGTGCCGCTGGAGAACTCGCTTTCCGGAAGCATCCACGAAAACTACGACCTGCTGCGGGACTACGACCTGCGCATCATCGGCGAGGTGAAAATCCGCATCATGCAGAACCTGCTGGCGAAGCCCGGCACGGAGCTGTCCGACATCCGGCGGGTGCTCTCCCACCCCCAGGGGATCGAGCAGTGCCGCCAGTTTCTCTCCCAGCACCACTGGGAGCTGGTGGCCGTGAGCGACACGGCCGGCGCCGCCGAACGGGTCAGCACCTCGAAAGAGGCCGGGGAGGCCGCCATTGCCGGCCTCATCACGGCCGAAATATACGGTCTGGCGGTCATTGCCGAGGGCATCGAAACCAACCCGCGCAACTACACGCGCTTTGTCGTCGTCGGCAAGGAGCCGATCGAGGACCGCAAGACTTCCAAGACCTCGCTCATCTGCACGGCGCGCAACGAGCCCGGCGCCCTCTTCGCGATCCTGAGAGTCTTTGCCGAGAACCAGGTCAACATGATCAAGCTCGAGTCCCGGCCTATCCCCGGGGAGCCCTGGAAGTACATGTTCTACATCGACCTTGAGGCCGACCTGGAGTCTCCGGAGATGGCCGCCGTTCGCAAAGAGATCACCGAGAAAAGCGAGTATCTCAAGATCCTGGGTTGCTATTAGACCGGCAATCAAATGACCGAAATTTTGTTCGGGTGAAGGCGGAGCGGGGTGCCCGCCGTGGCGAGCACCCCGCTCCGCCTGTGCTTGAGATTTTGGAATTTGGCATGTTTGATTACCGGGTTGGGAGATAGAGAGGAGGCCGCCATGGATGCCCTTCGTCAACTCGTTCGGGAGGAAAGAGACCCTGTGATCTCCGACCGGCGGTACCTGCACCGCATCCCCGAAACCGGCTTCAACGAGGTGAAGACCTCCGCCTACGTGGCCGAGCGGCTGAAGGGCCTCGGGCTTGAGGTCCAAACGGGAGTTGCCACGCACGGCGTGGTCGGCCTGCTCAGGACGGGCAGGCCCGGTCCGACGCTGATGATCCGGGCCGACATGGACGCCCTGCCGATTGCCGAGGAGACCGGCCTGGCTTTTGCCTCGACTCACCCCGGCTGCATGCACGCCTGCGGGCACGATGCCCACATGGCCATGGCGCTCGGGGCCGCGGCGGTGCTGAACCGGCTGCGCGAGCGGATCAAGGGCAACGTCAAGTTTGTCTTTCAGCCGGCCGAGGAGGGCCCGGGCGGAGCCGAACCGATGATCCAAGCCGGGGTCCTGGAGAACCCGAAGGTGGATTACGCCCTCGCCTGTCACTTGTGGTCCGAACGGCCGGAAGGGGTGATCGGCGTCCGGTCCGGGGCGTTCCTGGCGGCCATGGACCGCTTCGACATCAGGATCCTCGGCAAGGGCGGCCATGCGGCCCAGCCGCACCTTTGCGTGGACGCCCTCGAAGTCGGCACTCAGGTGGTGGCGGCGCTGCAGCGCATCGTCAGCCGCCAGATAAACCCGATCGAACCGGCGGTGGTCACGGTGGGCAGCTTCCATGCCGGGACCGCCTTCAACATCATTCCCGCCGAAGCGGTCCTGAGCGGCACCACCCGCACCTTCAACGAGGAGACATGGAGCGCTTGGGCGTCGCGATTGGAGAAAGTGGTGGCCGGGGTCTGCGGCGCCATGGGCGCCGGCTATGAGTTCCAGTTCAGCCGCGGCTACCCGCCCACCGTCAACGATGCGGCCGTCGCCGACGTCGTGAGGCGCTGCGCGATTTCGGTGGTCGGTGAAGATCGGGTCGTCGAGCCCGAGCTCACGATGGGCGGCGAGGACATGTCGTTTTTTCTGAAGCGCGTGCCGGGCTGCTTCTATTGCATCGGCGTCGGACGGGAGGGCGCCGCGCCCCTGCACAACCCGAGGTTCGACTTCGCCGAAGAGCTCATGCTGCTGGGGGTCGAAACCCATGGCCGCGTGGCTATGGATTTGCTGGGCTGAACGGAGTATATCAAGCCCTCCCGTACCGGGGCGGTTGGGAGGGTCGCCGGCACCGTGAATGGGCGCCCGCGTTCGGCAGCGCATCGACAAACGGAAGCACCTGCCGCTAAAGACGGCAGCCATACCAGGGAGGAAATACCATGGACCTTGTCAAATGGAAGGATGTCGAAGACGTCAAGATCGCCAAATTCCCCTACAAGGGCAAACCCTACGACGTGAAGGGCATCAGCGTGCGCTGGCTGTCGAAATTCGGGGACGACGGCCACGGGTACCCGGAATACGGCCTGCGCCTGTTCACGGCCGAACCCGGCGGTGAGATCCCGATCCACAACCACTTCTACATTCAGACCATGTACATCCTGAGCGGCCGCTTCGAGTGCTGCCAGTTCGACCCGAAAACGGATCAGAAGACAAAGAGCTGCGTCGCCGCCGCGGGGGACACGGTGGTGATCCCCAGCACAGAGCCCCACGGGATGCGCAACCTAAGCGACGCCGACCCCGCCACCTTTCTGTGCTGCATCTGCAACGTCTACGAAAAAGAGACCGTGTGAGGGGGTCGTGGCCGAATTGCAGCCGGCCATAGGCGACTACCTGTCAGGGGGTTGACTACGGGCCGCCGCAATCCCCGGGTCCGGACCGCCGGCCGGTGATTTTTCGTTTCGCGGTCTTCAGGTATGTCGGCAGGTTGATGAACAGCGGAACGGCGCCGAAAGGGGCCCAGCAGCGCCGGTGCAACAGGGAGTCGAAAATGCGGAACAGGTGCACCGCCGCGTTGACAATCCCCAGGCCGAAGGAAACCCGGGCGGCCACGAGCGAGGGGATCTCAGCGACGGAGTTCAGCCGGGAGAGAAGTTCGAACCCTTCGCCCGCAGCGAAATAAAGGCCGACGGATGGAATACCGAAAATTATGGAATTCAACAGGGTCAGGCGGTAGGCTTGGTTTTCCATCGCGTGGAACCGGGCGAAGATGAGCTGGTCCTGCCGAGTCAGGGAACCGCCGATGCCGTAAGTGTAAAGGAAATCCGCCAGCGCGCTGATCCCCGCACCATCGAGCAGCCGTCGCAGCTTCGACCTCCATGTCTTCCCGGTCGGGCCGGCATGCCCGGAATCGTGCATGAACCGGTAAAGGTTGATGATGTGGCGGCCGAGAAAGCCGCTGTCTTCGAACAAAAGCCCGGAGGCTTCATTTTCCGGCAGACGGCAGCTGCAGGTTCTTTTTCCCCATTGAACCATGGCAACACCCTAATTCCCGATGTCGGTCATGTCAAACTGGCCGTTCGGATAAAGATGAATCTAGTCGACTTTGGCTGAAAAACAATCTAAAAAGGGGGCCGAGGTTAGCCATCCATATGCCTGCAAACTGCCTGACCACCGAGAGCCGTTACCTCACACCCGAGCGGACCGGCTCCTCGATGGCCGCCTGGTTCCCCGGCGCGGTGTTTTACGCCAAGGCGTTGGGGATCGTCTACCGCGCGGCCAAGTTGGCGAAAAAAAGCCTTTACGACAACCAGCGCTGGATCGAAAGCAGCGTCACCACCGTGCGGGCGCTCGAGTCCGTGGGCGGTCGATTCGAGTTCCAGGGCCTGGATGTCGTCCGGAAACTTTCTTCCCCGTGTGTTTTCATCGGCAACCACATGAGCATCCTGGAGACCTTCGTCCTGCCCTGCCTGATTGTGCCGCACCGCAACGTCACCTTCGTGATCAAGGAAAGCCTCATCACTTACCCCCTCTTCGGCCACGTGATGCGCAGCCTCAACCCGGTCGTGGTGGGCCGGGAAAATCCCAGGGAGGATTTGCGATGGGTGTTGGAGGAAGGGCAGAAGCGGCTGGAGGACGACATTTCCATCGTCATCTTCCCCCAGACCACTCGCAGCGTCGAGTTCGACGCGAAAAAATTCAACAGCCTCGGGGTCAAGCTCGCCAAGCGCTGCAACGTGCCGGTGGTCCCCTTCGCATTGAAGACCGACGCCTGGGGCCTCGGCCGGCGGTTGAAGGATTTCGGCAGGATCTTCGGCGAGCCCATGACGGTCCAGGGAAGCGGGAAAGAGGAACACGGCCGCGTGGTGGAGTTCATCGAAAAGAACCTGGAGGAGTGGCGATAGGCAGGTGGTTTTACGCCGACACTCCCCCAATTGAATTTTTTTGACAGAAAAAATTCAAAGGGTCACCCCCTTCAACAAGAGGGTGATCACCTTCTCCGTTTTCTCCGAGGAGACCTTCTTGAGGACCTCCCTGAACTCGGGGTATTCGTTCCTGATGCGGTTGAACTCCGTTGCCGTCAGAATGAAGACCTCGCAGTAGGTCAGGGCTTTCACCGAGGCGGTGCGCTTCTCCTTGAGAATCAGGGACAGGTCCCCGAAATAATCACCGTCCTCCAGGGTCCCGTAATTTTCACCCCCGTCCTCCGATAGAATCTCCACTTTCCCGTGGCTCAAAAAGAAAATCTCTTTTCCGAGTTCCCCGGCTCGGGCAATCAAAACGCCGGGGGCGTAAGTCTGGGGTTTGAGCGCCAACAGGAGCACGTTGCGCAGAACCGGCGAGCAATATTTGAACAGGGGGACTTTCTGCATGAGGTCCTTGGTTAAATAGAGCAGGAGATTGAGCCGGAAAGAGGGCGGAAGGTCCTCGAAAAGAGCCTCCTCCTTGACCCCGCGGTGGTGGGCCCACAGGTATTCGTAGTAGTTGCGAACCTGTTCGTTGAGCTGCGACGGCACATGCCGGGAGTGCAGATATTGGCTGATCGCCTCGATCCGGTTGAAAAAAGAGGCCCGGGCCGCGTCGAGATTGCTGGCGAGAGAAGCGATGTTGCCGATGATGAAGGCATAGGTCGATGCTCCCATCAGCATGATCAGGATGCTGAACACATACTCGAAGTCGCGATGCGGCGTGATATCGCCATACCCCACGGTGGCCATGGTCTGGATCACCCAGTATAGCGCGCGGATGTACTGGGTGGCCGGACCCGCATGCTCGATGCCCTGCTGAACCACCCAGCAATTCTCGGGAAACCCCTCGAGATAGGGTACCAGGAACCAGGCGCAGGCGATCCAGTGGACGAGCAGCATGAAGATCGTGAAATACTTGCCGATGCGCAGGTAGCCGGAGTTGGTCCAGCTCAGGCCCTGCCAGCGGCGGAAGATGACGAAAAGCCGCACCACGCGCAGGAGCCGCAGCTGCCGCAAGACCAGCACCAGCGCGATGCCGGCCACGCGGATCTCCTCGCCGCCCAGGAAGAAGGCATCCAGCGGGACGTTCGCCGCCAGATCGACGAAGAAGAGCGTCTTCAGGTAATGCCTTGCCGCTTGTCGGGCATCGGTGATTTTCTCACCTTGTCGCCTGAACGAGGTGAAAAAGTTCAGGATGATATCTATCCCGAAAAAGAGGTCGATGAGATCTGTGTGTTAGATATCGATGCCACTGTAGATTTGCGAGTGCCTGATTATGGCTTTCTGCGGGAGCTTGCCAGTGAATGCTTTATGCCACTCGCTTATGGGGGGGGGATATCCCGTTTGGCACATGCAGAGCAGCTCAACCGGATAGGCGTCGAGAAAGTGATACTTGGGAGCGCATCATTCGACCTTAAGTTTGTTCAGGCATTGAGTCGGGATATAGGTGCGCAGGCGGTAGTTGCATGTGTGGATGTCAAAGGCGCCGACATTAATGCGAGATGCGTGATCCGTTCGGCACAGCAGGATACTGGCATTGATCCGCTTGAACACTGCCTCGCACTTCAAAGCGCAGGGGTGGGAGAGATTATTCTGCAATCGGTAGAAAGAGATGGAACGCGTAGCGGCTACGATTTGCCGCTAATTACAG
>JALOPD010000420.1 GCA_025454075.1 Desulfobacterales bacterium | reverse complement strand
GTCAGCGCGGCGGCCACGTCCTCGTCGTAGCCCGCCTTCTTCATGGCGGGGATCATGACGACGCCGATCGCCACCGCGGTCGCCACCGCCGCACCCGATATGGCCGCAAAGATCGCACAGGCCAGAATGGTGGCGTGCCCCAGGCCGCCGCGGATGTGCCCGAGCATCAGGCGCGCGAAGCGCACCAGGTCCGGGGTGATGCCTCCCTCGTTCATCAGGTTCCCGGCCAGCATGAAGAGCGGGATCGCGAGCAGCGGGAAGGTGGCCAGCCCGCCGAAGGTGGTCTGGACCAGCGTGGTCAGCGGCGTGGTCAGCGGCATGTTGCCGCTGAGCAGGGCGTAGGCCAGCGCGCAGCCGCCCAGCGCCACGACGATCGGTGCGGACACGCACAGCAGCCCGATGAATGCGCCGACGAAGACGATCATTGCGCGCCTCCTTTCGCCCCAACTCCAAGGAAACGCAGGGATTCCTCGAGGGTGAGGAAGAACATGATGAGAAAGCCGGTGGGCAGTGCCGCGTAGGGGAAACTCATGATGAGGCCGATGGCCGGGGAGGTCTGATTCCAGTTATATATGGTCTGGTAGAGCCCGTAGCCGAACATGGCGCCGAAGAAAGCGAGCGAGCAGAGGAAGGCCAGGAGCTTGAGCAGCCTGGCCAACGCCGGGGGCACCGACTCGACGACCGATGTCATGTTCACCATGTACCCCTTCTTCAGGCCGACGGCGCCCCCCAGCATCGAGGCCCAGACCAGGGAGTAGGTCGATACCTCGCCGGTCCAGATGTTCATCTTCTCGAAGACGTAGCGGCCGATGACCTCGTACGGGATGACGATGGCGATGCTGGCCATGAACAGGATCGTCCCCCAACTGCCGACTTTCACCAGGATCTCGTTGAACCGCTGCAGTGCAACCATGCTGCCTCCGGTGCGCATACAAAATGGGCGCCCCCGCGCGTGATCGGCAGGGGCGCCCGGTCGTTTCGGGATAAGCCGAAGCTTACTTCGCGTTCATGATGGTTTCGATTTCGGCCTTCGGGAACTGGCTGGCGAACTGGTCGTAGACCGGCGCCATGGCCTTCTTGAAGCTCTCGCGGTCCACGTCACGCACCACCGTGACCCCGGCCTTGGCCATGTCCTGGAGCTTCTGCTCCTCGGCGTCGCGGTTGACCTTGCGCTGGAACTTGGCGACCTCCATGGCGGTCTTCTTGAAGATCTCCTGGTCGGCCTTGGGCATGGCGTCCCAGGTCTTCTTGCTCATCAGGAAGGGGGACGGCGAGTACACGTGGGCGGTCAGCGAGAAGTGCTTCTGCCCGGCGTCCCACAGCTTGGAGCTGAAGTAGACCGCGATCGGGTTCTCCTGGCCGTCGATGACCTTCTGCTGCAGCGCGGTGAAGACCTCGCCCCAGGCCATCGGGGTGGGGTTCAGGCCGGCGTCCTTCCAGGCCGCCAGGTGCACCTTGTTCTCCATGGTGCGGATCTTGAGGCCCTTGCCGTCTTCGACCTTCTTCACGGGGCCCTTGGCGTTGGTCAGGTGGCGGAAGCCGTTTTCCCAGAAGGCCAGCGCTTTGATGTTGGCCTTCTCGAAGTCGGCGAGCAGCTTCTCGCCGATCGGGCCGTCCATCACGAGGTCGACGTGGTTGAAGTCGCGGAACAGGAAGGGGAAGTCCAGGATGTTGATCGACGGGCTGAAGCCGCCGAGCGGTCCGGTGGAGGTGACGAGCAGGTCGATCGCGCCCTGCTGGATGCCCTCGGTCATCTCGCGCTCGCCCTTGCCGAGCTGGTTGCTGGGATAGAGCTTGATCTCGACGCGTCCGCCGGTGCGCTCCTTGATGAGGTCGGCGAACTTCTGGGCGCCGACCATGTAAGGGTGGTCCATGCTCTGGGTGGAGGCCAACTTCATGGTGGCCTTGTACTGGGCCGCGGCGGGGCCGGCCAGCACCAGCGCCAGGACCAGGACGACGACTGCGAAACGGCATTTCTTCATCTGCGATTCCTCCCGGTGGCTGAGTCGATGGGGTTTGAGCCGCAGGGACCTCCCGCGGCCGGTCATCCTTATTATTGTCTATCGGGCAATCGATTCGGCAGGGTATTCGGATCAATCCCGACTGTCAAGGTCTTCTTCCTGCAAACGGGGGGATGCAAAAACGGCCCGCCGCAGGGCGGCGGGCCGTTTTGAGGTGTCGGGTGGTGGAGCTGAGGGGGATCGAACCCCTGGCCTCATGAATGCCATTCATGCGCTCTCCCAGCTGAGCTACAGCCCCATTCAAAAGCCCGGTTTGAGTACCAAAGAGAGAAATTCATGTCAACGATTTATTTGGCCCATCCCGGACGGCCCGGAATGACATTCGAAATCCGAAGCCCGAAACTCGAAACAACTTCAAATGTTCAAAGGGATAACGACCAAACATCCCGGCCTGCAGGGGAGAGGGTGTTTGGGCATTTGGTTTCGGATTTCGAATTTCGTGCTTCGAATTTCTATGGCGCCTCGCCGTTGACAACCCGGCCGGGCGCTTTTTATAATTCTGCAATTTCACGAGCCACGGAGCGCGCCCATGCCGATCTACGAGTTCTACTGCGACGACTGCAACACCATCTTCAACTTCTTCTCCCGCTCGATCAACACCACCAAGAAGCCCAAGTGCCCGCGCTGCCGGCGCAAGACCCTGTCCCGCCGGATGTCGGCCTTCGCCGTGACCGGCCGCGTCAAGGAAGGCGGGGACGGGGAGGATCTGCCGTTCGACGAGTCCCGCATGGAGAAGGCGATGCAGGCGCTCGCCGGCGAGGCGGAGTCGATCAACGAGGACGACCCGCGCCAGGCCGCCAACCTGATGCGCAAGCTGACCGACATGACCGGCCTCGAGCTCGGCCCCGGCATGACCGAGGCGCTGCGCCGCATGGAGCAGGGCGAGGACCCGGACCAGATCGAGGCGGAGATGGGCGACCTCCTGGAAGGCGAAGACCCCTTCCAGATGGGCGGCAAGAAGGGCGCGCGCGGTGGCCGGCGCCCGCCGCCGCGGCGGGATGAGACGCTCTACGACCTGTAGCGGCATATCGCTCAAGACTCTCTTCGGGTACTTCGGGCTCATGCAGATCGCGATACTGGATCCTGGATCCTGGATGGAACCTGGGTCGGATGAATATCGAGTATGCGGGATCAAGCATCGAGAATCTTTCCTTGCTATCCCCCGCCTATTGAGGAGGGCCGTACCATGACGCAGGACTCCCGGGCAAAACTGGAAGCGCTGCAGGGCGACATCACCCGCATGGAAGTGGACGCGATCGTCAATGCGGCCAACACCTCGCTGCTCGGGGGCGGCGGGGTCGACGGCGCCATCCACCGGGCGGCCGGCCCGGAGCTGCTCGCCGAGTGCCGCACGATCGGGGGCTGCCCGACCGGCGAGGCCCGCATCACCCGGGGCTACCGCCTGCCCGCGCGCTGGGTCATCCACACCGTCGGCCCGGTATACCGCGGCACGCCGCGCGACCGCGAGCTGCTGACCGGGTGCTACCGCAGCAGCCTGGAGCTCGC
>JALOPD010000122.1 GCA_025454075.1 Desulfobacterales bacterium | reverse complement strand
GCGGTCATCGGAACCGAGGACGCCGAGGGGCTGCTCAAGACCAAGGCGTTCGTGGTCCTGCAATCCGGCCAGACCACCGACGAGGCCGCCTTGAAGGCCTTCGTCAAGGAGCATCTCGCTCCTTACAAATATCCCCGATTCATCGAGTTCGTCGACGAGCTGCCCAAGACGGCGACCGGAAAAATTCAGCGCTTCCGGCTGCGCGAGCGCGAGTGCGTCAAGACGTAGCCGCGGCCTCTCCGTCCTGCCGGCCCAGCCGCCCGAACGGAATGCCCAGTTTCCGCAGCCGGTGCCGCAGGGTGCTCGGGTGCATCCCCAGCAGGGCCGCGGCGCCGGCGGGACCCTGGATCCGGCCTCTGGTCGCGCGTAGCGTCTGCACGAGATGGCTGCGCAGAACGCCGTTCAAATCCCGGGGCGCGGCGCGGTCGGGGGAGTCCGGGGCATGGCTCCGGGAGCGCCCAACGATGATCTCCTCGAATCGCAGAGGCTGTTCGGCGTTGTCGGACTGACTTCGAATCAACTCCCTCTCCACCACGTTTTCCAGCTCGCGGACGTTCCCCGGCCAATCGTACTGCTGAAGCCGTTCGAGCGTGCCCTGCGCCAGCACCGGCTGCGCGCGCAGGTTCATCTCGCGCGTCTTGCGCCCGATGAAGTAGTAGACGAACGCCGGGATGTCGGCCTTCCGCTCCCGGAGGGGCGGGATCCGGATCGGAAAGACGTTGATCCGGTACCACAGGTCTTTTCGAAATTCGCCCTGCCGGGCCATCCCCTCCAGGTCGCGGTTGGTGGCCGTGACGATGCGGACGTCCACGGGCACCGGCTCCGCGCCGCCGACCCGTTCGATCTGCTTTTCCTGGAGCACCCTCAGCAGGCGGACCTGAGCCGCCGCCGGAAGCTCGCCCACCTCGTCCAGAAAGATGGTCCCGCCGTGCGCCCGCTCGAAGCGGCCGCGCTTCATCGCGGTGGCCCCCGTAAACGCCCCTTTTTCGTGGCCGAAGAGCTCGCTGTCGATCAACCCTTCGGGGATGGCGCCGCAGTTGACCTTGATCAGGGGACCGCTGCGGCGCGGTGATGAGTAGTGAATCGCGTTGGCGACCACTTCCTTGCCGACGCCGGTTTCCCCCAGGAGCAGGACCGGGCTGTCGCGGGGGGCGACCTGCTGGACCATGTGCATCACTGCGCTCAGCCCGAACTTCTCGCCGACGATTTCATCTCCGGACAGCCGGTGAAGCTCCTTGTGCAGATAACGGTTGTCGTCGGCCAGCAGGTCTTTAAGACGGAGCACTTCTCTGTAGCGCAGATGGTTGGACATGGCGATCGCGAAGGGGTCGTGGAGCAGCTTCAGGCGCAGCGCGTGTTCCGGCGTGAACGGCTGCGCCGATTTCGAGATCACGGCGATGAAACCCAGCCGCTCGCCCTTGATCCGCAGCGGCATGCCCACACCGGTCAGGCTCCGAAGCCCGAAGGCGGCGGATATCTCGCGCACCGGCGGCGGGGAGAATTCCGAGCCGATGACGACGACCTCGCCGGTGCGCGACTTGATGTAAGCCTGAGACTCCTCGGAGAGCAGCAGCGGGGTGTCCAGGGGGTGTTTCATCTTGAAGTCGGCCGCCCGGGCCGTCACCCGGATGCCGCCGATATCGGGCTCGAACAGGCTGAATTCGATGCAGTTGAGCGGCATGAACCGTTTCAGGAAAACGAGCGATTCCTGCAGGGCTTCGTCGATGTCCAGGCTGCTGCAGATCCGCAGAGTCCCCTCGCGGAAGAAGGTCAGATCATCCATGCCCAAAGGCCCTCCTTAACTGTCGTATTTAGCATTTATATCGTATCCGATAGCCAAAAACTATCTTATTTGACACTTTTTGCCTCGCTTGTCAACAACCATATGATTTTATTGTTATTTTCATCCTGGCACGGATCAGGCATTCAGCGGGTCAACACGGTCATAGACGGGGGTGTTGGAATGCAGCGAATCGAAATGGTCCAGGTCAGGCTGTTTGATGTGGGCGACCGAGAATCGGTCATCGATGCGTTCAACCGGATCTTTCTGGAGTCTCCGCAAACTCGCATCGAGCTGTACCACAGCACGACGATCGCCAATGACTGGTCGATTTGTTTCTGGGAATCCAACGCCGACGGTCAGCTATTGAATTTGCCGGAGGTCATCTGCCTGGCCGACTCTCTGCGCCAACTCGGCTTCGTGAACCACGCCTCGTGGGTGCGGGTGCCCGTGACGCCGAACAGCGACAGGGATTCAAAACGAAACCCCTTGGACAGATGATGGAAGGAGAATACCCCATGAGTGCTACCCGGGTAATCGCAGTTGTGCTGATGGCGCTAGTCATCGCGGCGGCAATGATCTATTTCAGACGGTAATCGAGGAACACCGGTGCAATACAAGAACCCAGTTTCAGAACTGTCAAAGTGGGGCGCGCTTCTGACCGCTTTGGTGGCCGGCCTGTTGACGAGCGGCTGCGAAGACGGGCATGGGAAGCAGGCAGCGCAGGCGCCGATCCCGGAAGTGGCGACCCTGACGGTCGCGACCCAGCGTGTCGTGCTGACCACTGAATTGCCGGGCCGGACATCCGCCTTTCGCATCGCCGAAATCCGGCCGCAGGTCAACGGGCTCATCCTGAAGCGCCTGTTTACGGAAGGCGCCGACGTCAGGGCCGGCGAGGTGCTCTATCAGATCGACCCCGCCCCCTTTCAGGCGACGCTCGACAATGCCAAGGCCGCCCTCGAGCGCGCCGAGGCCAATCTGCCCGCCATCCGTTTGAGGGCCACCCGTTACCGGGAGCTGCTGGCCGACAAAGCAGTCAGCCAGCAGGACTATGACGACGCCGCCGCCTCCATGAAGCAGGCGGAGGCGGATATCCAATACTACAAGGCATCGGTCGCGACGGCGCGCATCAACCTCGGCTACACCCGGATCCTCGCCCCGATATCCGGCCGCATCGGCCGGTCCAGCGTGACCGACGGCGCCCTGGTGACGGCCTACCAGCCCCTGGCGCTGGCGACCATCCAACAGCTGGATCCCATTTACGTGGACGTGCCCCAATCCACCGCCGAACTGCAGCGGCTGCGGAGCCGTCTGGAGGACGGGCGCCTGGATCAGAACGGCAAGAACCAGAAGAAAGTCAAGCTCATCCTGGAAGACGACAGGCCGTATCCGTTGGAAGGGACCTTTCAGTTCCGCGAGGTCAGCGTGGACCCCACGACCGGCACGGTCATCCTGCGGGTGATGGTTCCCAATCCGGAGGCCGCCCTTCTGCCGGGCATGTTCGTCCGCGCGGTGCTGCGGGAAGGCACCAGCGAGAACGCCGTCCTGGTTCCGCAGCAGGCCGTTGCGCGCGACCCGAAGGGGAACCCGTTTGCGCTGGCCGTGGATGCCGACGGCCGGGCGACGCAACGCATGCTTGTCCTTGACCGCGCCATCCGCGATCAATGGCTCGTCGCATCGGGTCTTGAGGCCGGCGATCGCGTGATCGTCGAAGGGATGCAGCGGGTGCGGCCGGGCGCCGCGGTCAAGGCGGTGCCTTTCGAACCCGTTTCAGGGCCGCCCGTGGAAAAAACACCTGCGGGCGCCAAGTAAACGGACGGAGAAAACAGATGTTATCCAAGTTCTTCCTGGATCGACCGGTCTTTGCCTGGGTGATCGCCATCGTCATGATGACGGCGGGCGGCCTGGCCATCTACCATCTGCCCATATCGCAGTATCCCCCCATCGCCCCGCCGTCGATCTACATTCAAGCCTTCTACCCGGGGGCGTCGGCCGAGACCGTGGAGAACAGCGTGACGCAGGTCATCGAGCAGAAGATGACCGGTCTCGACAAGATGCTTTACCTGTCGGCCACCAGCGATTCGGCCGGAGCGGCGCGCATCGAACTGACCTTCGCTCCGGGGACCGACCCCGACCTTGCCTGGTCCAAGGTGCAGAACAAGCTTCAGCTCGCCATGGCGAGCCTGCCGGAGGTGGTGCAGCGCCAGGGGGTCACGGTGGGGAAGGCCACCAAGAACTACCTCATGATCGTCGGCCTGATATCGGACGACGGCAGCCTGGACGGAAACGACCTGCGGGACTATGCCCAATCCAACCTGGAGAAGGTGCTGGCGCGGGTGCCGGGCGTGGGGGAGGTCGAAAACTTCGGGTCCCAGTATGCCATGCGCATCTGGCTCAACCCGGACCGCCTGGTCGACTACCACCTGACGGTTCAGGATGTCGTCGCGGCGCTCAGGTCCTACAACGTCGAAGTCTCGGCCGGCCAGTTCGGCGGTACGCCGGCTGAAAAAGGCCAGCGCCTGAATGCCTCGGTCATCGTTCAGAGCCTGCTCAAGACCCCGTCGGAGTTTGCCGCCATTCCCCTGCGCGTCAACCCGGACGGCTCGATCGTGCGCATCCAGGACGTGGGACGCGCCGAGCTGGGGACCGAAACCTACGATGTCGAGGCGTTCTTCAACGGCAAGCCCGCGGCCGGCATGGCGATCCGCCAGATGGCGGGCGCCAACGCGCTGGATACGGCGGACGCCGTAAAAGCCAAACTGGCGGAGATGAGCCGGTTCTTTCCCCCCGGCATGCGGGTGGTCTATCCCTACGACACGACGCCCTTCGTGCGGGTGGCGATCGACGAGGTCGTCAAGACGCTCTTCGAGGCCGTCCTGCTGGTCTTTCTGATCATGTGGCTTTTCATGGGCAACATCCGCGCTACCCTGATCCCGACCATCGCCGTACCGGTGGTGCTGCTGGGAACCTTCGCGGTGCTCGGGTTTTTCGGTTTTTCCATCAACATGCTGACCATGTTCGCCATGGTGCTCTCCATCGGCCTGCTGGTGGACGATGCCATCGTGGTGGTGGAGAACGTGGAGCGGATCATGAGCGAGGAGGGGCTCCCGCCCCGGGAGGCCACGGCCAAGTCCATGGACCAGATCACGAGCGCGCTGATCGGCATCGGGCTGGTCCTCTCGGCCGTATTCGGCCCCATGGCGTTTTTCGGCGGCTCGACCGGCGTCATCTACCGCCAGTTCTCGGTGACCATCATCGCCTCGATGCTCCTCTCGGTGGTCGTGGCGCTGATCCTGACGCCGGTCCTCTGCGCGACCCTGCTCAGGCCCGTGGCGGCCGGACATGAACCGGCGGAGGCCTCCGCCCGGTTTCTGCGTCCTTTCTTCGCGTGGTTCGACCGCAGCTTCTTCCGGGTCCGCGACCGGTACGTGCAGACGGTCGAGCGCTCCTTTTCCCGGAAACTGCGCTACTTCGCCGTCTACATCCTGATCGTGGCGGCGGTGGGCGTTCTGTTTCTGCAAACGCCGACAGCCTATGTGCCCGATGAGGACCAGGGGAACCTGCTGGTGCAGATCGTCCTGCCGACCGGCGCCACCCTGGAGCAGACGAAGGAGGTCGCGGCTGGCGTGCGGGGCCATTTCCTGGAGAACGAGAAGGACGCGGTGGAGTCCTGCATGACGATCTCCGGGGTGAGCTTTTCCGGAAGGGCCCAGACCAACGGCATGGTGTTCGTGAAGCTCAAGGACTGGAAGCTCCGCGACCGGCCGGAGCTGCGGGTGAAGGCCATCGCGGGCCGGGCCATGCAAGCCTTTGCCCGGATGCGCAACGCGCTGGCATTCGCCTTTCCGCCGCCGGCGGTGATCGAACTGGGCGTGGGCACCGGGTTCGACTTCCAGCTGCTCGACCGCGGCGGCCTGGGGCATGCAAAACTGGTCGAGGCCCGCAACCAGCTGCTCGGCATGACCGCGAAGGACGCCCGGCTGGCCAAGGTCCGTCCCAACGGCCTGGAGGACGTCCCCGAATACCGCATCGACGTGGACTGGGAAAAGGCCGGCGCCTTCGGGGTTCCCATCGACGCCATCCATCACACCCTATCAGCGGCCTTCGGCAGCGCCTATGTGAACGACTTCATTCAAGCCGGGCGGATCAAGCGGGTGTACGTCCAGGCGGACGCGCCGTACCGCAGGCTTCCCCGGGACCTGGAAAGGCTCTACGTGCGGAACACCGCGGGGAAGATGGTGCCTTTTGCCGCCTTCGCATCCGGGCACTGGACGCAGGGTTCGCCGCGGCTGGAGCGCTACAACGGCTTTCCGGCGGTCAACATCTGGGGCGAACCGGCGCCGGGCCGCAGCTCCGGCGAGGCGATGGCGGCCATGGAGGAAATGGCCGCGCGGCTGCCTCAGGGCGTCGGCTTCGAGTGGACCGGACTCTCCTACCAGGAGCGCATGGCCGGTTCGCAGGCCTTCCTGCTGTACGCCTTTTCGGTCTTCGTGATCTTTCTGTGCGTGGCGGCGCTCTATGAGAGCTGGCCGATCCCGCTCGCGAACCTGCTGATGCTGCCGCTGGGGGTGTTCGGTGCGGCCCTGGCCACCTGGTCGCGGGGCCTGCACAACGACGTCTATTTCCAGATCGGCTTTCTGACCACCCTCGGCCTGACGACCAAGAACGCCATCCTCATCATCCAGTTCGCCAGGGAACGGATGGCGAACGGCGCGAACCTGGTCGAAGCGACCCTGGCGGCGGCCCGGGTGCGGCTGCGGCCGGTCATCATGACCTCGCTGGCCTTTTTCTTCGGGGTCCTGCCGCTGGCGCTGGCCACCGGCGCGGGCGCGGGCGCGATGAGAGCCATCGGCACAGCCGTTACCGGCGGCATGCTCTCGGCCACCTTCATCGACCTGTTCTACATCCCGCTGCTTTTTGTGCTCGTATCCCGTCGGTTCAAGGGGGAGCGCACACGTCGGAGGCTGGCGGAGAGCCGGGTCCTGACCGATCCCCCGGGAGTGCGCTGAGATGCGACGAAAAACACTGCTTTCCATCCTGGGGCTGCTCGCGTGTCTGAGCGGCTGCACCATGATCCCGGACTACACGCGGCCCGCGGCGCCGGTTCCCGCCGCCTGGCCGAGCGGCCCGTCCTATACGGCCGGCCCGGAGGCCCCGCTGGGCGACGAGACGCCCTGGCGGGAATTTTTCACCGACGATCGGCTGCAGGCGCTGATCGCGGCGGCGCTGGAGAACAACCGCGATCTGCGGGCGGCCGCGTTGAACGTCCAGCGGGCGCGCGCCCTCTACGGCATCCAGCGCGCCGAGCTGCTGCCGGTGGTCGATGCGGCCGGCAGCGGCCACAAGGAGCGGGTGCCCCACGACCTGTCCGGTACGGGGCGGTCGGAAACCTACGAACACTACCGTGCCGAGCTCGGCATCGCCGCCTGGGAGATCGACTTCTTCGGCCGCATCCGCAGTCTGGAGCGGCGCGCCCTGGAGGAATACTTCGCCACGGACCAGGCCCGCCGCAGTGCCCGGATCCTGCTCGTGTCCGAAGTCGCCGCCGTCTACCTGACGCTGGCCGCGGACCGCGAGAACCTGCAGCTGGCCCGGTCCACGCTCGAGGCTCAGCAGGCCTCCTACGATTTGATCCGGCGGCGTTTCGAGGTCGGCGTCGCGCCCGAGCTGGACCTGCGCCAGGTGCAGACGCGGGTGGACGCGGCGCGGGTGGACGTCGCGCGCTACACCGAACTGGCGGCCAAGGACGAAAACGCCCTGACCCTGCTGGTGGGCGCCCCGGTTCCGGCCGACCGGCTGCCAGCAGGGCTTAGCGCCGTCGCCCCGCTGCCGGACGTCTCTGCCGGCGCCACGTCCGAGATCCTGCTGCGGCGCCCGGACGTGCTGCAGGCCGAGAACCTGCTCAAGGCCGCCAACGCCGATATCGGCGCGGCGCGGGCGGCGTTTTTTCCGCGGATTGCGCTGACGACCGCCGTGGGCACCGCCAGCGAGCAGCTGACGGGTCTCCTCAAATCCGGTTCGCTCGCCTGGAATGTCACCCCGCAGGCCGTGCTGCCGATTTTCGACCCGCGCACCTGGTCTGCGCTCGATGCCAGCGAGGTTCAGCAGGAGATCGCCTTGAACCAATACGAGGGCGCGATCCAGGCGGCGTTCCGGGAAGTGGCCGATGCCCTGGCGCGCCGGGGCACCATGGCCGAGCAGATGGCGGCGCAGCAGTCCCTCGTGGACGCGAGCGCGGAAACCTACCGGCTCGCGAACGCACGCTACCAGAAAGGCATCGACATCTACCTCACCGTGCTGGATGCACAGCGCTCACTTTATTCCGCCCGGCAGGGACTGATCGCCATCCGGCTGATCCATCTGGTCAACCAGGTCAAGCTCTACGCGGCCCTGGGCGGGGGCGGCGCCTGATCCGCCCATGACCGCCCGGCCGGCGCGGCCCCGGCGGTGTGAAAGGCTACCCGTGGGGGGGCCTGCGCCGGCACGGTCGATATCAGGTGGTGCTGAATTCCTTTTTGATGTTTTCGTAAATCTGCGCCAGCTCGGCCATCAGCTTGTCCAGCTCCTGTTTGGCTTTTTCCCAGGCTTCGCCGGTGGCGCCCTGCAGCTCTTTCATCTTCTTCGAAATGGCTTCCTTCTTCTCGGCCGCCGCCGCGAGGTTCTGCTTGTATTTTTCCCGGCCCTCGCCGGTCAGCTTTTCGGCTTTGGAGCTGAAATCCTCGAACTGCTTGTCGAGCTTGCCCAGCTGATCCTTCATCTCGCCCATGTAGGCGTCCATCTTGTCCTTGGTCCAGGCGGCGGCGGATTTCGCGGTTTCCGTGGCGGCGTCCTTGGCTGCCCCTGCGACTTCCTTGGCCTTGTCGGCCGCCTTCTTGGCGGCATCCTCCGTTTTCTCCCCGCAGCCGTTCAGGATGAACAGCCCGAGCACCATCGCCATGAGAGACATTCCGACCAATCGTTTCATCGCCAAACCTCCCTATTTGAATGTTGACGCGATCCCCGACCGGCTATGCGTGCCTGCATTCGCTCGCACTGGAGACGCAAGCTCTCCGCGGATCGGGCAGTGCCCGCCGGCAGCCATGGAAGCGCGTCTGTTTCTAGTACGACAGGTGTGATAGTATGACTCGTCCTGGCCGCTGTCTACGGGCCAACGTCCAATCCAGTCCCCGAGCAGGACGCGCCCTGGTGGTCAACCGTCTGCGGCTTGACCGCTGGTGTGAGCGAGATTCGATTGCCATGTTCCATTCGATCGCCTGGCCATGCCGCGCCGCCGCCCGCGGTGCCTTTCAGGAGCCGGGATCGGAGGTGTCACGACGATGAACCTGCTGATCTTTACCGATCTGGACGGCACCCTGCTCGACCACGACGACTATGCCTGCGATGCGGCCAGGCCCGCGCTGGACCTGATCCGGCGCCGGCGGGTGCCGTTGATCTTCACGACCAGCAAGACCCGAGTGGAGGTCGAGCGGCTGCAGGCCGAACTGCAGATCCGGGAGCCGTTCATTCCTGAAAACGGGGCGGCGCTGTTCTTTCCGGCGGGGTATCGAAATTTCGAGATCGAAAACGGCGTCCGGGACGGCGCCTATACCGTGGTCCCGCTGGGAGCGGCCTACGCGGAGATCCGGCGGTTCGTCGTTGCGGTGAGGGAGCGTTTCGGCGTGACGGGCTTCGGAGATTGGAGCGTCGCGGAGATCGCGGCTCGCACCGGGCTGCCGCTGGAAACGGCCGCCATGGCCCGGATGCGGGAGTTTACGGAGCCCTTTCTCATCGAGGACCCGCGCCGGATCGAGGAGCTGGCCGCCGTCGCCGAACCACAGGGCTTGCAGATCACCGCCGGCGGGAGATTGGTGCACGGAGATTTTCGCCAGCCACATCGCCGGCCGCATCGTCACGGCCGGATTGGGAGACAGCGCCAACGACATCGCGATGCTGAAAAGCGTCGACATCCCCATCCTGATCCCGCACCCGGACGGCACCTATGAGACGGTCGAACTGCCCGGCCTCGTCCGGGCGGACGTCCCCGGCAGCCGAGGGTGGAACGAGGCGGTGATCCGCCTCTTCAACCGCTTCGACCGCCCGGGATCGGAGCGCCGGCCCGGATGACCGCCGAGGGGGTCGACGGTGACACCCGCCCGCCCGGGGTGACGGTCGCGCGCGCCGCCTCGATCAGGAACCGGGCGAGCGCCTTCGAGTTTATCCCGCGCCAGGCGGCGCGCGGGAAGTGGCAGAAGGCGTGCTTGATGGCGTTGGTGGTCCGCGTGACGGTGGTGTTGACTTGTCAGGAAGGCGATTTAGGTTCCA
>JALOPD010000419.1 GCA_025454075.1 Desulfobacterales bacterium | reverse complement strand
TTGACGGGGTTGAGCTTCACCCGCACCCCGAAGTCCCGCATGCTCTGGGTGGGCTGGATGAAAGTCCGGCCGACGTAATGGTTGCGGATCATCCCGATCTCGTACGGGATGCCGGACTCTTCGGAATAGCCGACCGCCGCATAGGTCCCGGAGTCCGGAAACGGCATGACGAAATCCGCCTCCACCGGCGCCTCCCGCGCCAGCCGGCGGCCGAAGGCCTTGCGCATGAGATAGACGTTCTTGCCGTCGATGGTGCTGTCCGGCCGCGCAAAGTAGATGAACTCGAAGATGCAGAAGGCCCGCCGGTCGGCCGCCGGCGTGCGGATGCTGCGGATGCCCTCCCGGGTGAGGATGACGATTTCGCCCGGCTCGATCTCCCGCACGAACTCGGCCTCCACCAGGTCGAGGGCGCAGCTCTCCGAGGCCAGCACGTGGCTGCCGTTGATCTTCCCCAGGCACAGCGGCCGGAAGCCGTTGGGGTCCCGGATGCCGACCACCTCGCCCCGGCTGGTGAGCATAACGAACGAAAACGCCCCCTCCAGCCGCGCCACGGACCGGACCAGGGCCTCCTCGAAACCGTGTTTCAGGTTTTTGACGAAAAGGTGCAGCATGATTTCGCTGTCCATGGTCGACTGGAAGATGGAACCTGCCTGTTCGAGCTCCTCTTTGAGAATGTGGGCGTTGGTGATGTTGCCGTTGTGGCCGACCGCATAAGCCTTCTGGCGGTGGCGGACGATGAACGGTTGGGCGTTGGTGAGGATGGAGCTGCCGGTCGTGGAGTAGCGGACGTGTCCGATTGCGCAGCAGCCCTCCAGCTCCTCGAGGTGATCGACGTCGAACACATCGTGCACCAACCCCATGCCGCGGTGGGCAAAGAGGTTGTCGTCGCGCACCACGGCGATGCCCGCGCTCTCCTGGCCCCGGTGCTGGAGGGCATACAGGCCGAAGTAGGTCAACGCGGAAGCCTCCGGGTGGCCGCAGATCCCGAAAATGCCGCAGGACTCCCGCGGCTTGTCGGAAACCTCATTTGCCGTCAATGTTCCGTATTTCGACATGGGGCGTCCTTTTCTTCCCGAACACATCGGAATCACATTAAGGAGCCGAACAAAAAAAGCCGTCGCCGGAATTCGATTTCACTTGACCCGGGTCGGTTACCCGGGGTTTTTTAATTTTAGGCACTTTAGGCATTTTAGGCACTATAGGCACTTTCCCCTATCCTTCATTCCAACGGGTAGTTTTCCTCCAGGTTCCAGACGCCGCAGGGGCAAGCTCCGGCGCAAAACCCGCAGCCGATGCACAGGTTTTCGTCCACGGCGTATTCATAGGCCTTGCCGTCCAACGCCTTGCGGGAAATGGCCCCCTGCGGGCAGACCGCCACGCAGACCCCGCAGTCCCTGCAGGCGCCGCAGGACAGGCACTGGGAGCCGCACTGGTGGACATCCGCGAACACGGTGATCCGCGGGTCGAAATACTCAGCGGTCACCCGCCGCTTTTCGATCATCTGGCGCCGGAACGGCGCCGGCGTCCGGCCGTCGGACTCATCGCAAATGGCCTGGGCCACCACGCGGCCGGCGCCGATGGCCTCGGTCAGAAGGCCCGGCCGCACCACGTCGCCGATGGCATACACTTTCGGGTCGCTGGAGCGGAAGCGGGCGTCGACTTTGACGAACCCGCGCTCCACGGCGATCCCCGCCGGCACGAAGGAGAGGTCCGGCACGTCGCCGATGGAGACGATGACCGTGTCGGCCGGGATCTCCTCGCCGTCGGCGAGCGTCACGCCGGCGGCCGTGATCTCGCGGGCGACCACGGGCCAGCGGAACCTGGCACCCACGGCCTCGGCCGCCTGCCGCTCCTTGCCGAAGGAGGCCGGCTGCTGCACGTCGAGCAGCAGGATGTCTTCCGCCCCGAGCCGCCGGGCTTCGGTGGCGGCGTCGCAGCCGACGTTGCCCGCGCCGATCACGACCACCCGTTTGCCGCACGCAGCGCTTCCCGCCTTGGCGGCCTGCAGGAAATCCAGCGCCGACACCGCCCGTTCGATGCCCGGGATGGGCAGCATGCGCGGTTTCTGGGCGCCGGTGGCGATCACCACGAAGTCGAAATCCTCGCGCAGCCGCTCCATCTCTTCGCGGCCGAGGGGCTGCTGCAGGTGGATGTGGGGGAGCGCCTCCCGGATGCGGTTGAGCTCGGTTTCCACCACCTCGCGCGGGATCCGGCTTTCCGGGATGACCCGGGTGAACTTGCCGCCCAGTCGGCCGGCCACCTCGTAGACCGTGGCTTCGTGCCCCTTTTGCCTCAGCTGCCAGGCGACCGAAAGCCCGGCCGGGCCGCCGCCCACGACCGCGATGCGCCGGCCGGTCAGCGGCGGCAGCTCGGGCAGCCGGGCGCGGATGCTGGCCTGGCCGATTTGGGTGGTGTCCACCGGCGCCATGGCCGCGATCTGGCGGGTGCAGGACTGCATGCACAGGTTCGGGCAGAGGTAGCCGCAGACCGCGGCCGGGAAGGGAGTGTAGGCGAGCGCGAGGTCGACGGCCTCGTCCACCCGGCCCTCGCGGATGAGCTGCCAGCGGCGCTGCACCGGGATCCCCGTCGGGCAGCTCGCCTCGCAGGGGGCCGCGTATTTCTGGTTTTCCCAGACCGGCACGAAGCGCCGCAGCGCGCCGTTGGTGATGACGGGAATCGCGCTGCGGTCGACCCGGCTCAGGTCGCCGATCAGGCCGCCCTGGCCCAGCTCGGCGTCCCAGACCTCGCGGTGAAACCCCGGCATGGGCCGCGCCGACTTGCCGGCTTTCTCGCTCGGCTGGCGCGCAACCAGCAGCTGCCACTCCTCGCGCACGGAAAAGGAGCGCAGCAGCTCGCCGCGGCCGACCTTCTTCAGGAACACCTTGAGGTGAGCGATCAGCCAGTCCCACTCCGCATCGCCGATGGGGGCCATGCGGGCGTCGGCCTGGCTGAAGCCGGCGTGCGGGCCGCGGAAGAACACCTTGCCCCCGACCATGCCGACCAGCGGCCGGTAGCCGAGTACATTGGCGGGCGTCTGCGCCTCGTGGCCGCAGACCACGGCGATCCCGCCGGCCATGAACTCGCCGAAATAGTCCCCCACCGACCCCAGCACCCACAGCTCCGGCGGGCTGAAGCGCGGGTTGTGCTTGGTCATGGTCATGCCCCGGGCGCCGATGTTGCCGCCGACATAGACCCGGCCCTGGGCCATGGCGTTGGCGGCGCCG
>JALOPD010000418.1 GCA_025454075.1 Desulfobacterales bacterium | reverse complement strand
TACTGGCCCCAGAACCGCGGGTTCGACCACTTCTACGGCAACCTCGTGGGCGAGGTGGACTACTTTACCAAGGAGCGCGGGGGCCTCGTGGACTGGCAGCGCAACGGCACGTTTCTGAAGGAGGAGGGCTATTACACGACCCTGATCGGCAACGAGGCGGTGAAGCTGATCGAGGCCCAGGACGTCAAGAAACCGTTTTTCCTCTACCTCGCCTCGCTCGCCCCACACGCCCCGTACCAAGCGCCCAAGGCATACCTCGACCGGTACGCCTCCATCGCCGACAAGCAGCGTTGCGCCTACGCGGCCATGATCAGCGCCCTGGACGACCAGATCGGGCGCATCGTCGCCGCGCTGGAGAAGAGGAAGCTGCGGGACACGACGCTCATCATTTTTTCCAGCGACAACGGCGGTGCCCTCAGCGGTCTCTTTGCCAGCGGATCGAAGAGCAAGGCCGAGCGGGAGTCCGAGGCCGGGGGCATTGCGCAGTCGGCCAAGGCCCCGGCCTCCAACGCCCCGTTCCGGGGCGGCAAGGGGTCCCTTTACGAGGGGGGCGTGCGGGTGCCCACCATTTTCAACTGGCCCGGCAAGCTCCAACCGGCCGTGGTCCAAGAGCCCATGCACATGGTGGACGTCATGCCGACCCTGCTGGCGCTGGCCGGGGGCAAGGGCGACCCGGGGCGCCCCTTCGACGGCCGGGACATCTGGGCGACCATCGCGGAAGGCAAGCCCTCGCCCCACGAGGACATCCTCGTCAATGTCGAGGCCTTCCGGGGGGCCATCCGCAAGGGCGACTGGAAGCTGGTGAAGGTCGCGCTGCTGCCCGGCAAGACCGAGCTGTTCAACCTGGCGGCCGACCCCGGCGAGAAAAGCAATGCGGCCGACCAGAATCCCGACATCCTCCGCGATCTGGAATCCCGCCTGCTGGGCTATGCCCAAGAGCAGAAGCCGAGCGAGTGGATGAAGGCCCAGCCGGTGTTCGTCGGCGAGCAGGGCAAAACCGTTTTCGACCCGGACTTCGACATCACCGACGGCGGCCTGCCGCGGGAGAAGCCGATCTTGCCGAAGAGCATAAAATGACCTTGACGGATTCGAGTGTCGGACGCGATGAAAATAGGGGGCAATCGGGAAAAACCCGGCGAGAACAATTCGAAACGCCGTTCGCGCGGCAACAAGTGCGCGTATCCGGAATATGCCGGCGAATCTGCCTGGGCAGTCCACCGCCGGGTGCAAAGTCGCCCGACCGTGCGCTGTTTGAGGCGTTCATCGACGCATTCATGAGCGGAAACCATAGTCCGGGGGGAGGCCCGACGCCTTGATCGCCTCGGCGGCGGTCGTTACCACGGCTTTTGGGAACATTCTGAGCTCAGCGGGCGAGAATTGGAGATGGGGCAGATAGTGAAGAACCAGCCGGCAGACGGCAAGCGCCTGCTCCTTCTCGCGTCGGCGCTTGATCGGCTCGCGATCAGCCTGGCGGCTGAGCCAGAGCTTGTGCAGGGAAAACGCGCGAGGGTCGGGGACTACCATGACAGCTGGATAGCCGTCGTCGCAAATAACACATTGGGTGAGTTTCGGCGATGACACCAACCATTGGAGGTTTGGAATCTCTGCGGCCACCAGGTCGGCGCTGGCACCCATCTGGCGTTTTTCAAGCAAGTGTGGCGGCCTGGACTCTGGCTTGAGCAGATCCACCATGTAGCCCTTTTGGTTCATCGCGCGAAAGCTTCTTTTTCGGACAAGTTCGAAAGACGGGTCCGCTTCCTGCAGAATTGCGAGAAGGCCTCCCGGTTCGGCTTTGACTCGGGAATGCAGCTGAAGCCTGGACCGCGTGTCCCACAGGATGTCAACATCCCGGGTCGCCATCAGCCCGCTTTCGAAAAAAATGCCGGCGGAGGCTTCGTAAGCGTACAAGGCGTTTGTTCCGATCACCTGGAAACCGGTTGCCAAAAGCTTCTTGGCTTCAAACAGCCTCAGGATGCTGCCGACCACCCTCGGCACCCGGGCAATGCGGGCGGCCTTGCAAAAGCGGGTCTGGTCCCTCAGGCGGTTCTGCAGTTCGTGAATGCTTTCCCTTATCCGAGCTGATATGAATCCGGCGCTGATCGGCCGTCATTTCGTACCAGGGCAGGCGGTTTTCCATCTAAAAGCCAGTCGTTTAGTATGAAGGAAAATATTGAATATAAACAAACTAAATTGAATAGTTTTCCTTCAATTTTCCATTTCCTCATTCTGATGGAAAACTGCGGGCGTGTCAACCCGAACGAAACAAATCCGATTTGGATGGGTTGCCGCCTCCGTCAAATCATGGCCGCCTTCAGCTGCTCGGCGGCCTGGCGCAGGTTCGCCATCGAGGTGGCGAAGGTGAGGCGGATGTTCTGTGCGGCCGAGCGGCCGAAAGCCGCTCCCGGGGTGACGGCGACGTGCGCCTCCTCGATCAGGAAGCGGGCGAGCGCGTTCGAGTCCATCCCGCGGTAGGCGACGCGCGGGAAGAGGTAGAAGGAACCCTCCGGCAGGGGGCAGCGCACGCCGGGGATGGCGTTCAGGGCGTCGGTCATGAAGCGGCGGCGGCGGTCGTACTCCGCGACCATTGCGGCCACGCATTCCTGGGGCCCCTGCAGCGCGGCCGCGCCGGCCGCCTGGGTGAAGGAAGGGGCGCAGGTGACGACGTGCTGCTGCACCTTGAGGATCTGCGCGCACAGCGCGGCCGGGGCGCCGAGGTAGCCCAGCCGCCAGCCGGTCATGGCGTAGGTCTTGGACATGCCGTTGACGGTGACGGTGAGATCGCGCATCCCCGGCAGGGAGGCGAGGCTCACGTGCCGGCGGCCGTCGTAGACGATGGGCTCGTAGATCTCGTCGCTCAGCACCCAGATCGCGTGCTCCCGGGCGGCGGCGGCGACGGCGGCGAGCTCTGCGGCGGCCAGGACGCGGCCGGTCGGGTTGTTCGGCGAGTTCAGGATCATCGCCCGGGTGCGCGGCGTGATCCGTTCCTTCAGCGCATCGGGGTCCAGGACGAAGTGGTCCTCCGGGCGCAGGGGCACCGCCGCCGGCACGCCGTCGAGCATCCGGATCATGGGCTCGTAGCTGACCCAGGCCGGCTCGAAGATCGGCGGCCAGGGCGATGTAGAGCGCGAGCTTGCCGCCGGCCGTGACGATGACCTCGGCGTCGGGATCGTACGCGAGGCCGTTGTCGCGCTCGAACTTGGCGGCGACGGCCTGGCGCAGCTCGGGGATGCCCCGGCTGGCGACGTAGTGGGTGAAGCCCTTGGCGATCGCAGCGGCGGCCGCCGCGACGATGTGCGGCGGGGTGTCGAAATCGGGGTCGCCGCCGCCCAGGTTGACCACCCGCGCGCCCTGCTGCTGCAGCTCGCGCGCCCGGTCGGACACGGCCACGGTCATCGACTCGCTCAACGCGTCGATCTTCCTTGCCCAGCGAACATTCATCGGCG
>JALOPD010000121.1 GCA_025454075.1 Desulfobacterales bacterium | reverse complement strand
AGCAGGCTCCTGAAGCGAAACCCCACCCCCTCCAGCAGGGCCCGCACCAGGTGCCGCAGGTCGTGATCGATGCCGATTCCGAAAAACGCCGCCCGTGAATTCAAGTTCCAGTTCGGGCTGCGCTCTCCCGCGAAAAACGGCAGGCAGACCACGCCTCCGGCCCCTGCCGGCGCTCGGCCTGCAAGGGCAAGGACTTCTTCAACCGCCAGCGGCTGTTCGGGGCGGACTTGATTCAGGCAATCGCGCAGCCACGACACGGAGCTGCCCCCGTTGTTGATCGCCCCACCCACCAGCCAGTGCGCCTCGTCGATGGCGTAGCACCAGCTTCGGGCCAGGGGATCCAGAACCGGCCGCGGAGATACCACCCGCAGGGCGCCGCTGGTTCCAATCATTAAAGTGGCCTGAGTGGGAGCCACAGCGCCGGCGCCAATGCTCGAGTTCACGGCATCCGATGAGCCGGTAGTAATCGGCGTTTCGGCGGGGATCCCCATGCCGGCGGCAATCTCCGCCTGCAGCCGGCCCATTGCAGCGACAGGCGCGGCCAGGGGGGATAGCTGGTCCCGGCCTATTCCGGCCAACTCAAGGGCGGTATCGCTCCAAGTGAGGCTGTGGGTGTTCAGGAAGCCGGAGCCTGCGGCCAGCGAGTAGTCGACCTGCCAGGTCCCGGTCAAACGGAAGCAGATATATTCCTTGGCGGAGACAAATAAACGGGCATTTCGAAAAACCTGCGGTTCGTGCTCACGGAGCCACATGGCCTTGTAGATGGGGTACGACCCGTGAGGGGGGCAGCCGGTTTCGCGGTAGAGGCTCATGCCGATGGGTGCTGCCGCCACCGCCCGGGCCTGCTCGAGGGCCCGCCCATCCGCCCAGGTGATGACACCCGTAAGCGGCTCTCCGCGACCGTCCACGGCCATCATGCTGTGAAGGGCGCCGCCGATGCTCATACCGCCGCATGCGGCCGGGTTCACACCGGATTCCTCGAGAGCCCCGCGAACGGAAACGACCACTGCCCTCAGTAAATCCCGGGGGTCCTGCTCCTGCCACCGATGCCGGGCCTTGCCGCCGTCGTACCCACCGACCCCGAAACCGAGGATCTTGCCGTTTTCCTCCACCAAAACCGATTTGCAGCTTCCGGTCCCCAGGTCGACGCCGACGAAAAAGGGGGCGGTTTGGGTGAGCAAGGAGGGCATCTTTTACTCCTTTTCCGCAGCGGGCTCCCTCACGCGATGCAGGACTTCTCCGGCGTGATCGACGAAAAGAACCCCCTCCGCCTCCCGGTTCATGTAATCCTCGAGCCGGATGGCGCGGGGGTCCATGTAGCCGACGTTCATCCGCCGGCAGAGATCCTCCGGGATCGAGGTTGCAAAAACCAGCTTGACGGTGGGTTTCTCCACGCCGTCCGCGTAGGTTCCGGTGCCGCGGACATGGGTCAGGTGCGCCAGAACGCCCCGGGGGACATGCCGGAGCCGGTCCATGTGGGCCAGCAGGTACTCCCGGATGTGGTAACCGACGGCCTCGATATGCTGCCCCCACGTCCGGGACACCTCCCGGATGTGGGGAGCATAGAGGATGAGAGTTCCCTGGTCGGCCACGACCTGCTCGAGTTTGTAAATGACTTTGCCGGCGGTCCAGATTTCATCGTACATCGCGGGTGAGGCACCCAGCACCATCTTAAACGGCGCGGGCTTGGTGACAATATGAATTCGCGCGGAGAGCTCCGCCGCCTGCGACCAGGTCTCGCGGACCTCCCCTGCGTAAAGCCCGCAAAGCCCGGCGCCGTGGTTGACCACCATTGCAAGGCAGTGGATGGGAACCCCCACCATGCCGAGCGCCCGGTCGATCATGCGACGCACGGGTGTGTCCTGGATGCCGATGATCTTCCTGCAGCTGATGAGCGCGGCCAGCCAGTGGAAGAAATGCAGGAACTCGCCGCCGGATATGCCGGGAAAAAGATACTTGGCCCCGCCCGAGAAGCCCACGACCTCATGCGGGAAAACAGGTCCGGCGATGATCACCAGATCGTAGTCGAAAATGCGCCTGTTGATCTCGACCGGCACCTCCTCAGCCATAAGGCCTCCGGAGATGGACTCGACCTCGGCAGCGGACAATCGCCCGATGCGGAGGAAAGTGTCCGGCCGATTCCATTCGTGATTGTAAAAGGTGGAGCGCGGGAAATCCTGCCCTGAATCGGAAATGCCGTAGAGCCTCAGGATGTCATGCCGGGACAGGGGCGTGTGGGTTCCCAGGGCGACCATGAAATCGAGCTGCGCACAGCCCCCACCTAGAGTCTTACGGAGCGCCCGGACCAGCAGCGGCAGCGGGCATGTCCGGGTCGCATCCGGGGTTAGAACGAGGACGCGCTTGTTTTCGTATAAGCCGGAGGGGATCCCGTTCCGGATAATGCGTGCCACATCCGCTTCCCGCAGCACAGCTTCCGGGCTGCCAGTCCCAACGGCCATGGAATCGTCCTTATCAAAAAAAACGAAGGTTATTCAGCCGACCACCGGGTGTGGATGAATTCCCCCCGCGGCCGGTCGACCCGCTCGTAGGTGTGGGCGCCGAAGAGGTCCCGCTGGGCCTGAATGAGGTTGGCGGGCAGGCGGGCGCTGCGGTATCCGTCGTAAAACGATAGTGCCGCCGAAATGGCGGGGGTCGGGAGGCCCAGCCGGACCGCCTCGCCCACCGTTCGCCGCCAGGCGCCCTGGCACCGCTTCAGGACTCCGCTGAAATAATCGTCCACCAGCAGGTTCGGCAGACCCGCCTTGCGAGCGAAAGCCCCTTTAATCCGTTCCAGGAAGGCGCTGCGAATAATGCAGCCCGCACGCCACAGCAAGGCGATCTTCCCGAAATCGAGTTTCCAGCGGTATTCCGCGGCCGCCGCGCGCAGCAGCATGAACCCCTGGGCGTAGGAGACGATCTTGGAGGCCAATACCGCGCGGCGCACGTCCGCCACCATCGCTTTCGAGTCGCCCTGGAATCTCGCCCTCGGTCCGCCGAGAACCCGGGAGGCGGCAAGGCGTTCGTCCTTGAGCGCCGACAGGCAGCGGGCGTAGACCGCCTCGGTGATGAGGGTCACCGGAACCCCAAGTTCGAGAGAGCTGATCCCGGTCCAGGAGCCCGTCCCTTTCTGGCCGGCGCTGTCCAGGATCTTTTCCACCAGCGGCCGGCCGTCGGCGTCCGGGAAGGCCAGAATGTCCCCTGTGATCTCGACAAGGTAGCTCTGCAGGTCCCCCGCATTCCAGCGAGTGAAAATGCGGTGCAATTCGCCGTGCGTGAGCCGCAGGCCGTCACGCAGGAGGTGATAGGCCTCGGCGATGATCTGCATGTCGCCGTACTCGATGCCGTTGTGGATCATCTTCACGTAGTGCCCGGCGCCCTCCTCGCCCACCCAGTCGCAGCAGGGCGAGCCGTCGGGAGTCTTGGCGGCAATAGCGCGGAAAAGCGTTTTCACCAGGGGCCAGGCCATGGGGTTGCCGCCCGGCATGATGGACGGCCCGTGGCGAGCCCCCTCCTCGCCGCCGGAGATCCCGGTGCCGATAAAGAGAATTCCCTTGGCAGCCAACTGCTTTGTGCGGCGGGTCGTGTCGCTGAAATGGGAGTTGCCGCCGTCGATGATCAGGTCCCCTGTTTCCAGGTGCGGCAGGAGCAGATCGATGACCTCATCCACGGCCGGGCCGGCTTTCACCATCAGCATCACCTTGCGTGGACGGGTGAGCGACGCCGCAAGGGCTTCGAGCGAATGGGCTCCGACGACCCGCGTGCCCCGCGCCGCACCGTTGAGGAAATCGTCGACTGTTGCAACCGTCCGATTGTAAACGACGACGGTGTAGCCCCGGTCGTTCATGTTGAGCACCAGGTTTTGGCCCATCACCGCCAGGCCGACCAATCCGATGTCCGCCTTTTTTACCCAACCGGTTTCCATGGGAGAATCCCTTCCGGGTCTAGCCTGAAAATGGAAGATCCTTTTTGAAGCACTATGATATAAAGGAAGCTCCTGTCAACTTGGTTTAGGCGGCTGCGCGCTGACCGCCGCACAGAAACATGCCCCTGCCGTAACCTTGCGCCCGAACTGAAGGAACCGGTGAACCAGGTGTGTTGATTTTTCAGGCAATGTCTGATTAGAGATATTACCACAACCCCACCTGGCGCCCGGGGGTCCCGCCATGGCAAGATGACAGCCCTCTTGAGCGCTCTCAACCTGGTCTGTGGGAAGAATGGCCGCCACGTTTCTCCAGCGCTTTGATTTGAGCGGAAAAACAGCCGCCATCACCGGCGGGGGCGGGGATCTTTGCGGCCACATGGCCGAGGTTCTCGGTGCCATGGGAGTTAGGGTGGCCGTCCTGGATATCGCCCTGGAGAAAGCCCAGGCAAGGGCCCAGTCCGTCCGCCGGGCCGGGGGGGAGGCCGAGGCCCATCGCTGCGATGTCCTGGACGCAGACCAGCTGCGGGACTGTTACGAAGCGGTCTGCCGCCGGTGGGGGCCTCCCGATTTTCTGATCAATGGCGCCGGGGGAAACGACCCCCGGGGCAGCACCTCGGAGGAGTTCCACGAACCGGAAAAGCCGCTGGACCCCGGCGGAAATTCTTTTTTTCATCTTGACCCGGCCGGATTCCGCCAGGTCTTCGAACTCAATTTTCTGGGCACTTTTCTCGTGACCCAGACCTTTTGCAAAGGCATGGTGGCCAAGCGCAAGGGCGCCATTGTCAATATCTCTTCCATGAGCGCCCTTACGCCGCTCACCAAAGTGGCAGCGTATTCGGCCGCCAAAGCCTCTGTCAGCAACTTCACCCGCTGGCTGGCGGTTCATCTTTCCCGCACCGGGGTACGGGTCAACGCTCTGGCCCCGGGGTTTTTCATGACCGAACAGCTGAAGTTCCTGCACATCGATCGCCAGACGGGCGAACTGCTGCCGCGCGCGCGCAAGGTGATCGCCCACACCCCGATGGGCCGCTACGGGGAACCCGATGACCTGATCGGGGCCCTGGTCTGGCTGCTCTCGGATGCAGCGAGTTTTGTGACCGGTGTGGTGGTGCCGATCGACGGAGGCTTTTCTGCTTACTCGATTTGACGGCAGTGAGGAGGCTTCCGGACCCGACGGCCAGGCCTTCGCAGGGGCTCATCGGTTCAACCAGGCCGCTTCTCCGCGGATAGTTCCAAGAGCAGGGTGAACAACACATTTCGGACCGCCATGAGGCGCGGCGGCAGGCTGCAGAAAGGCAGACCGGGTGGCCAGGGTAACCCTGAAAAAGGTGGTCAAACAGTTCAAGTCGGTGACCGCCGTCGACAGCCTCAGCATCGAGATCCAAGACCGTGAGTTTGCGGTGCTGGTGGGCCCCTCCGGGTGCGGCAAAACCACGGCGCTCCGAATGATCGCCGGTCTTGAAGTCGTATCGTCGGGCGATATCTACATCGGCGACCGGCGGGTCAACGACCTCGCGCCCAAGGACCGCGACATCGCCATGGTTTTCCAGAACTACGCACTCTACCCCCATATGAGCGTCCGTGAAAACCTGGGCTTCGGGCTGAAGATGCGCAAGTTCCCCAAGGAGGAGATCGACCGGCGCGTCCGCGAAGCGGCTGACATCCTCGGCATCCACGATTTGCTGGACCGCCGGCCCAGGCAACTCTCCGGCGGCCAGCGGCAGCGTGTAGCCGTCGGCCGGGCCATCGTGCGCAAGCCCAAGGTTTTCCTTTTCGACGAGCCGCTGTCCAACCTGGACGCCAAGTTACGGGTCGCCATGCGGGCCGAGATCAGCAAGCTTCACCGCCGCCTCGGCGCGACCATAATCTACGTCACCCATGACCAAGTGGAGGCCATGACCATGGCGAGCCGCATCTTCATCATGAATCGCGGCTCCCTGCAGCAGTCCGGAACGCCGCTCGAGGTCTACAAAAAGCCCTCCAACCAGTTCGTGGCCGGCTTCATCGGCTCGCCGGCCATGAACTTCATCGAGTGCACTCTGGTCTTGGAACAGGGCCGGTACTTCGTGGACGCCGGTGCGTTCAGGTTGATGCTTCCCGACCTTTTCAGCCGTCCGGTCGAAGCGTATGCCGGCCGGCCGGTCATTTTCGGAGTGCGGCCCGAAGACCTGGCGGTGCCTGCCGCCGGGAGAGCCGATCACCCCGGAGACACATTGAAAGCGCGAGCCGACGTGGTGGAACCCTTGGGAGCGGAAATGTTTGTGCATCTGACCTGCGGCCCCCATTCCCTCGTCGCCCGCATGGAGTCCCCGGAACAGCCCATGGCCGTGGGTCAAACCCTGGAAGTGGAAGTGAAGCTGAACAGGACCCACCTGTTCGACCGGGAAACGCTGCAAACCATTGTTTAACCCAAAGAGAAAGTGAGGCGCGACATGAAAAAAAGCATTGCGTGCACCGTGTTCATGGCTTTGCTGGGCGCCGTCATTGCATGCGGGGCCGCTTGGGCGCAGGTCGACTGGATGCAGTCGAAAGGGGTCGAGATCCGGTTCCTGATGAACAAACACCCTTTCACCACCTTCATCGAGCCCAAGATCCCCGAATTCGAAAAGCTGACCGGCATCAAGGTCATCATGGAGGTCTTCCCGGAGGACCAGTACCGCAACAAGCGTACCATCGAGCTCAATGCCGGCGGCAAGATCGACGGGTTCATGATCATGCCGGGGCAGGACAAGCTCTACTACTGGAAGGCGGGCTGGCTGCAACCGCTCGACGGTTTCATCAAAGACCCCACGCTCACCGAGGCCAGCTGGGACCCCAACGATTTTTTTGCCAGTTTCACCAAGGCCGCCACGATCGACGGAAAACAGATCGGGGTCGTGATCAACACCGAAACCTCGCTGCTGGCCTATCGCAAGGACCTCTTCAGCCAGTTCAAGGTCAAGGTCCCTGAGACCATGAAAGAACTGGAGGAGACCGCCAAGTTTTTCCACGGCAAGGAGGTCGACGGCAAGAAGCTGGTCGGGATCACCCTGCGGGGCAAAGGCGCGGCGGCCACCTCCCAGTGGGTGGATTTCCTCTACAGCTTCGGCGGCTCCTGGACCAGCCCCCAGGGCAAGTCGAATCTCGCCGCCCCCGGCAGCATCGCCAGCTTCAAGTTCTACGGCGACCTGCTCCGGAACTACGGCCCCGAAGGCGGCACCATGCTGCACTGGGCCGAGAGCACCTCCGCCTTCATGGAGGGCAAGGCCGCCATGATTTACGATGCCAACGTGTTCAAGTCGCTCTACGAGAACCCCAAGGAATCCAAGGTGGCCGGCAAGGTCGGCTACGCGGTCATCCCGGCCGGTCCGGCGGGCAGCGTGCCGCATGTGTCCAACTGGAGCCTGGCCATCAACAAGAACAGCCCGGCCGACCGCCAGAAGGCCGCCTGGCTGTTCATCCAGTGGGCCACCAACAAACCGAACGCGCTGGGCGCCCTCCTGGCCGGTGTCCCGGCGGGGCGCGCGTCGGCCTGGAACTCCCCCGAATACAAGGCCGGGGACAAGCAGCCGGACTGGACGGCCAACACCCAGAAGTCGTTCGAACTCGGCCAGCCCCAGTGGAACCCTCCCGTCATCAACGTGCCGGAGATCCGGGACATCACCGGCCAGGTGATCGTGGAGGCCATCCAGGGCAAGGATGTGGAGGCCGCGGCCAAAAAGGCGGCCGAACTGATGGACAAGAAAATGGAGATCTGAAGCGCAAGCTTGCAACCCTGTGGGGACGGCAGCCAGCCGCAACGGGAGGGATGTGTACCCGGCGTGACATCGCGGCGGGGATCCGCCCCCACAAAAGCAAACCCTCTATAAACCGAGGTCTGTCCAGACAACCGGCCCGAAGCAAGACCGGGTTCGAAAGCTCCGGGTCTACGGCCCGCCCCATGCGCACCATGCTCAGCGCCATCGGCCGCTTCGTGGATCGCCGCCAGGCCCTGGTCTTTCCGGCGCCGGCAGTGATCGTGCTGTTTCTGATCGTGGTGCTGCCCATCGGCTTCAACCTCTACCTCGCTTTCACCAAGTGGACCGTGGGGTTGGGCCAGCCGCGCTTCATCGGGATAGACAACTTCATCGAGCTCGCTTCCGACGAGCGCGTCTGGAACGGGATCAAGGTGATGGTCTATTTCAGCGGCCTGAGCCTTTTCCTCGAGCTCACCCTGGGGCTTCTCATCGCGCTCTACTTCAACCGCGAATTCCGAGGCAGCGAGGCCGTCCAGGCCATTTACATTTTCCCGTTTGCCGCGACTCCCGTGGCCGTGGCCCTGATCTGGCGGGTGATGCTCAACCCCGAGATCGGAGTCTTGAACTACCTGCTGCGCAGCATCGGTCTGCCGGGCAGCCTGTGGGTGAGCAGCGAGCACACCGCGGTGCTCTCGCTGGTGATGGTGGATGTGTGGAAGTGGACGCCCATGATCACACTCATCGTGCTGGCCGGCCTGAAGTCCCTGCCGCCGGACCCGTACGAGGCGGCCCGCATCGACGGGGCGAGCGCTCTACAGATTTTCTGGTACATCACCCTGCCCCTGATCCGACCGGTGCTGATCGCCGCCCTGATGCTGCGCTCCCTGGACAACCTCAAGGAGTTCGACATGATCTACACCATCACCCAGGGCGGGCCGGGAATCGCCTCGGAGACCCTTTACCTCTATTCCTACCAGGTCGGTTTCGGTTTCTTCAAAGCGGGCTACGGCTCGGCGCTCATGGTGGCGGTGTTCATGATCGTGCTGGTCTTCAACGTGGTCATGAACCGGATGCGGCTCAGCGCCCTGGACCGCTGAGCTGCAAGGGGGGAAAAGCGGATGGCAAAACGGGCTGCGATCAAGATATTGCGGTCGGCCCTGTTTTATGCGGGGGCCGTGGGCCTGTGCGTGGCGCCGCTGTTCGTCTTCGTCTGGATGATCATGACCGGCCTCAAGACCGGTGTGCAGAACATCGCCTACCCGCCGGAGTTTCTTTTCACGCCGACCCTGGAAAACTTCCAGGCCGTTTTTCAGCAGCACAATTTCTTCCAGTACCTCTTGAACAGCCTCATCATCGCCACGCTCGCCACGGGGCTTTCGCTGGTGCTGGGGCTGCCGGCGGCCTATTCCATCGCGAAGTACCGTCAGGGTAAGATCGGAATCATCATCCTGCTCGCGCGGATGACCCCGTTTGTAAGCTACCTGCTGCCCTGGTACATCATCTTCCGCCACCTCAAATTGATCGACACTTACACGGCCCTGACCCTGACCCACCTGATCATCACCCTGCCCATGGTGGCTTGGCTGATGGTCGCCTTTTTCGAGGGCGTGCCGGCGGAGCTGGAAGACGCGGCCATGATCGACGGATGCTCGCGGCTGAAAAGCTTCCTCCTCATCGTGCTGCCCCTGGTGCGCAACGGCATCGCCACTTCGGCCATCATGGCGTTTATTTTCTCCTGGAACCAGTTCCTGTTTTCGTTGATCCTCTCCGGCCCGAAGACCAAGACCGTTCCGGTGGCTGTGTACAACTTCATCTCCTACGGCAAGATCGACTGGGCCGGCATCGGTGCGGCGGCGACCCTGATCGTCCTTCCGGTCTCGGTGTTCGCCTTCTTCGTGCGCAAGACCATCGTGCAGGGGCTCACGATGGGAGCGCTGAAGGAGTAGAACTCAGGTCGGCGGGTTCAATCCGTTGGAGAAAGGTACGGCGAGAATTCAGCGACGAGGCGGCTGTAAACGGGCTTCCGGAAGGGGGCGTCGACGCCGTCCGGCCTGACCCTCTCCGCCGCGCCGCGCAGTCGGCATAAAAACCACCTTTGGGCCTGCCCTCTTCCCACCTTCGCGTTGCGGAATCGGGCCGGCAGTTCGTAGACCAGCCACTCCCGGCAGACGGCCAGCACCTCGAGATCCGATGGCCGCAGGCCGGTCTCCTCGCCGAGCTCACGCGCGAGCGCCGCCTCGGGCTCCTCCCCAGGGCGGATCCCCCCCTGGGGCATCTGCCAGCCTCCGGTCGCCACGTCCGCCCTCTTAAGCACCAGAATCCGCCCGGCCGAGTCGATCACCATGCCGCCGACACCCGCCCGGAAGTAGTCCGAGCGCTCGCTCGTTCCGCCTGCAGTCGTCATGGCCTCGGCTTCTCCAGTTTCTCGACAATCCCGAAAAACCAACGCTCGCTGAACCCGCCCAGAAAGCAGAACGCCGGCACGGCCCATATCCGCTGATCTCCCGGAATATTGATGAGCCCCGACTCGATGAGGACCAGGATCGGGAGAGCCACTGCCGCGCCGACGATAGGGCGGGTGAGTGTCACCAGAAACGACGCCCTGACCTCCGGGATCTTCAGCTTCGGGTCCACCTTGCTGACATTGTGCGCCACGCTCAACACCCCGCCGAGCAGCCCGCTGAGGACTGCCAGCGGAATCCGCTCCCGGATCGAGCCGCCGAGCGCATCGAAAAACCCATTTGCGTTCAGCACCCAGACCGCGACCACCATCACGGCCACGGAGAGCGATGCGATCGTTACTTGGCGCCGAATGCGGCCGATGTTGTGGTAAAGGTTTTGCGAGCTGTTGTGAAGGTGGAACATGGTTTCCCTGAGCGCTGCCAGGGTGGCTGCGCGTGAGCTGAATGGCTGTGCCGGAGCCTGGGCCGGCGCCTCGCGCCCGGGCTCGCCGGCGAGACCGAGCTCCTGCGGAAGTTTCTTGACGGCGCTGCCCCTCCATTTGCCGAGTTTCTCTCCGGCTTCCGCCTGAGCAGAGGTCAAACGCGCCTTGAGCTCCGCGTCGCTCAAGGCCATGACCATCTCGCGTTCGAGCTCGTTCAGAACCATCCAGGCGCTGTCCACGGCGCCGATCGTAAGGGCGCTTTTCGCCTCTCCCAGCAACCGCTCGCATTTGCCGAGATCGGCGGCCGAAAGCCGGCCGCAGGAGACGCCCGACGCCTCGTCGATCTCAGGCCGGTCTTCGCCCGCGCCGAGAGGCCGCCGGCAGAGCTCGACGTAGTGGCGCAGCCTGATCTCCATCAGCCCGATGGCCGTCCCCAACCGCAGGATGTCGCTGCGCCGGAACCAGCGGGAGCCCCAGTGGACGCCCTTCAGCAGTTCATCCACCATGTGAGGCGCAACCGGATCTGATGGCGGGCCTGAACCGTCCTTCCCAATCATGCCCCTCTCCTTTGGTTGTCAAGCAAGGGGAACCGCAGGCTACCGATGAAATATATGATATAGCTTCTCCATCTCCCGGTCCAGGCGGTATCAGCCGGCAGCCCGATACTCCGCCATCGCCTTCAGCAGGCGGATCTCCTCCGCCCAGCGGCTCTCGTCGGGTGTCTCCAGGATCATGGGGATGCCGTCGAAGCGGGGGTCGTTCATGATCAGTCGGAAGGCCTCGAGCCCCAGGGTCCCCTCCCCGATCCGCTCGTGGCGGTCCACGCGGCTGCCGAACGCCTTCTTGCCGTC
>JALOPD010000417.1 GCA_025454075.1 Desulfobacterales bacterium | reverse complement strand
ATCTTCAAGAGCGGCGAGCCGGCCAAGCGCGCCAAGGCGATCGTGATGGCCACGGCCCAGTACAACAACCCCGCCATCCTGGCAGACCTCAGCGCCGGCTTGGGGGAGCCCATGGTCGGCATCAACGTTTCCGCGTTGACGGACAAGGAAAAGCTGGCAGGCCGGGGCTGGTGAAACATGCGCATCGGGGTCCTCGCGCTGCAGGGCGCCTTCATCGAGCACATCCGCCAGCTGGGCGGGCTCGGCCACGCCGCGACCGAGGTGCGCCTGCCCCGGGACCTCCAGCGGCTGGACGGGCTGATCATCCCGGGCGGCGAGAGCACCGCCATCGGCAAGCTCATGGAGGGCTATGGGCTGATGGACCCCGTCCGGGAGTTCGCCGGGCAGCACGCGGTGTGGGGGACCTGCGCCGGGATGATCGTGATGGCCAGGGAGATCGGGCGGGAACAACCGCTGCTGGGCCTGATGGACATCGCCGTGGAGCGCAACGCCTTCGGCCGGCAGATCGACAGCTTCGAGGAGCCGTTGACCGTGGAGGTTCTGAAAGACGGCGCCGCCCGCCCGTTTCCGGGGATTTTCATAAGGGCGCCGCGCCTGGTCCACGCCCGGGGGCAGGCGCGGGTCATTGCCCGTCTGGCAGACGGCACGCCGGTCGCTGCCGTCGAGGGCCGGTGGCTCGCCACCTCGTTCCACCCGGAGCTCTCCACCGACCTGCGATTTCACGAGTACTTCGTCGACCTCGCCCGCGGCTGATGGAAAACGGCCTCTCGGGTCGTCAGAGGGAGGAGTTTAGGGTTTAAGGTTTAAAATTTAAAGTGAATGATAAAAATAATGATTTCTATTGGTTATTCTTTAAACCTTAAACTTTGAACCTTAAACGTTTTCCCCCCAATCAACCTTTTCTCGATCTCTTCCATGGCCCTCATAAACGTATGCCGAGCGGTTTCGGCATGCGGATTGAAACGGTTCATATCTTCGAACAGCTGCCAGGTGTCGTTTTCGACCACCTCCAGAATGCGCAGCAGGCGCTTGTAGCCCTCGGTGTCGATCTCTTGCGGCGTCGCCCCCATCCCGGCCAGGGCCCGGCCGATGAAGTGCGTGAGGGCGAGGCTCACCGCGATCTGCCGGTCGTGCTCGGCCGGGCTCGACTCGATCACCGCCAGCCCCTTGGCGTCAAGGTAGTTTCTTATCCTCGCGTAGCGCTCAGCGCCCACGCGCACCCGGCAGAGGACTATTTTGCGGCCTTTCAGCGAATCGGCGGCGCTGTCCGGCCCGAACATGGGGTGGGTCCCCAGGATGTCCACCCCCGCCGGGAGCAGCGCCTGCATCCAGCGGACCGGCAGCTCTTTCACCGAGCAGACGTCGACCACCAGGCTCCCGGCTTTGAGATGGGGTGTGACCTCGCCCAGCACCTCCTGAAACCGCGAGATCGGCACCGCCGGGATGACGATGTCGCTCCGGGCGGCCGTGGCGAGATCGGCCGGTTCGGCGCCGGTCGAAAGGACCTCCGGCGCAGCGGCCGCAGGGTCCCACACCCTGACCTTGCCGTCCGGGGCCAGGTAGCGCGCCGCCAGCCGGCCGAACCGCCCGAAGCCGATCACCCCGATGGTGCGGTTCATCCCCAGCCTGCCGTTCATCGGTAAAGCCCTTCGAGCGTCTCCCAGAAATTCGGAAACGACTTCTGGACACAGGCCTCGTCCAGGATCCGAACGCCGGGCGCTTTCAGCCCGGCGACGGCAAAGCTCATGGCGATGCGGTGGTCGTTGCAGCAGTCGATGGCCGCCGGATGGGGCGTGCCGCCTTCGATCCAGAGGCGGTCCGCTTCGCAGCCCGCCGCGATCCCCATTTGGTTCAGGCCGGCGCTCACGGCCGCCAATCGGTCGCTCTCCTTCCCCCGCAAGTGCGCCACGTTGCGAAGGACGGTGCGCCCGCGGGCGAAGGCCGCCACGACGGCCACCGTGGGCACCACGTCCGGAATGTCCCCCATGTCGACATCGACCGCCGAAAGCGCCCCCCCCGACACCGCGACCCCATCCGCCTGCGAAGCCACGCGGCAGCCCATCCGCTCCAGGATCTCCAGGATCCGGATGTCCCCCTGGCGCGAACCGCGGTGCGCCCCCCGCACGCTGACCGTGGACGCCGTGACGGCTGCGGCCGCCCAGAAATACCCGGCCTGAGAGCAGTCGGGCTCGACCCGGTGCCTCCCGGCGCGGTAGCGTTGCCCGCCCGGCACTTTGAACCACGCGTAGCCGTCGCGCTCGGCCTGCACGCCGAAGCTCGCCATGGTGTCGAGGGTGATGTCGATGTAGGGCCGCGACACCGGCCCGTGGGTCACGCGCACCTCGATCCCTTCGCGCGTGTGCGGGCCGACGAGCAGCAGCGCGGAGAGGAACTGGCTGCTGAGGGCGCAGTTCAAGTCGACGCGCCCCCCGGCGAACCCGCCTCCCTCGATCGCCACCGGCGGGCACCCGTTTCCGTCAAGCGACCGCGCGGCCACGCCCGCCTGGGCGAGGCCGTCCAGGAGGTCCTGGATGGGCCTGGCCCTGAGCCGGTCGCTGCCGGTCAGGATGGATGTCCCGGGCACCAGGGCCGCGACGGCCGTGAGCAGGCGCATGGAGGTCCCCGAGTTGCCTAAAAAAATGGGGCTTCGGCAGGTCTTGAATTCCCCCTTGCAACCCGCAACCACCAGCGCCTCGCCTTCCGGCGCCATCGCTACGCCCCATTTTTTCAATGCGTCGCGCGTCAGGTGGGTGTCTTCGCTCTCCAGGGCGTTTTCGATCACGCAGCGCCCGTCGGAGAGCGCCGCCGCGATGAGCACCCGGTGGGTGTAGCTCTTCGACCCCGGCACCGCCACCGCAGCCCGCGTGGGGGGAAGCGTTTTGATTTCACGCATGGTGTTAGACGCTCACAAATACCTGTGAAATTGAATGTGACGGCCTCCTCATAAGCGCAAGATCAAGGCGCGCGAGTTTCGCGTTGCGAGGCATACGAACGTACGCCGCAGCCATCGCAAAACGAAGCGCAACGCAGAGCTTGCGTTTAGGAGGTGGCCGTCAGTTCGGCTTCGACGGCCATCCGCATGATGTCCACCGGCGCCGCCAGCCCCGTCCAGAGCTCGAACTGCCGCGCCCCCTGGTGGACGAACATGGACAGGCCGTCGATGGTCTCGCAGCCGGCGGCCTCCGCCTCCCTCAGCAGCCGGGTCTTCAGCGGGTTGTAGACGATGTCCATGACCACCAG
>JALOPD010000416.1 GCA_025454075.1 Desulfobacterales bacterium | reverse complement strand
GAAAAAGTGGGTTTATCTCTTCGACGAGCTGGATCAAGTCGACGCGTACGTCGGCGGTTCATGGGACGCGGTGCGCGGGCTGCTGGGCGGCAAGGGCGCCAACCTGGCGGACATGGTGCGCATCGGAGCGCCCGTGCCGCCGGGGTTCACCATCACCACCGAGGCCTGCAACGAATACCTGGCCCGCAGTGGCGCCTTCCCGGAGGGCATGTGGGACCAGGCGATCTCGGCCCTGGAAAAAGTGGAATCGCTGAGCGGCCGGCGCTTCGGCGACGCCCAGAACCCGCTGCTCGTCTCCTGCCGCTCGGGGTCCAAGTTTTCAATGCCGGGGATGATGGACACGGTGCTCAACATCGGCCTGAACGACGAGACCTCCCAGGGCATGATCGCGCTGACCGGAAACCCGCGCTTCGTCCACGATTCCTACCGGCGGCTGATCCAGATGTTCGGCAGCGTGGTCATGGAGATCCCCGACGAGGCCTTCGAGGACGTGCTGACCAAGGCGCGCCGCAAGGCCGGGGTCAAAACCGACCCCGAGCTCTCCGCCGAAAACCTGCAGGAGGTCATCGTTGAGTTCAAGAAGATCTTCCGGCGCCTGTCCAACCGCGATTTCCCCGCCGAGCCTTACGAGCAATTGCGCCTAGCCACGGCGGCGGTGTTCGAAAGCTGGAACGGCAAGCGCGCCGTCGACTACCGCAATGCCGCCGGGATCGCCCACGATCTGGGGACGGCGGTCAACATCGTGGCCATGGTCTTCGGCAACATGGGTGATAACAGCGCCACGGGCGTCGCTATGACCCGCAACAGCACCACCGGCGAGAAAGACATCGAGGGCGACTACCTCACCAACGCCCAGGGCGAGGACGTGGTGGCCGGCACCCGCATGACCAAGGACATCAACCAGCTGATCAAGGAGCTGCCCGAAGCCTATGCCGAGTTTCTCGGCATCGCCAAGCGCCTGGAGCAGCACTACCGCGACATGCAGGACATGGAGTTCACCATCGAGCGCGGCAAGCTGTGGATGCTGCAGACCCGCAACGCCAAACGCTCGGCCCAGGCCGCCGTGCGCGTGGCCGCGGACATGGCCGAGGAGAAGCTCATCACCCGCGAGGAGGCCGTGCTGCGGGTCTCCCCCGAGCAGGTGGACTTCTTCATGCACCCCCAGTTCGACCATGTCACCAAACAGGAGGCCAAGAGCGCCGGCGCGCTCCTGGCCACGGGGCTCAACGTGTCGCCGGGGGCGGCGGTGGGCATGGTGGCCTTCGACGCCAATCTGGCCGAGTCCTGGGGCAAGGGCGATAAAAAAGCGGTCATCATGGTCCGGCCGGAAACCAAGCCCGACGACGTGCACGGCATGCTGGCGGCCCAGGGGATCCTGACCAGCCGCGGGGGGCGCACCAGCCATGCGGCCCTGGTGGCGCGCCAGTTCGGCAAGCCGGCCGTGGTCGGGGTCTCGGCCCTGGAGATCGACCTGAACGACCGCGTGATGAAAGTGGGCGACAAGATCGTCAAGGAAGGGGAGTGGATCTCGATCGACGGCACCTCCGGCGAAGTGTACCTGGGCAAGCTCAAGGCCGTGGTGCCGGACATCAAGGACCCCTGGCTGATCAAGCTGCTGCGCTGGGCCGACGAGTTCCGGCGGCTGGGGGTGCGCGCCAACGCCGACTACCCGCGCGACGCCCAGCGGGCGCGCGAGTACGGCGCGGAGGGCATCGGGTTGTGTCGCACCGAGCATATGTTCTTCCAGACCGAGCGTCTGCAGCACTTCCAGAAGATGATCATGACCGACCTGCCGAGCGAACGCCGCGAGGCGCTCGAAATCCTGCTGCCCTACCAGCGCGAGGACTTCGCCGGGCTCTTCCGCATCATGAACGGCCTGCCAGTCATCATCCGGCTGATCGACCCGCCGCTGCACGAGTTTCTGCCGAACATCAACGAGCTCATGCACCAGCTGGCCGATCTGAAGATCCGGCTGCAGCACGCCCCCAACCTGGCCGAAGTGGATAACCTGATCGATGAGGTCCGGGTCAAGGAGAGGCTGCTCAAGCGCGCCATGGCCCTGGACGAGTCCAACCCCATGCTGGGCATGCGCGGCGTGCGGTTGGGCATCATGATCCCCGAGCTCACCCGCATGCAGGTGCGGGCCGTGTTCGAGGCCGCCTGCCTGGTGGCGGGCGAGGGGGTCGACGTCCACCCCGAGATCATGATCCCGCTGACCAGCCACGTGCACGAGCTCAAACGCCAGCGCGAAGCGCTCGAGGCCGAAGCCAAGAAAGTCATGGAAGAGCAGAAGATGAGCGTGGAATACAAGTTCGGCACCATGATCGAGATCCCGCGCGCGGCGCTCACCGCCGACAAGATCGCCGACTACTCGCAGTTCTTCTCCTTCGGCACCAACGACCTGACCCAGACCACCTTCGGAATTTCGCGGGACGATGCCGAGGCCAGCTTCCTGGTGCCGTACATCTCGGCCGGGATCCTGCCGGACAACCCTTTTGCAACCATCGACCCGGAAGGGGTGGGGGAGTTGATGCGCATCGCCATGGAAAAGGCTCGGCGGGTCAAACCGAACCTGGTGTGCGGCATCTGCGGCGAGCACGGCGGGGATCCCGAATCCATCATGATCTGCCACAAGCTCGGCCTGGACTACGTTTCCTGCTCCCCCTTCCGGGTGCCGATCGCCCGCCTGGCGGCAGCGCATGCAGCACTCAATGAAAAGGTGATAAAATAATCTTTAGAATACTTATTTCATTGTTAATTTGATGCTTGAAGCGTTGCGCCCTGCCAAGGCGCTGGCGGCCGGACTGCAGTGACGATCAGGATCGGAAATCGAATCGGCCGATTCACTTTTGTGTCGTGAGACAGTTGTGGCCCAGATTCAACCTGACACAGGCCTCCGCCTTTAGTGGTCTGCGGGGGATAGGCTGGTGCCGCCGCGCTGGAATGCGGGGTGTCAGCCTTTGCCGGATTGTCTCAGGTTGCCGGGCGCGGCCTGAGGGCAGGATGCGGGTCTGTATTCTAATTGACTGTTATCATACTATGTATTGATTTCTTCAACCCTTGCGTTTCCTGGCACGGGTTTTGATTCACTGTTGGTCTCGAAATGAGCAAGACCGAAAAAAATCTGAAAGACGCCTTCGCCGGTGAATCCCAGGCCAACCGGAAGTATCTGGCCTTCGCGCAGAAAGCCCAGACCGAAGGCCATCCCCAGGTGGCCAAGCTGTTTCGCGCGGCGGCGGAGGCCGAGACCGTGCATGCCCACACCCATCTGCGTACCCTTAAAGGGGTCAAGAGCACCCTGGAGAATCTCAAGGAAGCCCTGGGCGGAGAGACCTATGAGTTCAATTCCATGTACCCGCCGATGATAGAAGCCGCCAAGGCTGAAGGCAATGAGGCTGCGGTGCGCACCTTCACCTATGCCAACGAGGTGGAAAAAGTGCATGCCGCACTCTACCAGAAGGCGATCGACAGCCTGGGCAAACCGCAGGCGGACGTGGACTACTATGTCTGTTCGGTCTGCGGCTACACCGTTGAAATGGAAGCTCCGGAGGAGTGCCCGGTCTGCAAGGCCAAGAAAAAGGCGTTTATGAAAATCAGCTGAATTTTTCCGCCGCCGGGGGAAAAATTATAAAGGGGAAAAAGGATGGAATGCCCGATTTGTGGGTGCCAGGAGTTTTTCGTTAAGGACCCGGAGGACGAGTTCGAGACCTACGAGTTCAGTGTGGTGTCGGGCGCCGTGCGCTTTAGAACGGAGGCTGAGGACGCGCCCGCGCCTGAGGTCACGGATGCGACCGAGACCTTCTGCAACAAGTGCGCCTGGCACGGAACGTTTCAGGAGTTGAAAAAAGGCTGAGTCTCCGGTTTCTGAACATTAAAAAAGCCGCCGCCCGCGATGCTGGCGGCGGTTTTTTTTGTGGGAGCGGCTTCCAGCCGCGATTCTGACCCCAGCCGGTCCTCGCCTGAGGCTGCGGCGGCCATGAATCGATGGGATCACCTCTATTTCGCATTACTGCCGAGCAATGCTTTTTCAATTCTTACACCGGCCCAGGACAGAACTCCCATCGTGCAGGCCAGGCCCAAATCTTCGAGGGGAAGAGGCGTCAAGCCGAAAAAGCGATCCAGGAAGGGGATATAGATCACCGCCAGCTG
>JALOPD010000415.1 GCA_025454075.1 Desulfobacterales bacterium | reverse complement strand
TCCTCCTCCAGCGGCTGGATGTCCATGGAAAGCATGGAGCTGAAGGTTTCGATCACCGAAGCGCTGACGGTCGCCCGGATGTCAATGTCTGCAAATGCGCTCATGGCTGGCGGCGGTGCCGTTTCCAGTGCTGCGCGGTCCTCCTACGAGGACCCACGCGAAAATGCCGGTAAGCCTTCCGGGCCGGAAGCATTCGTCCGCGGAGGGTTCCCTGCGTCTGTACCTACAGGAATTTATTGTGTTTTATGGTAATATAAAGCGGGTCAAAGCACAACATGAATTTTGGCGGCCTCGACCGGGCGCTGACGGCGGGAAGGCGGCGTACGGAGCGCTCCGGGCAGGGCCAGCCGGAGGCCTTGCGGCGCCCGGTTCACGAACCGCGCCCGGTACGGCAGCCGGCCGCGGGGGTGTCAGCGGGCGTGCTTGTCGGCGACGGTGTTCATTTCCTTCACGAAGCTGCCCACCGACCGGTCGCCGCTGTATTTGGATACGGTTTCACCGCGAGTATTCAGAAAAAGTATGGCGGGTATGCCGCGCACGCTGTAGGCCGCCAGGGTCTCGAAGTCCTTGTCCGCATCGATGTAAACGTTGATCAGGCGCTCGGACGCCGCAACCACGCGCTTGTCCGTGAAAACGTATTTTTTCAGCTCGACGCAGGGCGCGCACCAATCCGCGGTGAAGTACAGCATGACCGGCTTGCCGGAGGCCTTGGCAAGCTGCAGGCCCTCGGGCAGGGTCTGCACCCACTTGATCCTGCCTGCGGCAGCGTCCTCGGAACCCGCCAGACAGCCGGTCACGACCAGCAGCACGATCGTCAGAAGGGTGGCCACGCGCATCATTGAACTGGCTCTGTCATTTGCTTTTTCCACAACGCCAGCCCCGCATTCATCGGCGCGCCGCGTTGTCGAGAGGGGTTCAGCGCTTCAGCTGCTCCCAGGGGTCTCTTTCGCACTCGGTTGGTCCGGCCTCGGCCGCGCCGCTGTCCGAACCGGCGAAGTCAACCGTTGCCATGCTTGAGCACATGGATTTGATGCGGGCCGACACCGGCAGATGCTCGGGGTGCTCCTGGTAACGCCTCAAGGCCGCCAGGTTGGCGAAAAGGCTGACCAGGGCGAAGTCATAGGATCTCTCCGACTTGAGGATATCGCGCCCGAATTCATACATCTTGATTTCCATGATCTCGTTGGGCAAGCGGTCCAGTGCCTTCTCCAGCTCGCGAACATCCTCCTCGGACACCTCCGGTTTGAACTTCATCAACACCACGTGGTTGAGCATGGCAGAGCCGTCCTCTGTTTCAACCCCGATGATTATTGGAACTTCGTGCCGCTGGTCAGATGCGCCGCGTCGTCGGCCCACCCGGCGGTAGTCCTGCCAGGTCGTGACGCGCGTCGGCTTGGGGTCGCCCCCCTTGCGGTAGATCCATTGCTCGATCCGGCCGGAGGCGCCGATAAAGAGCTCGTAAACGTCTCCCGGAGTGTAGCCCTCGTTTGCAGGGTAGCGCACGACGATCCGCTGGGCGTTGCCCGTGCCGATCGGCAGGGGTGCCGGCGCCTCGTCGGCCGAGACAACCGCGGACTGGTCCCATGCGAGCCGCAGAGGGAAGATCAGCCAGTAGTTGTCGTTGACGAACCAGGGGTCCACCTTTTTGACCTGCTCGCCCGGCTGGCCGGCCAGAACCGAACGGGCATACGTGACGGTTCCACCCTGCTCTGCCGTGCCTATGAAGGTGACGCGGTCCTGCTTGGGTTCCCAGGACCAGACCCGAGTAATCAGCCGGTCGGGGAGCTGGACGTTGAAGGTGTAGCGCAGCTCCTCCACCTGGTCGAAATTCTGCAAACCATAGGCATCGGCCAGCCGGTCGCGCGGAGAAAGGGCGCGCTGGTGCCCGGCGCAGCCAGCCAGCAACGCCAGGGTCAGACTGCCGAGGATCAAAAGGCTGAAGCGCCGTCGGTCGAATTGCATGCAAGCCTCCTCTTGATGGTCGAGCGCTGCCGCGCTGCCTGAAAGGCAACCCTTTTCCGGTTCACGCTCCAATCGATGGAAAGCATTATAACCATCAACGCCGGGATGAAAAGGCGGGGGCCGGAAACCGGCGGACGGGCGGCGCCCTGCTTACGGCTGCTTCTGGCCGCGCTGCTTGCGGGCGTGCACGATCTGATTCTTGATCTCACTCAGAATGAAACTGCTGCGCAGGCTCGCGGCGAGGTTCGCATCGGAGGGTGCAGTTCCCAGCATGGATTTGGCATGCGTGCGGATCGCTTCGATGGCGTCGGCGAGCGGCCGGACAAAATAACCGGCACGGGCGAGGTAGTTCGTCTGGGGCGCGGCGAGCATGTTGACGCGCAAGGTGGGCCGCCGCAGGCCGAAAGGCGCCTCCAGGCCGGCATTCTCCGGCGGCTTCTTGCGAAGGTAGTTGATTTGATTGGTGACCTCATCGAGGGTGAAATAGGATTTCAGGACCGCTGCGAGTTCTTCCTGGCTCGGTTCGGCACCCGTTGCGTGGGCAATGTACTTCATCGCCAGAAGAACCGCTTCCTCCAGGTCGCGGCTGAGCCGAATCAGCTTGCGTGCAGCGTTCAGTGGGGGCGGGCTTTCCCGTCCGGCGTGTCTTGCAGATTGGATCGAGCCCGTGCTTGAGGGGGATGCCATGCCCTGACTGCGGTTTTTGAGGTGCGGTGCGGGAACTCGGCCCGGCCGGCAATGCTCGTTGCAAGAAAGGTTCACCGCAACGCCCGTGAACCGGGCGTTGCGGTGGTCGGGATCGGGACCGGCCGCCGGCAACCGATCAATGTGCCGGGGGGTTGAATGAATCGCCGGATGCGGCTAGAACTCACCCAAGGGGCGCTGAAAGGTCCACTCGAAGGGGTTCTGGACCAGCGCTTCCGTGGAGGCTTCCGTATTGCCGCCTAGATAGGCGAAGGGATAGCTGACGAGCCATACCACGGAACCCAGCGCCGTTCCGGCGATGCCCACCGGACGCATGACGAGCGCGTCCCACATCATCATGCCCCCGGTCGGCTCTTTTTCGCAGCCGCTGTAGTAGTCCCGGTCCTGGCAGTCCGATGTCGAGGTCCGGTAGGCGAAGGCCGGAGACCCGAGGGAGCCGCAGATCAGGGTCGCCACCAGCGCGAGCGTCAATCCAAGTTTCAAAGCTGACATGGTATCCTCCTTGTTGCATGAGCTTGGATCCCGCTCCGGTGCGCTCGTGCGCGGAGCCGGACCCTCTTGATAGCCTGTAAAACTAAACGTATTATAACTCAATTTTGACAGCGGTTCAAATAAGTTAAGTATATGCAGTGTTTAAGGCTGGTTGCCGCGAGGAAGGGCTGATGCCGGAGCTGATCGGGAGCACCGTTGAAGTGGCCATCGCCATGGCCGTCGCGGGAACCTATACTTATTCGGTTCCGGAGGCCCTGCAGGCCGCCGTGGCGCCGGGGGTGCGCGTGCTGGTTTCCTTCGGCCGGCGGCGCGTCACCGGCTACCTGCTGGGGCCGGGCGCGCCGCCCGGACAGATAGACATCAAGCCCGTCCTGAAGATCCTGGACGACGGCCCGGTTTTCCCCGCGGCCATGCTGCCCTTGTTCCGCTGGGCGGCGGATTACTACAAGCATCCGCTGGGCGCGGTGATTCAGACCGCACTTCCCGGCGGCCTGACCGTGGCCGAATCCGCGGCCTGGTCCATCACCGCAGCAGGCAGGGAGCGGCTCGACGCCCACCGGCTGCCGGTCGATGAAGCCCGGGTGCTGGCGCTGTTGGCCCGCAAGCCTGCGGGCGGGCGGCTCGGGCCGGGGGTTCCGGGCGCGGTTCTGGCCTCCCTGGAGCGCCGTGGCTGCATTCAGCGCACGCAGACGCTGCGGGCGGGAGCGGCCAAGGCGCTGCAGGAGCGCTGGGCGCGGCTGGCGCCGGGAGCGCCGCCGGACGATCCGCTGTCCCCGAAAAAACGGGCTCTGCGCGATGTCCTTGCCGCGGCTGGCGAGCTGCCGGTGCGCACCCTTGCACCGCAGGATCGAACCCATCTGCGCGCTTTGGAACGCTCGGGCCGTGTGGAGATCTTCACGCGCCGGATGTACCGCGACCCCTTCGGCGAGGCCATCCTCCCAGATGCCGCTCCCGCGCTGACCACCGCCCAGGAAACGGTGGTGGCCGGTGTTTGCGCCGCCCTGGGCAGCGGCTTCCGGTGCTTTCTGCTGAACGGAGTCACGGGCAGCGGCAAGACCGAGATCTACCTGCAGCTGGCCTCCCAGGTGATGGCCACCGGGCAGTCGGTGCTCGTGCTGGTGCCCGAGATCGCCCTGATCACGCAGACCGAAAGACGGTTCCGCGCGCGATTCGGCGAGCATGTGGCCGTGCTGCACAGCGGGCTCTCCGCGGGTGAGCGCTTCGACCAGTGGACCCGGATTCTGCGGGGGGAGGTGCGGGTTGCGATCGGCGTGCGCTCGGCCGTCTTCGCCCCCTTCTCCGACCTGGGCGCCGTCATCGTCGACGAGGAGCACGATCCCTCCTACAAGCAGGAGGGCGGCCTGCACTACAGCGCGCGGGATCTGGCGGTGGTCCGGGCGCAGCAGTGCGGCGCGGTGGCGCTGCTCGGCTCGGCC
>JALOPD010000120.1 GCA_025454075.1 Desulfobacterales bacterium | reverse complement strand
GGCGCCGTTGAGGACGGCGGCCGCCACGGCGGCCTGGGTGCCGGTTTCCACCACCGGCAGGCTCGGGGGGATGTCCTTGGCGCCGTCCGGCTTGACCAGACGGCGGATAAACGACTTGCGGGAAGGGCCCACGAGGATGGGCAGGCCCAAGGCCGCGAACTCCGGCAGGCGCCGGATCAGCCGCAGGTTGTGCTCCGGGGTCTTGCCGAAACCGATCCCCGGGTCCACGATGAGCCTTTCGCGCGGGATGCCCAGCCGTTCGGCCGCCGCCGCCGCCTCGCCTAGAAATACCCGGATGTCGGTGACCGGTTCGTCATAGTGCGGGGCCACCTGCATGGTCCGCGGCTCCCCCCGCATGTGCATCAGGACCACCGGCACCCCGAACTCGGCGCCGACGCCGGCCAGGTCCGGGTCGAAGCGCAGGGCGGAGATGTCGTTGATCATGGCGGCGCCCGCTTCGAGCGCCCGCCGCGCCACCGCAGCCTTGGTGGTGTCGACGCTGATCGGGACCCGGATGCGCGCCGCCAGCGCGGCGACCACCGGCACCACGCGCCGGATTTCCTCTTCGATCGCGACCGGCTCCGAGAAGGGCCGGGTCGACTCGCCGCCGATGTCGATGATGTCCGCCCCTTCGGCGGCCAGTCGCTCGCCCTGGGCCACGGCGGCCGCGGCGTCGTAGAAGCGGCCGCCGTCCGAAAACGAGTCGGGGGTCACGTTCAACACGCCCATGATGCAGGTCCGGCGGCCCAAGTCGAGCACATGCCGGCCCCAGGCCAGGCGGTAGGCGGTGCGGCCGAACATCAGGAGACCAGCTCCGGCTTGGCCTCCTCCGGCGGGGGGGATTCCGGGCGGGGCGGGGGCGGTTCCTCGTCCTCCTCGATTTTCTTGGAAGGCAGCTGGATGCCGGGCCGCAGGCCGAGGATGATCGCATCCAGCTCCTTGCCCATGATGGTTTCCTTTTCGAGGAGCTCCCCGGAGAGCTTGTGCAGGATGTCCATGTTCTCCCGGATGACCTTGCAGGCGCGCTCGTAGGCGCTTTTGATCAGCCGGTTGATCTCGTCGTCTATTTTCTGGGCGGTGGCATCCGAATAATCGCGGTGCTGGACGATCTCCCGGCCGAGGAAGACATGCTCCTCGCCTTTGGAGTAGTTGAGCGGCCCGAGAGCGTCGCTCATGCCCCAGCGCCGCACCATCTGCTCGGCCAGAGCCGTGGCCTGCTTGATGTCGTTGGCGGCACCGGTGCTGATGCGGTGAAAAACGAGCTCCTCCGCCGCGCGGCCGCCGTAGGCCACCGACAGCTCGCTTTCCAGCTGGTCGCGAAACTTGAAGTCGCGCTCCTCGGGCAAAAACCACGTGACCCCCGCCGCGCGGCCGCGGGGGATGATGGTGACCTTGTTGACCGCATCGGTCTCCGGCAGAAAGCGCGCCACCAGAGCGTGGCCGCCCTCGTGGTAGGCCGTCACCTTGCGGTCCTCCTCCTTTATCACCTTGGATTTGCGCTCGAGCCCCATGTAGACCTTGTCCTTGGCGTCCTCGAAATCCGGCATGCCCACCCGCTCCTTGCCGCGCTTGGCGGCCAGAAGGGCGGCCTCGTTCACCAGGTTCTCCAGGTCGGCCCCCGAGAATCCGGGGGTCCCCTTGGCCAGGGTGAGCACGCTCACGTCCTGACCGACGGGGGTCTTGCGCATGTGGACGTTCAGAATCATCTGGCGGCCCTTGATGTCCGGCAGCGACACCACCACCTGGCGGTCGAACCGTCCCGGCCGCAGCAGGGCCGGGTCGAGAACGTCGGGCCGGTTGGTGGCCGATATGAGGATGACGCCCTCGTTGGACTCGAAGCCGTCCATCTCGACCAGCAGCTGGTTCAGGGTCTGCTCCCGTTCGTCGTGCCCGCCGCCCAGCCCCGCACCGCGATGCCGGCCCACGGCGTCGATCTCGTCGATGAAGATGATGCACGGGGCGTTTTTCTTGCCTTGAACGAAAAGGTCCCGCACGCGGGAGGCGCCGACGCCGACGAACATCTCCACGAAGTCGGAGCCGCTGATGCTGAAGAAGGGAACCCCCGCTTCGCCCGCGATCGCCCGGGCCAGGAGCGTTTTGCCGGTCCCCGGGGGGCCCATCAGCAGGACCCCTTTGGGGATCCGTCCGCCCAGGCGGGTGAACTTTTTAGGGTCCTTCAGAAAATCGACGATTTCCTGGAGCTCTTCCTTGGCCTCGTCGATCCCGGCCACGTCGGCGAAGGTGACCTTCTCCGAGGTGTCCGTCATCAGGCGCGCCCGGCTCTTGCCGAAGGAAAGTGCCTTGCCGCCGCCGGACTGCATCTGGCGCATGAAAAAGACCCACACCCCGATCAGCACGAGCATGGGGAACCACGACACCAGCAGCGACATGTACCACGGCGACTCGGATTCCGGCTTGGCGCTAATGATCACCCGCTTCTGCCGCAGCAGGCCCATCAGTTCGGGATCCGGCGGCGCATAGACCTTGAAGCGGGAACGGTTGACGTCGGTCACGTAGAGTTCCTTGCCCTGGATGACGACCTCCGCCACCCGGTCCTCGTTCACCAGGGACAAAAACTGGGAATAATTGAGGGTCGATTCGTTCAGGTGCTGCTGGCTGAAGAGGTTGTAGAGCATGACCATCATCAGGGTGATGACCAGCCACAGCGCCAGGTTTTTGTAGAACGGGTTCAACGCAGATTACCTCCTAAAAGTGTCGCCGGGAAACAAGCCGGCTTGTAAAGTCAGAGTATTCCGTATCTCATGACTAATTTCAAGTAACATTTGCTGCGGGGAGGGGTCTTGCCGGAAGGATTCATCTTAAACCGGCAAATAAACAGGTACAGCTGCAGCCGTTGTCAGGCGGAGCGAGAATGACCCAATTTAATCACATCCCGTGGTTTCGCAAGCGATAGCTCGGCCTTTAGCACGGTTTGGGTGTGATGGCCGAGCGGCCGGGACCTTGTGATCGCTGAAAAATTTTTTCAATTTCTGCGTCCCGCCGGCGCCGAGCGGCGCAAAGCGGTCGCCGGGCCGCCGGTTGCGGACGGTGACGGGGAAACGAACGGCGTCCCGGTCCAGAAAGGCCGTCTGCGGCTCCGCCGCTCTCGGGTCCGCTGCCTCGTCGCGGGGCACTTCGCGCAGCGAAAATCGGTCCCCGGTCTCCCGGATGAAAAGCGCGCCGCATCCCGAAAGCGTGTATTCGAAGTCGCCGAGAGGCGCTGCTTGCAGGGCGGGCATGCTTTCGGCCGTCCGCCGCTCGAAGACCAGTTCAGCCCCTTCGACCCGCACGCGGACATCCCCCGGCAGGTACAGGGGGCCCGCCGCGCCGCGACGCCGGGACAGGTGAATGATCTGCTCGACGTGAACAGAGCCGATGCGGCGCAGGTCCCCCTGTACGCGCCGCACCGCCGCGCGGGCGATGCGGCGCGCGGCCGCAAGGGGCATTCGGCCGAAGTCGGCCGCGGCAAGCGTCAGCCGTCCCTGGCCGCAGGCCGTGGTCATACGCTCCATGTCGGGCCTCAGAAGCCCCTCGATCCAATCTTCCTCGTCCGCCAGGACCTCGGCCGTCCGGCTGAGGACGGTGCGCACCCCCGCACGGTAGTCGCTCTCCAGCAGGGGGAGCAGCCGGTGCCGGATCCGGTTGCGCAGGATGGCGGTGTCGGAGTTCGTCCGGTCGGTCCGAAAGGGCAGTTTGCGGATCTGCAGATACTGCTCGATGTCGCTGCGCGTGGCCCGAATCAGCGGTCGGATGTAGACCCCCTCCCGGATCGCCCGGATGCCTCCCAGGCCGAGGCGGCCGCTGCCGCGCAGCAGGTTCAGAAGCAGGGTTTCGGCGTTGTCGTCGGCGTGATGGCCCAGAGCCACCTTGACGTAGCCATGGCGTGCGGCCGTACTTTGGAGAAAATCGTAGCGGGCCCGGCGTGCGGCCTCCTCGAGCGACAGGCGCCATCGCCGCTGCGTCTCGGCCACCTCGACCCGCTCCACGTAGACATCGAGGCCGAGCCCCGCCGCCATGGCTCGAACGAAGCCCGCATCGCGCTCCGATTCAGGCCGCAGGCCGTGGTCCAGGTGGGCCACCCCTAAACGCAGCCGGCCTTCCGAAGCCCGGGCCGCCAGCAGGTGCAGCAGCGCCACCGAGTCCGCCCCCCCGGAAACGCCGACCAGAATGGAATCACCGTCGGCAATCAACCCGTGCCGGGCAATGGCTTCGTCGACGAGGCGGTCCAGGCGGACAGAGGGGCGAGCTTCGAAATAACGCTTCATAAAGAACGGTGTCGGACAATATGTGTGGAGGATGGAACCGGTCGCAGGGCAACGCCGGATCCCCCAACCGGTTGGAATCGGTAAATTGGTTTACGGCAAGCGCTTGCCCAAGTCAACCGGCAAAAGGGATTTTGAACCACGCCCGCTTTTTGCTTGAAAAAAAATATTATGGGCGTATTCTATGGCTGGTGAATGGCGAATCCCACGCCCGCGCTTTTACCCATCCGCCATCCGCCTTTGAAACCAATGCCCCCTCCCGGGGTTTTGGGACGTGTGGCCTGGATTCATCCGGCCGGGCACCGCGCAACAGACGGTCACGAACCTCGTCAGGTCCGGAAGGAAGCAGCGATAAGTGATTCAGGCTGTGTCGTGGATTGTTTCCGAACCGCGATGGTTCAGGACACACGTCCCAAAGCCCCGGGAGCGGCGTTCCGCGCCTCCGCTCACCGGTTGCCCCCCAGTAAACCTCTATTTTACCGACAATTAACGGATTTCCGCGTCTTGACATCCGGGCCGACAGCCTTATTTTTTGGCTCGATTTGAAGTACCCATCTTGAAGGCAGGTGCCATGTCCGAATCGCGAAAAGTGAGGGTTCTTTCCCCTGAGGAGAATGACTCCTCGGTTCCATCCGAAGACCCGACGGAGACGGATGCTGAAAAAGAGCGGGGGGTTCCCGAGGCGCCCTCCGCTTCGGTCAAGAGCCGTTCAAGGGACCGGGTCAAGGAGCTGGAAACCGCCCTCGAAGCCAAGGAGAAAGAGTCCGGAGAAAACTACGACCGGCTGCTGCGGGTAACGGCTGAGTTCGAAAATTACAAAAAACGCACATCCCGCGAAATGGATGATTTTCGAAAGTATGCCAACCAATCTCTCGTCAAAGAGATGCTTTCGGTCGTGGACCACATCGAACTGGCCCTGCAGGCGGCTTCTGCCGGCGGCCCCGAAAACCAGGTTTCCCAGGGGCTCAGCCTCACGCTCAAAGAGCTGCTGCGGATCCTGGAAAAATTCAACGTGACGCCTTTCGACTCGGTCGGCAAGCCCTTCAACCCTGAATTCCACGAAGCCATTTTGCGGGAAGCAACCGACAAGTTCTCGGAAAACACCGTGGTGAGGGAAATGCAGAAGGGCTACATGATCCATCAACGGCTCCTGCGGCCCGCCTTGGTGGCCGTGGCCGTTCCCAAGGAGCCAACCGGCCCGAAAAGAGCGGATGATGGCTCCTGCTGAAATGCTTCGCAAGCCAAAATACTAAACTGAGAAAAATATAAGGAGGATCAACTGTATGCCGAAGGTTATCGGAATCGATCTGGGAACCACCAACTCGTGCGTGGCAATCATGGAGGGGGGCGACCCGAAGGTCATCACCAACCCGGAAGGCGGCCGGACGACCCCGTCGGTGGTGGCCATCACCGAAAACGGCGAGCGCCTGGTCGGCCAGATCGCCAAACGCCAGGCGATCACCAATCCGGAGAACACGGTCTTTGGGGTCAAGCGGCTGATCGGCCGCAAATACGCGTCCAAGATCGTGCAATACGACAAGAAGGTGCTGCCCTACAAGATAGACGAAGCGCCCAACGGCGATGCCCGCCTCACCATCCGCGGGAAGCCCTACAGCCCGGCGGAAATCTCATCGTTCATTCTCGCGTTCATTAAGAAGTACGCAGAGGACTACCTGGGCGAGAAGGTGACCGACGCCGTCATCACGGTGCCGGCCTATTTCGACGACAGCCAGCGACAGGCCACCAAGGATGCGGGCAGGATCGCCGGCTTGAATGTGCTGCGTATCATCAACGAGCCGACTGCGGCCGCCCTGGCCTACGGGATGGACAAGAAGCGCGAGGAGAAGATAGCGGTCTTCGATCTGGGCGGCGGGACCTTCGACATCTCCGTCCTCGAAATCGGCGAGGGCGTGTTCGAGGTCAAGGCCACCAACGGCGACACGCACCTGGGCGGCGACGACTTCGACATGCGCCTGATCACCTACCTGGCGGACGAGTTTAAAAAGGATCAGGGGATCGATCTGCGCAACGACAAGATGGCGCTGCAGCGTCTCAAAGAGGCTGCCGAAAAGGCCAAGATCGAGCTGTCCACCTCCATGGAAACCGACATCAACCTGCCGTTCATCACGGCGGATGCCAGCGGGCCCAAGCACCTCAACATCAAGATCACGCGCGCCAAGCTCGAGGGGCTGGTGAACGAATTGCTGGACAAGCTGGAGGAGCCCTGCCGCACCTGCATGAAGGATGCCGGGCTGAGCCCGCGTGAAATTCACGAGGTGATCCTGGTGGGTGGAATGACCCGCATGCCCGCCGTGGTGGAGCGGGTGCGCCGGATCTTCGGCAAGGAGCCGCACAAGGGGGTCAACCCGGATGAAGTGGTGGCCGTGGGCGCGGCGATCCAGGGCGCCGTGCTGAAGGGCGACGTCAAGGACGTGCTGCTGCTCGATGTCACCCCGCTCTCCCTGGGCATCGAAACCCTGGGCGGCGTCATGACCAAGCTCATCGAAAAGAACACCACCATCCCCACGCGCAAGAGCCAGATCTTCTCGACGGCGAGCGACAGCCAGCCGGCGGTTTCGATCCATGTCCTCCAGGGCGAGCGGGAAATGGCGTCCAACAACAAGACCCTGGGGCGCTTCGAGCTGGTCGGCATTCCGCCGGCGCCGCGGGGGGTGCCGCAGATCGAGGTCACCTTCGACATCGACGCGAACGGGATCGTGAACGTGTCGGCCAAGGACAAGGCCACCAACAAGGAGCAGTCGATCCAAATAACGGCCTCCTCCGGGCTGAACAAGGAAGAGATCGACAAGCTCATCAAAGACGCCGAAATGCACGCGGACGAGGACCACAGGAAGCGCGAACTGGTGGATGCGCGCAACCACGCGGATGCGCTCATCTACTCCACGGAGCGCTCCATCAAGGACCTGGGCGAGAAGGTTGACCCGTCCACCAAAACCAAGGTGGGGGAGGCCATCGAGAAGCTGCGCAAAGCCATGGAGGGCGACGACAAGGAGCAGATCCAGCGCCTGAGCGAAGAGTTGACGAGCGCCTCGCACAAGCTGGCCGAGGCCATGTACCAGCAGGCGTCCCAGGCCGAGGGCCAGAAGCAGGATGCGCAATCCGCCGGGGGAGCGCGGGCGGCCAAACCGGAGGAAGACGTCGTCGATGCCGATTTCGAAGAGGTTAAAGACGACAAGAAAAAATAAGTCGGCAGCGGCCGACTTGAAAAACCCGCGGCAGCCGCAAGCTCCCGCGGGTTTTTTGTTCAGACGCGGCACCTGCCGTGAAGCGCACCTATCGCCTATCGCCTGTCGCCCCGCGCCGGCGTCTTTACAACCGGCCCGGGAGTGTCCATTTTTCGAATTATTAAACCGGCAACTTAACCGGTGCAACTGTAGCTGTTGTCAGGCGGACCGGGGTGCCCGCCGCAGCGCGCCGCAACCCATTTTTCAGGCGACGCTGCCACGCCCCCCAGCCGTTTCGTGGAACCGATGGCAGGCAGCGATGGCCGGCGGCTCCGTGAAAGAGGTTCCTCTGGGGCTGTTTGAGGTAGTATGCAGCGGGCCGTGCCGTACGCAGAGTCGTTGAACGGGTGGTTGCGGCGCGCTGCGGCGGGCACCCCGATCCGCCTCTGCATGATATGAAGAAATCCGACATATTTACTTGTCGGAGCAATATTGACCGACGCGACGTCTACAAAAGGAGGATCGTAATGGAAATGAAAAAAATCCTGTGGCCGACCGACTTTTCGAGCATATCCCAGCAGGCGCTGCCGCATGTGAAATCCCTGACCGAGCAGTACGGCGCCGAAATTCACGTGCTCTACGTCATCGAGGACGTCGCCCATCACGACGGGTGGTATGGGGCGTTCGAGCAGAAACGCGTTCAGGAGCTCATGGATCACGCCTCCAAAACAGCGAACAAGCGGCTGGGTCAGATCTGTGAAAAATACCTGGACAGCTGCCCTCTTTACATCAAGCACGTGGCCGTAGGCGACCCGGCCAAGGAGATTCTCAAGCTGATCGACAAGGAAAAAGTCGACCTGGTCGTGATGGCAAGCCACGGCGCGAAGGGCAATTTCCGATTCGGCAGCGTGACCGAGAAGGTGCTGAAGAACTCGCCCGTGCCGGTGACGGTCGTGCCGGTGGAACCGGCGAAGTAAGCCGAAGGCCTGCTGTCCGGGGTGACGCGAACGCGGTGCTCTGGTCTTGTTGGGCGGGAGCGGCGTGTGGCCGCGATCAGAAAAGCGGAGAGGCCGCTCCCCCATTAGAAGCAGACCCGGTCCATGCCCCCACGACCGCAGAAATTGTCCGCTGCCGGCCATCAGCCTCCGGAGGTCTGCGGGAACGCCGTGTTCGCGTAGAGGTACTCCATCTTCTCCTTGTGCTTCAGCTCCTCGTTGGCCATCTTGAGCAGCATCTCCTTGGCGTCTCCCGCCGCATGCTGGTCGGCCAGCGCGGTGTAGAACCGGTGCGAGCGCAGCTCGCGGTGGGCCGCCACCAGGTAGACATCGGCGCTGTGCATGTCTTCCTTCACTTCAGGCTCGCTTTGGTGCTCTGCGATCTTGTAGTAGGCCACGTCGCTCAGCCGCAGGCCGCCGGCCCCGAAATCCCCTTTGCGGTATCTGACCAGAAAGGCCTTGTGCTTCTGCTCCTCCCCGGCGATCCACGCGATGGCCTCGCGCACGGACGGGTCCGAGACTTTGCCGTGAATTCCCATGTAGAAGGCGTAAGCGTCCTCTTCGCGCCGGATCGCCGTGTCGACCAGGGCCAGCAGTTTTGAATCCATCGGAATACCTCCTGTCGTTGATGCGGTCGTATGCGGAAGAACGACGACGCCCCTCCGGGGCTTCAAGATCTTCGCAACCGGAGACGGCGGGCGACGACCGCGCTGTAGGCCAATAGATAGAGCGTGGCGATGCCGAACGCCGCCGGCGTCCCCCACCCCACCCCCCACGCCGGGTAGAAATAGGAGACGGAGAGCCCATACGCGATCAGCGAGCCCAGCCCCGGCGGGAAATTCTTGATAATGGTGTGGACATGAGCTTTATCATAGGTGATGTGCACGATCAACAAAAGCGGGAAAAGGGCGGTCGGAAAGGCCGAAAAAAGACCGGCCCAGGCCGGCCCCACGGCTCCGGCGGCGGCGGTGATGGCGACGATGATTCCGGCCGCCAGACAGGCCCGCAGCAGGAGCACCGCCGGCGTAAACCGGACGCTGCGGGCGATGGTGACATTGGGCACCCGCCGAAAAAGAAAAGCGGACAGCAGCATGGAGGCGGCCGCCGTAAGGGCCGCGCCGGCGCGCGAGAAGGATATCGGGTGCAGCAGCCAGGCCGCCGCGAAATACCCGGCCAGGGCGGCCGCCGAGGAAACCGGAATGGAGCGGCTCCGGATCCGGCTGGAAACCATGAAATAGCAGTAGACAAAAACCTGGGAGGCTGCCAAGCCGGCGAGGGTGTACACGGCGCTGCGGGCGGCAAAATCCGGTGAGATTTCCAGGCCGATGAAAAAAAGCGCGATCGCCGCCCCAAGGGGATAGCCGGCCAGGACCCCCGCCACCCGCGGGCTGACGCGTTCGGCCGCCAGGGACAGCGCCAGCACTATGCCGACCGTGACGCCGATTTTTGTAATCAGAAAAAGGCTCAAGTGAAGTTGCCGATTTTATTACTCCGGCAAGTAAATATATCTAATACCATCAACTCACGCAGAGGTGGAGCGGGGTGCCCGCCGCGGACGACTGACCCCTTGCCCCGCTTTGGCAGCCGAACCATCACGGGAGCTCCCGGGCGGCGCCAGCGACGGCCGCATGCGCGGTCGCAATCGCCAACCCCGAGCCGCACTTCATGCGCATCCAATCCTGATGGGCCAGGATGGACCCGGCCGCGAACAGCCGCCGGTGCGCCGGCCGTCCGGAGGCGTCCAGGGGGCGGAAGATCGAGTCGACCTCGAGGCCGGCCCGGTTCACGGCATGTCCCCGGCGATCCAGGAACTCCTCCCGGTGCCAGCGATCCCGCCCCTCGGGCTGGTGCACCGGCAGGTCGAAGAGAGGTTCTCGCACCAGGTGCCGGTCCGCCTTGAGACCCCCGCCCATGAAACGTCCGGTGGCCAAAATCACGGACCGGGCGTCAATCACCTCTTCGGGGTCCGTGCGCCCGGCATGCAGCCGAAAGCCTCCCCTGGGGTCCGCATCGGCACGAAAGACCCTGTTTTCGAGAAAAAGCCGCGCCCCGAGATTTCTCAGCCCGCGCTCGAAGGCCTCCTTGAGCCGGTGCCCGGTCACGCCGGGCGGCATGGTGGGGATCTCGAACACCGTCACCCCCAGCCGGCGCTGAAAATCGGCCATGACCTCCGCCGGATTGGATATGCCGAGAATGGCCGGCAGCCCGACGGCTTCGGCCCCCTGCAACCGGGGCTGAATCGCCGCCGCCAGTTTTTCACGGTTGGCCGCCGCCTCGAGCGACCGGGCGAGCCGCTCCGGGAACACCTCGCCCGAGAGAGCGGGCCCCGGGAAACCGATGCGCACCGTGCGTAACCCCGGCCAGTCCGGTCCGACCATGGCCGCGATCTGAAGCGCGCTGAACCCCTTGAGCCCCTGGATGTCGACGAGAAGGCAGGGCGCCTTGCGCCGGCAGACCTCGATGCCGGCCCACATCGTCAAGGGGACACGATACGTGGGTTTGAAGGTGCCGACCGACGTCAGCACCGCGGAGTTACGGTCGGGATGGCCGGCGTACGGCAGGCGCATGGATTCGAGAAATGCGATCAGCGCGTCGAAGGCCGTGCGGATCGTTGCGGCAGGGAGCCGGGCATAAGGGTGCCGCGGCAGGTCCTTCGTCAGCCGGGCGATGCCGGCCCAGGGGTCGTCCCAGATCGCCCCTTTTTCAACCGGATGCACCGCCATCAGGTCGAGCAGGCCTGTGGCGAAGATGATCTCGCCGGTTCGGCCCACCATCACGGTGGAAAGACCCTGCTGCGCCGCAAAGAGCGCGGCGCTCATGCCGGCCATGCCGCTGCCGATCACGCACAGGTCGCAGGAGACCGATGGGGTGTCGGTCATCGGGTCTCCCCCAGTTCCAGGCCGAGGTAGCCGCAGTGCAGGGCTTCCTGGAGCTCCTCCTGCAGCAGCGCGGTGTCCCAGAGGATGGGGCGCATCCCGCGCCAGCGGGCGCTCAAAAAGGACCGCAAGTCGTCCAGCCCCCGGCGCCCTCCGAGCTTGCCCTGGTCGTACAGGTACGCGTTGATGCGCAGGCCGCAGAAGGCCCCCTGGCAGGTCCCTTTGCCGATGCGGCTGCGCCGGCCGATGGCATAGAGGCTGGGGGTGCCGCCCTGGTGGCGGATCCCGTCGATGACCGCATCCACGGCGCTGGCCGGCACCATTTCACATTCGCACAACAACAGGTCGTCGGGGCGATGGGCTTGCATCCAGAGCCTCGGGGAGAGGCCCGCCGCGGTCCACTGGTTGGCCGGAAAGGCTTTCAGGGTCTTCACGGAGGTCAGGCACGGACGGCTCACCCCCAACCGGCGGCAGATCAGGTCGGCGGTTTTTTCCGCCATGAGTCGATAGGTCGTCAGCTTGCCGCCGATGATCGAAACAAAATTGAGCACCCCGTCCGCAGCATGATCCAGGAGCGCGAAGCCCCGGCTGACCGACCGGTCGCCTCCCGGGACCTTCCCGGCCACCAGCGGCCGGACGCCGGCGTAGGCACGGATGTAGCGCGTCGCTTCAAGCGCCGGCACCATGGCCGCCGCCGCATGGATGATGGAATCGCTTTCCTCGACGGTGGGGGCGATCCGGTCGAGGGTGTCCATGCGGATGGAGGTGGTGCCCAGAATGGAGACGGTTCCGCCGGGCACCAGGATGTCGGCGTCCGAGGCCGGCCGCAGGCGGTTGATCACCCTGCGGGTCAGGCGCTGGTCGGTGATGAGCAGACTGCCCTTCGAGTAGAACATATCGACCTCGACCCCTGCGAGGCCGGCCACACCTTTGGCCCAGGCGCCGGCGGCGTTCACCACCTGCTCGGCTTCGATCGCCGTCTCTTCGCCGGTCTCGTCGTCGACCACCCGGGTGCGGCGGATGCGGCCGTTTTCCCGGTCGAAGCCGACCACGCGCGTGTGCAGCATCACCCGGCTGCCGAGCTCCAGCGCCTCGGACATGTTGTCCAGGGAGAGGTGGAACGGGTCGACGGAGGCGTCCTCGACCTGGTAGGCGGCGATCAGCCGTTCGGAGAGCACCGGCTCCAGTTCCCGGGCTTCGGCGGCGCTGATCGGCTTGCAGGCAATTCCGCTGCGCGCGCAGAAAACCGGAAACTCGGCGGCATAGGCCTCATCGTCACCTTCCACCGCCACGAAGAGCCCGCCCGTGTCCTCGATGCAGTGGGGCGCCAGGCGTTTGAGAAGCGCGCCGCCGCCGCCGGGTCGCTGCGCACATAGCGCGCCCCGCTGTGCAGCAGGCCATGGTTGGCGCCGGAGGCCCCGGCGTTGATGTCCCGGCGTTCGACCAGAACGCTCTGAACCCCGCGCAAGGCAAGGTCCCGGGCCAGCCCGACCCCCGTAATCCCGCCGCCGATGATCAACACCTGGGTTTCCACACGAACCCCTCCACCCGGTAACCTCGCCGGATCGCTTCATTAAAAACCTACCGTTATGCGGGGGGGTTGTCAATCGGCGTTAAAGGAAATGGGGCGCGGAAAACGAAAGCCGGCCCGTAAATGGGGCCGGCTCTCTTCCGGAACGATGGGCAGGAGGTGAGGTCTCAACCCACCGGTGATGATGTGAGGGCTACTGGGCGCAGGGGCCGCCGCCGCAACCGGGGCCTCTGCCGCCGCCGGGCCCCATGCCCATGCCGCCGCGGGGGCCCATGCCCATGCCGCCGTGGGGACCGAATCCGCCCCCGAAACCCTTGCCGTAGATCTGCGGGTAATCTTTCTTCATCTTGAGCTGGTGCTCCAGCCGCTTCTGGCCCAGCTCTGCCTTGATCGCGGAGACTTCCTTCTGCAACTCGGCCGCCCTCTTGGCATCCGGGTTCTGTTTGGCCAACTCGGCGCGCAGTTCCAGCTCTTTCTGGTAATGCTTACCGCGCAGCTCGCGGGTGCTCTCGATGAACGCGTTGCGCTCCTTCTGCATGATGCCGATTTCCTCATCCGTCAGGTTGCCTCCGAAGCCCTGGCCGCCGAACTCTCCGCGCGGGCAGTTGCCGGCACCCGGCCCTCCGCCCCGCCCCCACCCCGCATAAGAGGTGGCGGAAAAACCGATGAAACCGACAATCGTCAGCACCACCGCTATCAATACGACATGTTTTGCTCTCATTGAACGACCTCCATTTGGTTTTATTTCGAATCCTACCCGTGCAACTGGATAAAGCAAGGCGTGTGCCAATGAAATTTTCGTAAACAAAAATTTTATTATAACAAACCTAAATCGTTGTATAAAGTAGACCATCGGCGGCGGTCAAAACCTCATCGACCTGCTCTCCAGCCCCTGTCCGTCGGATACCGTGTATCCAGCCACCAACTGTTTACATGGATACATTGGATACTTAGTATCCATCTTAATTAGCTGAACCGACCCGGGCGGGAAAGCCTCTCCGTGCCGGCTGCATGGCCCGGACGCCCAAAACTCAACGATTCCATGCTGCCGGCCCCCCGGGTCGGTTCAGCTTTGCACGAATTTTGCTGACACACCTTAATTTCATGACCGCAAGATTCAAGGATAACAAATTCTGGACCGGCATTCCGCCGTGGGTCCTGCTCGGCGCGGTGGCGGTGCTGCTGCCGATCTTCGCCTTCATGACCGTCCAGAACATACACCGCGAGAAGGAGTTCACGACCCGGCTGCTGCTCGAAAAGGGCGCCGCCCTGATCCGGTCGTTTGAGGCCGGGACCCGGACCGGCATGATGGGCATGCAGCGCGGCGGTTTCCAGCTTCAGCGCCTGCTGACCGAAACCGCGCAGGTGCCCGACATCGCCCACCTGATCGTGACCGACGGCGGCGGCAACGTGATCGCCCACAGCGACCTCGACCGGGTGGGTTCGACGTATGGGGAGGGGGTCGATGTCGCAGCCGCATCTCAGTCCAAGAAACTCGAGTGGCGCGTGGTGAAGGGGGCTGACGGCGGCCAGGTGTTCGAGGTGTTCCGCAAATTCGAGCCCGCCGGCCCGCCCATGGGCATGATGCGGGGGCAGATGATGCGCCGCCTGCCCGAGGGGTTCGAATTTCCGGCCGACCCCCCGCGGGTGATTTTCGTGGGTCTGGACATGACCTCCATCGACGAGGCCCGCCGCTCGGATGTGTGGCATGCCGTCCTCATGGGGTCGATCCTGCTGCTGGCCGGATGCGCCGGCGTCACGCTGCTGCTGCTGGCGCAGAGCTACCGCGCCGCCCGCACGAGCCTCTTCCGCATCACGGCGTTCTCCGACCACGTGGTCGAGAACATGCCGATCGGCCTGGTGGCGACCGACAGCGCTGAGCGCATCGCCGCCTTCAACCAGGTGGCCGAATCCGTGCTGAGCCTCTCCGCCGCCGCCGTGCAGGGAAAACCGGCCGAGACGGTCCTGCCGCCGAGCCTCTGGGCCCAGCTCCGGGAGAGCGCCGCGACCCGGACCGTCATCGAGAAGGAGGTCGACTGCGTCCTGGCGGACGGCACCGTTATCCCGCTCGAGATCGGCGCCGGAAGGCTCACCGACGAAGCCGGACGCTACCAGGGCCGCATTCTGCTCTTCAAGGACCTTCGGGAGATCCGCACGCTGCGCAGCGAAATCGCGCGCAACCAGCGTCTGGCCACCGTGGGCCGCCTGGCCGCTGGCGTCGCGCACGAAATCCGCAACCCGCTCAGCTCCATCAAGGGGTTTGCCACCTATTTCCAGGAGCGCTACCGCGAAAACGCCCAGGATGCCAAAGTCGCCTCCATCCTCATCCAGGAAGTGGACCGTCTCAACCGCGTGGTGAGCCAGTTGCTGGAGTTTTCGCGGCCCATCAGCGTTCTTCCCCGGCCCGTCCGCCTGTCGCGCTTGATCGGCGATGCCGTCAAACTGATCGAACCCCAGGCGCGGGAGAAAGCCGTCACGGTCCAAACCGACCTTCCTGCCGGCGCCGAGGAGGTGCGCCTCGACCCCGACCGGCTGAGCCAGGTCCTGCTTAACCTGCTCCTGAACGCCCTGGAAGCCATGGCTCCCGGCGGCCTCCTCACCGTGAGCGCAGGTGAAACCGCGGACGGCCGCAGGCTCGCGATCCGGGTCTCCGATACCGGCGGCGGCATCCGGCCCGAAGACCTCTCCCATGTGTTCGAGCCCTACTTCACCACCAAGCCGAGCGGCACCGGGCTGGGGCTGGCCATCGCCCACAACATCGTGGAGGCGTTGGGCGGCGACATCGGCGTGGTCAGCCGCCCCGGCGCCGGGACCACCTTCACCCTGCGGCTGCCGCTGGTGAAGACGGAATAAAATTCAGGAACGAAACCATGTCGATGCGGAATACCATTTTGGTGGTGGATGACGACACGGCTCATCGCACCATGCTCAAAACCCTCGTGGGCGGCTGGGGCTATGCGATCGCCGAGGCGGACGACGGCGAATGCGCGATCGGCATGACCCGGCAGCAGCCGTACGACCTGGTCCTCATGGACGTTCGCATGCTCAAGGTCTCCGGGCTGGAGGCGCTGTCCGCCATCAAGGCCGTCAACCCGGCCATCCCGGTGGTCATCATGACCGCCTTCTCCTCGGTGGAAACGGCGGTGGCCGCCCTCAAGCAGGGGGCCCACGACTACCTCACGAAACCGCTCGATTTCGACAAGCTCAAGATCACGATCGAGCGCGCCATGGAGCACACGCGGCTGAAGGAGGAAAACCGCCGCCTGCGGGAACGCCTAGGGCTGCCGTTCGATCGCAGCCGGATCATCGCCCGCAGCCCGGCCATGCTCAAACTGCTCGAGACGGCGGCCCAGGTGGCCTCCTCCGAGGCCACCGTGCTGATCAGCGGGGAGTCCGGCACCGGCAAGGAGATCGTCGCCGGTGCGATTCACGTCAACAGTCCGCGCAGCCAGGGCCCCTTCGTGCGTCTGAACTGCGCGGCCATCACCGAAACGCTGCTGGAATCGGAGCTTTTCGGGCACGAAAAAGGGGCCTTTACGGGCGCCGAACGCCGTCGGGAGGGCCGTTTCCAGCAGGCCGACGGCGGCAGCCTGTTCCTGGACGAGGTCAGCGAAATGCCCCTGTCCATGCAGGTCAAGCTGCTGCGGGTGCTGCAGGAGCGGGAGATCACCCGCGTGGGCGGCGATGCCGTGGAGCGGGTGGACGTCCGCGTCATCGCCGCCACCAACCGGCGCCTGCCGAATCTGGTCGCCGACGGCCGGTTCCGGGAAGACCTCTTTTACCGCCTGAACGTCGTCGGCCTCGAGATCCCGCCCCTGCGCGAACGCAGGGAGGACATCCCGCTGCTGGCCCAGCACTTCCTGGAGACCTTCGCCCGGCAAAACCGCAAACCGCTCAAGGGCTTCACCCCCCAGGCCATGGACCGCCTCACACGGTACGGCTGGCCGGGCAATGTGCGGGAGCTCATGAACGCCGTGGAACGCGCGGTGGTGCTCGCGCGGGAGGACTATCTCGGGGAGGGGGATTTTCCCGCGGCGGCAGGCGCCGGGCCGGTTTCACCGGAGGGGCTTACGCCGGCGGGGCTTGACGCGGGCCGTCTGCCCTTGGGGGCGATCGAGAAGGCGACCATCCTTCAGACCCTCGAGGCCGCCGGCGGGAACAAAAGCGAAGCGGCCCGCCGCCTGGGGATCACCCGCCGCACCCTTCACAAGAAGCTGAAAGCCTATGGCGTCATGAAATGAGGCGGGCGGGCGCCCGCCTCCTATTTGATTATACCTCGATGCGGCTGTATTATTAGAAACCATGGAACAGACGACCACCGACATCGTGCGCTGCCCCGCCTGCAACGCCGGGAACAGGCTGCCGGCGGAACGAATCGGTTCGAGCGCCGCGAAATGCGGCAGGTGCAAGGCGTCTCTTTTCCCTGAAACGCACGACGCGCACGCGGGGGAATCCTACAAGATGCGCTGCACCCAGTGCGGCGCGCGCAACCGCGTTCCCGGGGCCAAACTCGGCGCCGCCCCCAAGTGCGGCAAGTGCGGCGCGCCCCTCCGCACCGAAGCGTTGTTTTCCCCGCAGCCGGTCCTGGTGACGGACGCCAATTTCGAGGCCCAAGTCCTTAAATCCCCGCTCCCCGTGCTGCTGTTTGCCTGGGCCCCTTGGTGCCCCAGCTGCGGGGCGGCCGCCCCGATCGTCGACCAGTTCGCCGCCGACGCCAAAGGCAAGGTCCGGGTCGGCAAGGTCAACGTGGACGCCAACCCCCAGCTGGCCAACCGATTCAGCATCATGAGCGTGCCTTTTCTGTTCATCTTCGACAACGGCGAGTTGATGGAAAGCTCGCCCGGCGCTCTCCAGAAGCACGAGCTCATGCTGAAACTGGCTCCCTACGTCTGACGGCTTGAAGCCCACCGCAAGGACACCGACCGCCATGCCATCCGTGCCGGCCGACAACGTCATCGCTCTCAGGCTCCGGGACATCCTTGCGCGCGGGGCGGACCTTTCGCCGGAGGTGATGCGCTTCATCGACTCCACCTTTTCGGATCCTTCGGCCGCTGAGCTCGCCGCCATCCTCGGCACGGATGCCGACAGCGAGCGGGACAGCCTGCTCGAGCTGCTGTTCTCGCCGGACGAGCCGGTCCAACTGGAGATAGAGAGCCTCCTGGCGACGATGGGGCCCCTCGGCCTGGATGAAGACCGGGCGGTTGAGCTCCTCTGCCGGCCGGCGCTCTCGGCGGCCTTCCGCCTGCCGGGGAACCGAGGGGGGGTGAACGTCGCTGTGACGCCGTGGCTCGCCCGGAGGTTCGTGCGCTCGCTCAACATCAACCGGCCGCTCCCCGAACCGGTTGCAGCGGCCATCGAGACTCGGCTGACCGGCCCGGCCCGCCTGCGGTTGCGGGTCCTGCTGCGCGGCGCCCGGTTCGATTTCAGCCCCTCCAAAACCGAATTCCTGTGCCGCCTGATCGACCGGCTCGGACTTGCCGACGACGGCGGCTGGGAGTCCTGGGAATTCGCTTTGGAACTGCTGGCCGGAGTGGATCCCGCAGCGGATATCTGCCAGGCCCTTGAAGAACGGAAGAAGCTGCTGGTCAAGGCCCTGCACCACGGCCGGCAGCTGCGCGAGCAGCTGGCAGCCGCCAACATCGAAACGCTGCTGAGCCGGGGCCAGCGCCTGACCTGGATAGATGAGGCTGCCGCCATGCGCCAGTTGGTTTGCATCGACCGGATCTGCCTCGCCGCCTTCGGCCGCATTCTGCACATCGAGCCTTGCGGTTCGAAGGGAACCGTTTCGGTCAGCGGCCTGCCGGACATCGATGATTTCATGCGCCGCCTCACATGAGCCTCCCGGGGATTCCGTTTGACATCCCTTTCGGAAACATTTACTTTCACGGCCTGCCCGCAGCAACGCTTGGCAATTTCCAACTGAGGACGACACACCCCATGAATCGTTTTCAAAAAGTATGGCACCTGTTCTGGATCTGCACGGCCGCGGCGGTGGCGCTCGGGCCGGCGTTGGCGTCGGCCAGCGAAAATTTGCCGCCGCTGGACTACATCCTGAAAGAAGTCGAGAAGCGCTACACCGGGTCCCAGTTCGCGGCGGAGTTCCTGCAGGAGTCCACGATCAAGACCATGGAGATCACCGACTTCGCCTCGGGCCGCCTGTATGTGCGCTACCCCGGGATGATGCGGTGGGAATACGAGAAGCCGGAGCGCCAGGTCATCATCACCGACGGCAAGAAACTCTGGATTTTCAGGCCCCAGGACAACTTGGTGATGACAGGCAATGCCCCGGTCTTCTTCCGGGACGGCAAGGGCGCGAGCTTTCTGTCGGACATCAGCCTGGTGCGCAAAAAGTTCAAGATCGCGCTGGCGCGGGCGGAAGGGGAATATCTCTACGAACTCAAAATGACGCCGATCGAACGCACGATGAACGTCTCGGAGATCCGGCTGTACATCACCCCACGCTCCTACAACATTGCGCGCATCGTGACGCTCAACGACCTCGGCGACGACACGCGCATCGACATCATCCAGCCCCAGTTCAACGTCAACCTCGAGCCGTCGCTCTTCAGCTTTGACATCCCGCCGGGCGCGGACGTCCAGAAGATCGACGACTGACGGCGTAACAAGCCCAATCCCTGCGTTGCGCTTCGACCCGCTGCGCTGCGGCGTACCACATGTACGCCTCGCGCCGCGGCTCTCGCGCGCCTTGGTCTTGGGCTTGTTACGCCGTCAGTCTGTATTGTTGGTTCTTACCGGAAAGTTGGGTCATTTGCGGGAAGAATCGGTAGCGTGCCGTGATCATCGTGGCTGGAAGCAACTCCCACGGAAATCAGGTAAATCGCTGTGGGTAGCGGAAAGACCCGTTCAAAAGCCCAGATCACGCCCACGGGCAAGGCGCCCCTCGGCCTGAAACCGTAGGACTGCAGCCTCAGCAGGCTGATTAGAAATGCCCAGATGCAAGGCACGCGAAGCCCCGAGGAATGAGGCGTACGAACGTACGCCGCAGTGACTCGGGGCGAGCGTAACGCCGCAGATGGGCGTTTATCATCAGCCTGCTACGCGCGGCCGACCAGCTCGTCCGGGATATCCGCGTTCGTGTAAACCTTCTGGACGTCGTCGCAATCCTCCAGCA
>JALOPD010000414.1 GCA_025454075.1 Desulfobacterales bacterium | reverse complement strand
GGCCGAGCCGAGCAGCGCCACCGCGCCGCACTGCTGCGCCCGGACCACCGCCAGATCCCGCGCGCTGTAGTGCAGGCCGCCCTCCTGCTTGTAGGAGGGGTCGTGCTCCTCGTCGACGATGACGGCGCCCAGGTCGGAGAAGGGAGCGAAGACAGCCGAGCGCACGCCGATCGCAATCCGCACCTCCCCCCGCAGAATCCGGGTCCACTGGTCGAAGCGCTCACCCGCGGAGAGCCCGCTGTGCAGCACGGCCACGTGCTCGCCGAATCGCGCGCGGAACCGTCGTTCGGTCTGCGTGATCAGGGCGATCTCGGGCACCAGGACGAGCACCGACTGCCCGGAGGCCATCACGTGAGAGGCCAGCCGCAGGTAGATCTCGGTCTTGCCGCTGCCCGTTACTCCGTTCAGCAGAAAGCACCGGAAGCCGCTGCCCAAGGCGGCGCAAACGCCGGCCACCACCGCTTCCTGGTCGGCGGTCAGCGCGGGGGCGACATCGGGAAGGATGGCCTCGCCGAAGGGGTCGCGGTACATCCGGCGCGCGAAGATCTCCACGAGGCCCGAGCGTTCCAGGGCCCGCAGACGGGTTCGGTCCTGCGGAGCCAGGGTGCGGACCGCCAGCTCGCCGGCCGCGGCGACGGCATCGCGCAGGGCCTGTTTTTTCGGAGACAGCGGATCCTCCGGCGGCGCTCCGGGCGCCAGCCGCGCCCAGCGCTCCTGCAGCGCCTTGGCCGCTCCCGCCCGCAGCGTCTGCGTGCGCAGAATGCAGCCACGGCGCTCCAGGGCGGCCAGCACCGCACCCGGAACCCCCGGCCCGAGCCGCCCGCCCGCCGGCGTCCGGGCCAACAGCGCCAGCACCCGGGCTTCGTCGGCCGGCAGACGGTGGGCGCCGAGCCGCTCCCTGCCCGCTGCGGTGATGGACCAGGCCGCGGATTCGGCCACGGTCAGGCCGCCGGGGAGTGCGGTCTGAATTACCGCGCCCAGCGGATGCTTGTAGTAATCCGCCGCCCAGCGGAACAAGGGCAGCATGGCCGCGGGGAAAACCGGGCTGTCGTCCAGGACCTTCAGGACGGGCTTGATGTCTATCTGCCCGGCCGGTGCGCCCGGCCCCAGCAGGTAGCCGGTGACGCGCCGCCGGCCGAAGGAAACCAGCACGCGCACCCCCGGCGCCACGGCGGGCCGCAGGGCCTCCGGAACCGAATAGGTATAGGTTCCCGGGACGGCCATGGCGATGGCCACTTCAACGGTGCCCCCGATCAGCTCCGGCATCAACCCTTCCTCGCGGCAACCAGCCTTAAACACTACATATACTTAACTTATTTGAACCGCTGTCGAAATTGAGTTATAATACGTTTAGTTTTACAGGCTATCAAGAGGGTCCCGGCTGCGTGCGCGATCGCACCGGAGCGGGATTCAAGCTAATACAACAAGGAGGAAACCATGTCAGCTTTGAAATTTGGATTGACGCTCGCGGTGGTGGCAACCCTGATCTGCGGCTCCCTCGGGTCTCCGGCCTTCGCCTACCGGACCTCGACATCGGACTGTAAGGACCGGGACTACTACAGCGGCTGCGAAAAAGAGCCGACCGGGGGCATGATGATGTGGGACGCGCTGGTCATGCGTCCGGTGGGCATCGCCGGAACGGCGCTGGGATCCGTGGTCTGGCTCGTCAGCTATCCCTTCGCCTATTTGGGCGGCAATACGGAAGCCTCAACGGAAGCGCTGGTCCAGAACCCCTTCGAGTGGACCTTTCAGCGCCCCTTGGGTGAGTTCTAGCCGCATCCGGAGATTCATTCAACCCCCCGGCACATGTCGATCGGTTGCCGGCGGCCGGTCCTGATCCCAACCACCGCAACGCCCGGCTCGCGGGCGTTGCGGTGAACCTTTCTTGCAACGAGCATTGCCGGCGGGGCCAAGCTCCCGCGCCGCACCTCAACCACCGCAGTCAGAGCATGGCATCCCCCTCAAGCACGGGCTCGATCCAATCTGCAAGACACGCCGGCCGGGAAAACCCGCCCCCGCTGAACGCTGCACGCAAACTGATCCGGCTCAGCCGCGATCTGGAGGAAACGGTTCTTCTGGCGATGAAGTACATTGCCCACGCAACGGGCACCGAACCGAGCCAGGAAGAACTCGCAGCCGTCCTGAAATCCTATTTCACCCTCGATGAGGTCACCAATCAAATCAACTACCTTCGCAAGAAGCCGCCGGAGAATGCCGGCCAGGACGCGCCTTTCGGCCTGGGGCGGCCAACCTTGCGCGTCAACATGATCGCCGCGCCCCAGACGAACTACCTCGCCCGAGCCGGTTATTTTGTCCGGCCGCTCGCCGACGCCATCGAAGCGATCCGCACGCATGCCAAATCCATGCTGGGCAACGCGCCCTCCGATGCGAACCTCGCCGCTAGCCTGCGCAGCAGTTTCATTCTGAGTGAGATCAAGAATCAGATCGTGCACGCCCGCAAGCAGCGCGGCCAGAAGCAACCGTAACCCGGTCGCCGTCCGTCCGCCGGTTTCCGGCCCCCGCCTTTTCATCCCGGCGTTGATGGTTATAATGCTTTCCATCGATTGGAGCGTGAACCGAAAAACGGTTACCTTTCAGACGGCGCAGCAGCGCGCGACCATCGAGAGGAGGCTTGCATGCAATTCGACCGACGGCGTTTCAGCCTTTTGATCCTCGGCAGTCTGACCCTGGCGTTGCTGGTGGGCTGCACCGGGCCCCAGCGCGCCCTTGCTCCGCGCGACCAGCTGGCCGATGCCTATGGTTTGCAGAATTTCGACCAGGTGGAGGAGCTGCGCTACACCTTTAACGTCCAGCTCCCCGACCGGTTGATCACCCGGGTCTGGTCCTGGGAGCCCAAGCAGGACCGCGTTACCTTCCTGGGTACGGCAGAGCAGGGCGGAACCGTCACGTATGCCCGTTCGGCCCTGGCTGGCCAGCCGAGCGAACCGGTCAAGAAGGTGGACCCCTGGTTCGTCAACGACAACTACTGGCTGATGTTCCCTCTGCGGCTCGCGTGGGACCAGTCCGCGGTCGTCTCGGCCGACGAGGCGCCGGCACCGCTGCCGATCGGCACGGGCAACGCCCGGCGGATCGTCGTGCGCTACCCTTCGAACGAAGGCTACACTCCCGGAGACGTTTACGAACTCTTCGTCGGCGCCTCCGGCCGGATCGAGCAATGGATCTACCGCAAGGGGGGCGACCCCAAGCCGACGCGCGTCACGACCTGGCAGGACTACCGCCGGGTGGGCC
>JALOPD010000413.1 GCA_025454075.1 Desulfobacterales bacterium | reverse complement strand
GGCCAGCGCCGACCCGGCGCGGCCCTGCATGGCCATCTTGTGGCCGTCGATCGTCGTGATCACCGAGGCGGATTCCCCGGGGATGTTGACCAGGATGGACGTGGTCGAACCGCCGTACATCGAGCCGTAGTAGACCGATGTGAGCAGGATCATGGCGGTCGCCGGCGGCATGCTGAAGACCAGCGGGATCAGCATGGCCAGGGTAGCGGTCGGTCCGAGCCCCGGCAGAACGCCGATCAGGGTCCCCACCAGGCAGCCGGCCAGCGCGATCAGCAGGTTGGTCGGCAGTAGCGCAACCGCAAAACCGTTGAGGAGGTGTTCAAACATAAAACGCTCCCGGGCAGCGGCGGAGGCCGGCGCGCCCGATCATCGCCGGCCATCCGCGCAGCCCTATTTGAACCATGCTTCGAGAATGCCTAGCGGCAGGCGTACGTTCAGCCCCATCCTGAAGCTCACGTAGATCAGGATCGTCGCCGCCGCGGCCAGGCCGAGCACGACATGCCAGCGGGTTTCGCCCAGAAGGAAGATGAATGCGACCAGAAGCAGAAACGTCGCCAGGGGGAACCCTAGGTCGGGCATGGCCCACAGATAAGCCAGGATGACGGCCCAAATGACGTAGAAGTGCCAGTCCGCTGCGATCCGGCGCAGGAGTCCGCGGCCGGCAGCCGGCGCGGGTTCGGGTGTCTGAGCCGCGGCAGGGGCTCCGGCAGCCTTCTTCCAAACCCTCAGCTCCTGGGGGGAAACAAGCAGCCAAAGGCCGGCCAGGGCGAAGACGATCCCCAGCAGGCGCGGAAAGGTGGTGGGACCGGGCACGCCCGGAAGCTGATAGAACTCCGGTACGTTATGAGCCTCCCACAGGTAGCCCAACGCCACCAGCAGGATGACGAGGCCCTCGACGCGGGTGCGCGTCACCGCTTTTCTGAGGGTGTCCATGGAGTCAATCCTTGCAGCCCGCTCCGGCCCTCCGGGGCGCCCCGGAGGGCCGGGCGACAATGGATTTTGAGGCTCGGCGCCGGAGCGGCGCTATTTCAAGAAGCCGAGCTCTTTCAACAGAGCCTGGAATTGAAGATGTTCTTCGTTCACGTACTTGTTGAACTCGTCACCGAAACGGTAGATCGGCTCCCAGCCCAGCTTTTCGCGCTCGGCATTCCATTCGGGCGTGGCCACCATCTTCTGCAGCGCGTCGGACCACCATTTGACCGCCTCCGGCGGCGTGCCGGGGGCCATGTAGAAGCCGCGCCAGATGATGTAGCTCACCTTCACGCCCTGCTCGTAAGTGGTGGGGATGTCCTTGAACTTGGTCGAACGCGTTTCGGAGAGAATTCCCAGGCAGCGGATCTTGCCGGCTTCCAGCTGGCCGCTGGCCTCGGAGATGTCGATGGCGCCGACCTCGGTGTGGCCGCCCAGCATGGACGTCAGGGCCTCGCCGCCGCCCTGGAAGGGCACGTAGACGACCTTGGTCGGCTCGACGCCGATCGCCTTCGCGAACAAGGCGACCTTCATGTGGTCCTGGCCGCCGGGGGCCGATCCGCCCGCGAAGATGACCGCCTTCGGGTCGGCTTTCATGGCGCTGATCATGTCGGCCAGCGTCTTGTACTTGGAGTCGGCCTTGACGAAGAACCCGCCGATCTCGGCGCCGACCTGGGCGAGCGGGATCACGTCTTTGAAAGTGTGCGGAGTCCGGCCCATGGCCACGGTGAAGGTGAGGGCGTTGGAGGCGGCGACGATCAGGTTGGTGTCGGCCTTGCGCTTGGCGATGACGTTGGCAATAGCCACCGCCCCGCTGCCGCCCGGCATGTTGGTGACGTAGATACTCTCTTTAAAAAGGCGGGTTTTCTGGAGGACGGCCGACGTCGTGCGGCAGGTGATGTCCCACCCGCCGCCGGGGTTGGCCGGGGCGATGCACTCACCCTGGCCTTTGGGTTCCCAGGCCGCCGCCGGGGATCTGAGCACCGACGTCATTCCGAGGAGAGTCAAACACGTCAAAAGCAGAAATTTGCCGCTTTTCATGCGTTTCCTCCTTTTCAGTAAGGTTTGCATGCCGATGTTCCTTTATTTATACCGGTTTCAAACCGCACTGCAAGAAAGTTATTTGCCGGGAGAAAGCTGTTTATCCCACCGCCGGCCGGTCCTCGTCCGGGAGCTCGACGACGCCGTCCAGAACGAGCCGGCGGATTTCTTCCTCTGCGAAGCCGCAGGCCTTGTAAAGCTCCCGCGAGCCTTCGCCGATGGCCGGCGGATCCAGGCGCAGGTCAAACGGCCATTGATCCATTCTCAGGGGAATCTTCGGCAGCTTGGCGGCGCCCCCGCCGGGCAGCTTGGTGGTCGCCAGGCTTCCGGATTGGTTCAACTGGGGGTCCTCGAAAAGGTCCTGGGGCCTGGCAACGGGCGCGAACGGAATGCCGGCTTTTTCCGCCAAGGTCATCAATTCGCTCTTTTTCAATTTTGCCATCCGGTTCTGGAGCTCCGGCAGAAACCAGTCGCGCTGGTCGATCCGCTCCTGGTTGGTGGCCAAGCGCTGGTCGCCCGCCCAGTCGGCGAACCCGAAGGCTGCGCACATCCGCTGCCAGTGGCGGTCGGAGGTGACCCCGATGAACACCAACTCGCCGTCGGCAGTCTTGAAAAGATCATAGATCGACCACGTCCGGCCGCGGTCCGGCATGGGCGGCGGAGCCTGGCCGGTGACGGCCGCGATGGCCATGTGCTGACCCACGAGGAATGCGACGGACTCGAACAAGGTGGCCTGGACCAGCTGCCCGCGGCCGGTGAACTGGCGCTGGTAGAGGGCGGCGAGGATGCCGATGGCGCCGAAGCTGCCCCCCAGGATGTCGGTGACGGAGGCCCCCGCCCGCAGGGGACGACCGCTCGGGCCGGTCATGTAGGCCAGGCCTCCCATCATCTGGACCACCTCGTCCAGGGCCGGGCGCTTTTCGTAAGGCCCGGGCATGAAGCCCTTGAGCGCGCAGTAGATCAAGCGCGGGTTGCGCGCCCGGCAGGCCTCGTAGCCGAGGCCGAGCCGCTCCACTGTTTCGGGCCCGTAGTTCTCGATGAGGACATCGGCCTTTTCGATCAGCTTGAGCAGGAGCTCTTTGCCCTGGTCGGATTTCAGATCGAGGGCAAGGCTTTTTTTATTGCGGTTGAAGTAGGTGAAAAAACCGGCACCGAACCCTTTCAGCCAGCGGGTGTCATCGCCCTTGCCGGTGCGCTCGACCTTGTAGACGTCGGCCCCCATGTCCGCCAGCACCAAGCCGGCGGTCGGC
>JALOPD010000412.1 GCA_025454075.1 Desulfobacterales bacterium | reverse complement strand
GGCCGACCGGTTCGAGGAGCTGCACCGCTCGGTGGAGGAGCGCATCGCCGAGGCGCGCGCCCGCATCGAAGAGGAAAAGAGCATCCTGTCCGTGGTGCTCGCCGAGCTTCCCGAGGGGGTTCTGGTGTGCACGCCGGAAGGGCGCGTCATCCTCTACAACGAGCGCGCGCGGCAGCTGCTGGAGTCCTCGGGCGAGGCGCCGTCCGGCCGGCGCAGGGCCCAGACCGGGGAGTTCGTCGGGCTGGGCCGGTCGGTCTTCAGCGCCATCGACAAGCCCCTCATCGCCTACGCCCTGGACGACATCTCCGCCAAGCTGCGCCGCGCCGGCCAGGACCTGGCGTCGTCATTCGTGATCGCCGGCCGCAGCGGCCGCTTGCTTCAGGTCGCCGTGGTCCCGATCCTGAGCCCGCTGCGGGAGATGAGCGGGTTCGCCCTGATCCTCACCGACGCCACCGAGCAGATGGAGGGCTTCCGCCGGGCGGAGTCCCTGCTGCAATCCTACATCATCGACGTGCGCCGGGCGCTGGCCAGCATCCGGGCGGCCGCGGAGCTGATCCTCGATTTCCCTGACCTGGCGCCCTCCAAGCGCAACGAATTCCACCGCATCGTTCGACGCGAGGCCCTGGCCGCCGGAGAGGCCACCGACCGGGTGGAGGCCGAGTACGCCGCCTCCACCCGGCCGCCCGGGCCGCTGGCGCGCATGCGCGCACGGGATTTCCTGGATGCGGTCCGGAGAAAGGCCGGAGACCGGCTGGGCGTCATCCTGGAGATGGAGCCGACGGAAGACCTGCTGTGGATCCGCGTGGACAACTACTCCATGGCGCTGGCGCTGGTTTTCCTTCTCGAACGCATCGGCACGGAGCTCGGCCATTCGGTTGCGAGATGCCGGCTGGAGGCGAAAGAGCGGTTCGTGGGCATGGATTTCATCTGGTCCGGAGCGCCCCTGCGCCTGGAAACGCTTCGCCGCTGGGAGCTGCAGCCGGTTTCCGTGGCCGGCGAAGGGCTGCGCTCCACGCTCAAGGACATCCTCGCCCGCCACCGCGCCGAGCTGTGGTCGCAAGCCGGCGAGAAGCCTTCGGAGGCATGCCTGCGCATCCTGCTGGAGGCCGCCGAACCCGCCGCTCCGGTCTATCCCCGGCGGCAGACGGTGCTGGCCACCGCGCGGCCGGTCTACTACGACTTCGACCTTTTCAACCAGCCGGGTCAGGCGCCCGAGCTGGATGACCGGCTGCTCGCGGAGCTGGCCTACACGGTTTTCGACACCGAGACCACGGGGCTGGACATACGCGAGGGCGATGAAATGGTCGCCCTCGGCGCCGTGCGCATCGTCAACGGCCGGCTGCTCGAATCGGAAAGCTTCGAGCAGCTGGTGAAGCCCGAATGCATCCTGCGCCACGATTCGATCCGCATTCACGGCATTCAGCCCGAAATGCTCGAGGGGCAGCCGGACGCTCGCCAGGCCCTGCAGGCGTTCGAGCGCTTTGCCGAGGGCACCATTCTGGTGGCCCACAATGCCGCCTTCGACATGCGCCTGCTGCAGCTCCAGGAAAAACGCACCGGCATCCGGTTCGGAAACCCCGTGCTCGACACCATGCTGCTCTCCGCCGTCCTGCATCCGGCGCAGCGCAAACACGACATCGAGTCGATCGCCGAACGCCTGGGCATCACCATCATGGGGCGCCACACGGCGCTGGGCGATGCGATCGCCACGGGGGAGGTCTTCCTCAAGCTCATACCTCTGCTGGCGGAGATGGGGATCCGCACGCTCAAGCAGGCGCGCGAGGCGTCGCGGAAGACGTACTATGCGAGGCTCAAGTACTAAATTAGGGTTCAGGGTTCGGGGTTCGGGGTTCAGGAAAGAATAGAAAGAGAGAGGTGAAAACCGGCATCAGGAACGCATCCGGAAGCTCAACGGGATGGAACGTACCTTGGTGAGGCAAAATTACCCGAATCCGACCGCCGCTGGCCCAATTCATCCGTGCGGGAGGATGCCGAGAATTATGGCGCCAGTATTACCGGTTTTCCTGAACCCTGAACCCCGAACCCCGAACCCTTATTCCTCGGGCGCCTGAAACGTCAAGGGCAGCGTAAACGCAAACGTGGAGCCGTGTCCGGGTTCGCTTTCGGCCCATATCCGGCCGCCGTGATATTCGACGATGCGCCGGGTGATGGCCAATCCCAGGCCGCTGCCGGGCGGGCGCCCCCGGGACATGCTGCGGGCCTGCCGGAACTCTTCGAATATGATCTTGAGGTCCTCGGGGCCGATGCCCGCGCCGTTGTCGCTCACTTCCACCTGGAGGTGATACGGGTGAACCGCCAGGAGCAGCCCGATCCGTCCGCCGGAGCCGTCGCAGAACTTGACGGCGTTGGAGAGGAGGTTCAGCACGGCCTGCACGAGCCGGTCCCGGTCCCCGTGCGCTGCCGGCACCTGGTCCGGAAGGCCGAGCGTCAGGTCGATATGCTTTTCGGCGAGCAACGGCTTGACGGCCGTCAGGGCCTCCCGGCAGATCTCGCGCAGGTCGACGGGCTGCATCTGCCAGGCCATCTTGCCGGTTTCCAGCCTTTGGAAGTCAAGGACCTGGTTGATCAGCCGGGTCAGGCGCTCGCTTTCCTTGATGATGATCCCGGTCATGTGCCGGTGCTGGTCCTCGGGCAGCTGGGGGGTGGCGTGCAGGATCTCCGAGATGGACCGCACGGCCGTGAGCGGCGTGCGCAGCTCGTGGGTGACGGTGGAGATGAACTCGTTCTTGATGCGATCGAGCTCCTGCAGGCGCTCGTTGGCGGACCTGAGTTCGGCGGTGGCCCTTTCCAGCTCGCGGCTGTAGGCGATCACGCGGCGCGTTTCGTCGAGGATGTTCATGACCTCGTCCAGGCCGAGCGGCTCTTCCTTGACGACGGAGGCGATCATCACCCGGGCCGATGCCGAACCGATGGCGCCGGCGAGGAGCTTTTCGGCATAGATCACCAGGCCGGGGTCCGCCGCGGACAGGGGGCCCAGGCGTATTTTGTGGCGGGCGGCATAGACGCTGAGCGCCTCGCCGGCGCGTTCCGGCCCGAGGATGCGTTCCAGCAGGGAGCGCAGGTCCGTCACCAGCGCCGTGCCGCGCCAAAACGAGGGGTTCTCGGCCTCGCCCGGGTAGGTGTACACGTCCACGAACAACCGCCTGGGTGTGCTCGAGCGGGCTTTGACGGCTGAACAGCGAGACCCCCACGTACAAGCCGGAGTTGGCCAGAAGGCTCCAGAAGACGGCGTGGGCGACGGGGTCGAGGCCGGTCAGGCCGAAGAGCTGGTGGGGTTTGAGCAGGGCCAGGCCGAAGGGGCCCTCCACCATCACCTGCGGGTACAGAAGCCCCACCTGCTCCAAGGAGGGCAGCACCAGCGTGTAGGCCCAGACCAGAACACCGGCCAGCAGCCCGCTCATGGCACCCGAACGGGTGGCGCGTTTCCACAGGATTCCGCCGACGATGGCCGGCGTGAACTGCGCCACGGCGGCAAACGACATGAGCCCGATGGAGACGAGCGAATAGGCCTCGCCGATGAAGTGGAAGTAG
>JALOPD010000411.1 GCA_025454075.1 Desulfobacterales bacterium | reverse complement strand
CGCGGGCCGCAGCGACGACATGCTCAAGGTCAGCGGCATTTACGTGTCGCCCTTCGAGGTCGAAGCCACCCTGATGCTGCACCCGGCGGTCCTGGAGTGTGCGGTCATCGGAACCGAGGACGCCGAAGGGCTGCTCAAGACCAAGGCGTTCGTGGTCCTGCAATCCGGCCAGACCACCGACGAGGCGACATTGAAGGCCTTCGTCAAGGAGCATCTCGCCCCTTACAAATATCCCCGATTCATCGAGTTCGTCGACGAGCTGCCCAAGACGGCGACCGGAAAAATCCAGCGCTTCCGACTGCGCGAGCGCGAGTGCGTCAAGGCGTAGTCGCGGCCTCCCCGTCCTCCCGGCCCACCCAGAAAATGGTGTCAAAGCTTGAAGAATGAATAAGGCATGTGAAATCAATTTGAGACTGCATTCGCCGGCGTTGACACCAGCCTTTCTGGGCGGGAGCAGCGCTTGAACCGCCCATGACCGCCCGGCCGCCGCACGTCGTTGACCGCCCGCAGGTCACGGTGACGCCATCGAAGACCGGCGCATGGTGCCGAGGGATTTTCTGCGCCGGGCGCGCACAAACGGCTGCGGCCGGACGACCGGCCGGTCGGGCTGGGTGAACGCGAGGCAGCTTGAAGCATGCGGGGGATCTGTTGGGCGTGCATCTATACCCGGGTCATTCAGCGTCGGCTGAATCCTGGCGGCCCGGCGGACGCGGATAGATGGTCGGCGCGGCTCCGACCGTGTGAAAGGCCAACCCAGCAGGGAGCGGAGGCGCCCCCCCTGCGGCGTGGTCTATATCAGGTAGTGCTGAATTCCTTCTTGATGTTTTCGTAAATCTGCGCCAGTTCGGCCATCAGTTTGTCCAGCTCCTGTTTGGCTTTTTCCCAGGCTTCGCCGGTGGCGCCCTGCAGCTCTTTCATCTTTTTCGAAATGGCTTCCTTCTTCTCGGTCGCCGCCGCGAGGTTCTGCTTGTATTTTTCCCGGCCCTCGCCGGTCAGCCTTTCGGCTTTGGAGCCGAGATCCTCGAACTGCTTGTCGAGTTTGCCCAGCTGATCCGTCATCTCGCCCATGCAGGCGTCCATCTTTTCCTTGGTCCAGGCGGCGGCGGATTTCGCGGTTTCCGTGGCGGCGTCCCTGGCCGCCCCGGCGACTTCCTTGGCCTTGTCGGCCGTTTTCTTGGCCGCATCCTCCGCTTTCTCCCCGCAGCCGTCCAGGATCAACAGCCCGAGCACCATCGCCATGAGAGACATTCCGAACCATCGTTTCATCGCCAAGCCTGCCTTTTGAATGTTGACGCGATCCCCGACCGGCTATCCGTGCCCGCCTTCGCTCGCACTGAAGACGCACGCTCTCCGCGGATCGAGCGTGCCCGACGGCAGCACTGGAAGCGCGTCTGTTCCTGGTACGATAGGTATGATAGTATGACTCATCCTGGCCGCTGTCTGAGGGCCAGCGTTCAATCCAGTCCCCGTGCAGAACGCGTCCTGCTGGCCAACCGTCTGCGGCTTGACCGCTGACGTGAGCGAGATTCGATTGCCATGTTCCATTCGATCGCCTGGCCATGCCTCGCCGCCGCGCACGGTGCCTTTCAGGAGGCGGGATCGGAGGCGTCACGACGATGAACCTGCTGGTCTTTACCGATCTGGACGGCACCCTGCTCGACCACGACGACTATGCCTGCGATGCGGCCAGGCCGGCGCTGGACCTGATCCGGCGCCGGCGGGTGGCGTTGATCTTCACGACCAGCAAGACCCGGAGGGAGGTCGAGCGGCTGCAGGCCGACCTGCAGATCCGGGAGCCGTTCATCCCTGAAAACGGAGCGGCGCTGTTCTTCCCGGCGGGGTATCGACATTTCAAGATCGAAAACGGCGTCCGGGACGGCGCCTATACCGTGCTCCGGCTGGGAGCGGCCTACGCGGAGATGCGGCGGTTCGTCGGCGCGGTGAGGGAGCGTTTCGGCGTGACGGGCTTCGGGGATTGGAGCGTCGCGGAGATCGCGGCCCGTACCGGGCTCCCGTTGGAAACGGCCGCCATGGCCCGGATGCGGGAGTTCACGGAGCCCTTTCTCATCGAGGATCCGCGCCGCATCGGGGAACTGGCGGCCGCCGCCGCGGCACAGGGCTTCCAGATCACCGCCGGCGGGAGGTTTTTCCACCTGATCGGCAGCGGGCAGGACAAGGGCCGCGCCGTGCGGCGGTGCGCCGAGATTTTCGAGAAAAACACGGCAGGCGGCCTCGTCACGGTCGGCGTGGGCGACAGCGCCAACGACATCCCGATGCTGGCAAGCGTCGACATCCCCATTCTGATCCCGCACCCGGACGGCACCTATGAAACGGTCGAACTGCCCCGCCTCGTCCAGGCGGGCTACCCCGGCAGCCGCGGATGGAACGAGGCGGTGATCCGCCTCTTCGATCGCCTGGGATCGGAGCGCCGGCCCGGATGACCGCCGAAGGGGCCGGCGGTGAGACCCGCCCGCCCAGGGTGACGGCCACGCGCGCCGCCTTGATCAGGAACCGGGCGAGCGCCTTAGAGCCCATCCCGCGCCAGGCGGCGCGCGGGAAGAGGCAGAAGGCGTTCTTGATGGCGTTGGTGGTCCGCGTGACGATGGTGTTGACTTGTCAGGAAGGCGATTTGGGTTCGATCTGTTTCCTTTTCAATTGGCAGAAAGGTTCTATTGGCACGGCTATCAAAGCGAATAGGAGGAGACCCATGCAGGGAATATCGCTGATCGGTTTTCTGATCGTAGGACTGATCGCCGGCTGGCTCGGCGGAAAGATCATGCGCCGAGGCGGCTTCGGATTCGTTGGTAACCTGGTGGTAGGGGTTCTCGGGGCATTTTTAGGAGGGTTCCTTTTCAGCACGCTGGGTATTACCAGCTATGGATTTGTAGGAGCCTTGGTGACGGCTACAGCAGGGGCAGTCGTGCTCCTTTTTATTGTAGGTCTGATCAAGCGAGCCTGATTTACCAAAATGGCAGGCGCTGAATTTTCGTTGCACCCACAAGTGTCCATCCCGCGCTAAGCGGCGCACGGGAAGAGATAGAAGGTATTTTCTATGAATCAGCGCGAATGGAGGGGTTTATTAAATTTTTGGAGAAAAAATGTCATAAACACTGCCATGAAACCCAAAAATGCATTCAACGCTATTCCAACCGTTATTGATTGTGGATGAATCATGATTGCTAAGACTAAAGGGCAGTACGAATCCGAAATCAGTGAAGCTGTCATTAAGTTCGAGAAAGAGTTCATGGGGCGAGGCCCTTTGGAAACA
>JALOPD010000410.1 GCA_025454075.1 Desulfobacterales bacterium | reverse complement strand
GATCGGGCACGGCGACAACCTGGAGCAGCTCACCATGTTCTGCCGCCTCGGCTTCCTGCCGATCACCTACGGGATCCCGCCCTACGGATTTTTCGAGCATCCGCCGGAGATCGGTTCGATCCCGCCGCACCGCACGGACTGCGGCGCCTTCCTGCTGGCGGAGAATATCGGCGCCCGCAGCCTGATCTATCTCAAGGATGAGAAAGGGCTCTACGACCGGGACCCCAAGAAAGTGCCCTCCTCGAAGCGCAAGACCCTCAAATTTTTCGGGCGCATCTCAGCGGCCGCCCTGCTCAAGAAGGACCTGGACGACCTCATCGTCGAGCGGCCGGTCTTGACGCTGCTCCAGCACACCAAGTGCCTCAAGGAGTTCCAGATCATCGACGCCTTGAATCACCCCGAGGACATCTGGGACGATCTGCTCCAGCTCCTTCTTGCGGAAATGCTCCGCATAGATTTTCAAGCCGCCGCCGCTCACACCGACCACCCGGAAACGCGGCTTCTTCTCGCCCTTCTCCACTTTGCGCCGTTCGCGCACAAAAATTTTTGTCGCCATCGCATGCCTCCTGCGTTATATAGATTTAAAACATGTACAGACCTATGTTACATATATATCCTTGGAGGATATATGTCAACAAAAATTATGGGGCACGGCCGAAAACGTCAAGCCGGATCGAGCAAGTCGGAGCGCTATATCCAGCCTTCCATTCTTATGGGTCTGCGGCGCCAGCCGTCCTACGGGTATGAAATCATTCAGACCATCCAGGAGTTCGGATTCGTGGAAGGCCAGGCCCCGCCGGGCATGATCTACCGGCACCTGCGGGACATAGAAGCCGCCGGCCTGGTGATATCCTCATGGAAAACGGAGGACACCGGTCCGGCCAAGCGGGTCTACGAATTGACGCCGGAGGGGGAAAAGGCGCTGATGCTTTGGGTGGACTACATGGAGCAGCAGGCGCAGAAGCTGATGAGTTTTATCAAAGCCTATCGAAAAACCAAAAAACACTAATGCAATGGCAACGGGATCGCTATAGGCCGGTGGACGAGTGGCCGCCGTTTTTCCGGCCCCGGCGGCCGCCCATGGTTTCCCATAGGCCGGGCGCCTTTTGGACCACCGATAGAACCGGTTGTCCGGCCAACAGCCGCGGCCGCACCCAGTTCCGGGTCAGCACGCGGTCTCCGGGTTTGGGAACCGGGGCGTCGCGGTCCATGGCCATGATCCGGATGCCGAGTTTTCCCAGTTCATCCGCGCACAGCTCTGACGGCAGATGGCGCAACTGTCCGAATTCGATGAAGCGGCCATACCAGCCGGCGGCAGTCAGTCCAACCGCGGCCGCGGCGCCGATGATCCCGTCGTTGGAGCCCCCGTGCCCAGACAGATGCATGCCTTGACAGGCACGCAAAGCATCGCTTTGAGTCACCACCCTATGCGTGCACGCCAGGCCGAAGTCCATGAGGCCAGCCAATCCCGGTTCGCCCTCGGCGGCAATGCAAAGGCCGGGGTCGCTGCCGGCGGCGGCGTGCCGTCCGAGGTGCTTCTCGGCCCGGTCGAGAAGCTCGCGCCGCAGATCGCCGTTGCGACATGACTCTATGACGAGGCAGGCCGAACTGTTGTGAGAGGTATAGGGAATCGCGTCGTCCACCAGCAGTTGCTGGCGCACCACGCCCCATAGCCGGCAGCCTTCCGGCAGGTCGTCGGCGAACCAGCGCGCGACTTTTCCGGTTCCGTAATCCGAATCGAGGCTGTCGGTGTCGTCGAAACCCAGATAGATTTTCATCGGCTAAAACCACCTGACGGAATTGACGTCATACAGGAGATGCACCCGGCGCCCGGGGTAAAGCCCCATATCTTGGACTTCATTTTCGGTCAGATTCGTGGTGAAGGGTAGATTTGCGACCAGAACCGAGCCGATGATGTCCCCCGAAGCCTTTTCCAGGGCCAGGCGCGTGATCAGGCCCGACAATCTTACGCGACGGTCGCCGCCCGGAAAGGACTGGTTGATGGGCGCAATGGCGACATGGTCGATGACCGCCGCCGAGAGACTTTCCGGCGGCGGTTGCACCAGGATGCGCTGCCCGTCGGAAAGCACCTTTCCCCAAAGACCGTTCGCGCCCGGCTCCCAGGGCCCGAAAACGATGTTTTCACGGCCCGTCCCCATGAGCCGGCCGCGTACGAGATGAACGACCCGGTCGCAAACGCCGTAGAGCCACTGCCAGTCGTGGCTGGCGATGATCAGCGTCGTTCCCCATTCGCTGCGGGCCTTGAGGGCGGCGTCTTTGATAAGCTGGGCGCTCAGCGCATCGATGCTGGCCGTGGGTTCGTCGAGCAGCAGCACCTCGGGCTTCAAAATCAGGCGTGCGGCCAAAGCCACCCGTTGGGCCTCGCCGCCCGAAAGCGCATAGGACGGCCTTCTTGCAAACTCTTTAGCGTCAAGCCCTACCCAGGCCAAAGCTGCCTGAACCCGCTGCTCCAGATGGTCGAGGTCTTTGCGGATTTTCAAGCCGTAGGCAACGTTGCCCAGGACCCTGCGCTTCATCAGGAAGGGTTCCTGAGGCATGAGGCTCACTTTGTGACGCACCTCCGGTGCAAACGGGGCCGCCGGCCTGCCGTTGTAAGTTATTTGTCCGGCCGTGGGCTTCTCCACAAACCCTGCAAGCCTAAGAAAAGTGCTTTTCCCGCTGCCGTTAGGTCCGATCACCCCGACGATCGCCCCCCCCGGGACTTCGACCCGGTCGATCGTCAGCACCGTCTGACCGCGGTAGACATGCACAAGATCTCGTATCGTATAGAGCGGGGGCCCCACTTCAATACCTTTTGCGCAGGGACGCGACCGATACGTTGACGCTGAAGGCGATCATCAGGAGCACAAGGCCCAGCGCGATCCCCATGGCGAACTCGCCCTTGTTCGTTTCAAGGGCGATGGCCGTGGTGATGGTGCGGGTCTGCCACTTGATGTTGCCGCCGACCATCATGGCGATGCCGACCTCGGTCATGACACGGCCATACGCGGTCAGAGCCGCCGCCAAGATGGAAAGCCGCGCCTCCCAAAGGGTGCTCATGAATAGTTGCAGCCGGTTGGCGCCGAGGGAGATCAGGGTCACGCGCAGCTGCCGGTCCATGCTCTCCACCGCCGTGGCGCACAGGGCGATCATGATCGGCAGCGCCAGGATGGTCAAACCGACAGCGATGCCGGGGAGGGTGAACAGCAGCCCCCATTCGCCCATCGGCCCGTGCCGGGTGAAAAAGGCATAGACCAGCAGGCCGATGAAGACAGTGGGAAGGGAGAGCAGGGTGTCCACCACCACGCGGACCTGCTTCTTGAAACGGAAGTCGAAGTAGCCCAGGCAGAAGCCCAGCGGCAGGCCCAGGATCAGGGTCACCGCGAGGGAGTAGGTGGAAACGACCAGGGTGGCATAGACGGCCGAAAACGTCTCCGCGTCGCCGGTCGTCAGCAGATCGATGGCCTTGAGCAATCCTTGCAGCAGGAAGTCCATAAGAAAATAGGTTGGCCCGTTGACCCGTTAGCCCGTTCACAAAGCCGAAGACTGAAGCGTTGATAAAGAATCCGCAGCACTCATTACTCAGCACTCGCTGCTCGTTCATTTGGCGTTGGGCGTGAACAGCGGCTTGCCCATCACCTTGAACTCCTTGATCAGCTTCTGCCCCTCGGGGCCGGTGATCCAGTCACTGA
>JALOPD010000409.1 GCA_025454075.1 Desulfobacterales bacterium | reverse complement strand
ATGAACGCGACGGCGCCCAGCGGCAGCAGGCTGAACACCAGCAGGATGAAGAAGAATTTGGTGCGCAGTTTCATGTCGCCCTCCTCCGATCGCCCGGACTTGAATCAGATTCGCACATCGGGGCGCTTTGAGCAAGTGAGCGCGCCTTCCATGTGAGTGCGCATGTCATTGCGACGGCCGTTGTGCGGGGGCCGGCTTGGTGTTAGGAAGTGCACATCCAGAAGAGTCCAATCGGGCCGCTCAACGAATGCATGCGAGGCGGGAAATGAGAGTCGAACTGCTGTACGGCCGCGGCAGGCTGGCCGTGGATCTGCCGGAGGATCTCCGCGTCACCACCATCCGCAAGAAACCGATGCCGGCCGCACCCGATCCGGCGGGCCGGCTGCGCGAATCCTTCCGGAACCCCGGTCTCGGCCTGCCGCTGAGGGACTTGGCCCGCCGGCGCGACAAAGTGTGCATCCTGATCTGCGACATCACCCGGCCCGTTCCGCACGCTGCCCTGCTGCCGCCGCTGCTCGAGGAGCTTGCGGCCGGCGGGATGTCGAAGGACCGGATCCAGGTCCTCGTCGCGACCGGGCTGCACCGGCCCAACGAGGGTGCGGAGCTGCGCGAGGTGATCGGTTCCGACGCCGTTCACGACCGGGCGCGCGTCGCCAACCACTTCGCCCGGGACCGCGAAGCTCACGCCGATCTCGGCCGCACGCCGTCCGGGATCCCGATCCTGCTGGACCGGCGCTTCGTGGAGGCCGATTTGCGCATCGTGGTCGGCCTGGTGGAGCCGCATTTCATGGCCGGCTATTCCGGCGGCCGCAAGCTCGTCGTCCCCGGGGTGGCCCACAGCGACACCATTTTCAAGCTGCACGCCGGCGTCATCATGGACCACGCGCGGGCTTCCAACGCGGTCATCGAGGGCAATCCCCTGCACCAGGAGCAGCTGCACGTGGTGCGGGCCGTGGGGGAGATCCTGGCGCTGAACGTCGTCATCGACGAAGACCGCCGCATCGGGTTCGTCAATTTCGGGCCCATCGAAACCAGCCACCTGGAAGCGGTGGCCTTCGCGCGGCCGTATTCGGAGGTGCCCGTCCCGCGCCGGTTCAAGACCGTGGTCACCACCGGCGCCGGCTACCCGCTCGACAAGACCTACTACCAGACGGTCAAGGGCATGGTCGGCGTCCTCGATATCGTGGAACCCGGAGGGACGATCATCATCGCCAGCGAGTGCTCGGAGGGGATGGGCAGCCCGGAATTCGTGGACGCCCAGCGCGCACTGTGCCGGATGGGGCCGGAGCGCTTCATGGCCGATGTGATCGAGCGCAACCATGCGCGCATCGACGAGTGGCAGACCCAGATGCTGGTCAAGGCCCTGCGCCGGGCAAGCATTCGGCTCTATACGACCGGTTTGCGGCCTTCCGATTTAGCCGACATCTTCGTCGATCCGGTTGCCTCGGTTGAGAGCGCGGTGATCGAAAGCATCACCGCCCACCAAGATCCCTGCGTGGCGGTCGTTCCGGAAGGCCCCTACGTGGTGCCGGTTTATAAAATTCGAAATTCGAAGCACGAAACACGAAACAAATTTGAAGATTCAAAAAGACAATGACCGAAACCGATTGGGCGCAACCCGCGATGGTTTTTGGGGCGTTTCGGTCATTCCGTCATTCGGATTTGTTCCGAATTTCGGATTTCGTGCTTCGGATTTACGGCGCTACAGGCTGCTTGCAGCGCAAATTGCCTTCGAGTTTGAATTGAACGGGTACAAAGAGTCTCATCATCCCGCTGCCTTCAAGTATTCCTCCAGCTGGGCGAGGCTGCCCACGTTGAAGATCCGGGCAGGGTGCTCCTTGGGAAGAATCTTGCGCAGCAGCCCGGACAGCACTTTTCCGGGCCCGACCTCGACGAACGTCTCGATCCCGGCCGCCTTCATCCGGAGCATGCTGTCGTACCAGCGCACGGGGCTGCACAGCTGCCGCGACATGATCTCCCGGATCTCGGCCGGGTCGCTGCTGTCGGCCGCCGTGACGTTCAAGACGACCTTCTTCTGCGGGGGCTGGAAGCTCGTTTTCGCCAGCACCTCCTTGAACTCGGCTTCGGCGCCGCGAATCAGCTCGCTGTGCCAGGCGCCGCTCACTTTCAAAGGCACGGCCTTGGCGCCTTTGGCCGCCGCCAGGCCGCCGACGCGGGCCACCGCCTCGGGGGACCCGGTGATCACGATCTGGGTCTCCATGTTGTGGTTGGCGACCGCGACCACGCCTTTCGTGGCGCCCTCCGCCACCAGCGCCTCAACCTCCGCCAGCGTGAGGCCGACGATGGCCTGCATGGCCCCCTGGTGTTTGCCGGCTTCGCGATGCATGAGCTCGCCGCGCCGGAACACCAGCCGGGCCGCATCTTCGCGCCTGACGACGCCGGCCGCGTGCAGGGCGCTGTATTCTCCCAGGCTGTGGCCGGCGCACATGCTGAAATCGAACCCCGCGTGCCGCAATGCCTGCAGGCAGGCAAGATTGATCGCGGTCAGGGCCGGCTGCAGGTGGACCGTCTGAGTCAACTCCTCCATCGGGCCCTTGAAGCACAGCCTGGACACATGGATTCTGGTGATTTCCTCCATCATGTCGAAGGTTTCGCGCACGAAATCGAATTCGCGGTAGAAATCCTCGCCCATGCCCACCGATTGGGATCCCTGCCCCGGAAACAGACAGGCGGTTGGTTTCATGGCCACCTCCGCTTCGTTATTCGTCCAGTTTGAACAATTTGCGAACGGTGTCGAGATGCAGCGAACGGTCGCCGAGCATGCCGTCCCGTTTCAGGTACATCGTAGGGTCGTGCAAGATCTTGTTGATGAAACTGCCCATCATGCGCTGCAGGGCGTGGGCGTCCTCCGCGGACATGCCCTGGGCCTGCACGGTGCGCCTGATCTCAGCCTCCGCCAGGCCGTCCAGCTTGGCGCGCAGCGCGACGATCGTCGGGACCACGTCCAGAGACTCGTGCCATTCGCGGAAGCGGATGACGGCCTCGTCGACGATCCGCTCGCCCTTGACGGCCTCCTGCTGGCGGTCGTCGATGTTCTCCTCGATGACGCCCTTGAGATCGTCGATGTCGTAGACGTAGGCGTTGTCCAGGCGGTTGATCTCGGGGTCGATGTCGCGGGGGACAGCGATGTCGATGAAAAAGATCGGCCGGTTGCGGCGCGCACGGATGACCGGCTTCACGATGTCGCGGGTGACGACGAAGCCCGGTGCGCCCGTGGAGCTGATGATGATGTCGACGGTGCGGAGGTGCTCCGGGAT
>JALOPD010000408.1 GCA_025454075.1 Desulfobacterales bacterium | reverse complement strand
CACCATACTGCGGCGGCCGGCATCCCGTCAACGTCGAGGAACCCGAGGCAGGTCCCGGGCACGTGTTCCGCCAGCCGGCGGAAATAGGACTCCATGCGCGCGTCCATGAAAACGGCCTTGTCCTGGCGGTTCTGCCGGAAAAGCACGAGGAAGTCGTTCACCGCGCGGTCCACCGCTGCGGGCGCCTGCACCAGGCGGAACCCGGCCGCCGCGGACTGCTCCAGCCGCCTCAACTTGCGGCGCGCCTCGTGGCGCTGCTTGCCGGAGAGGGTCTGGAGGTAATCCTCCCAGGAGTCCGGCAGGCGCATTTCGAAGAGAACGTCTTCCTCGGCGACGGAGACCGACCAGCCCCTTGCGCGGGCGGCCGGGACCAGGGCCGTCATGACCACCGAATCGGGCCTCAGCGGGCTCAGCTCCAGGCGTTCGATCCGGTTCGCCTTCAAGCCGTCCAGCAGAGCGCTGCAGAATGCCCGGCTGTCGCCCGCCGCGCAGACGAGATCGAGATGGTCGCAGACATCGGCGTCGCCGACGAGCCGGGCAATCGAGCCTTCCTGGCGCAGCGCCGCGATGCCGACCCGCTTTCCGTCCAGGCGGAAAGAGCGGATCCACAGCGACGCCTGCGGCGCGAACGTTTCCTGCCAGGCGCGCATCCAGCCCGGTTGGACAAAGGGGGCCGGGGGCACGCACCCGGCATCCGCGGCCCCCGGGCCGCCGGCCAGGCTCTCGAAGGTTTCCACCGCAAAGACACCGGCGGAGCAGGTTCCGGGGGTCTCGCCGAAGTGCATGCCGCGGTTCCTCACCCGATCCTCCAGCGGGCGCCGGCGGCGGTGTCCTCGACGACGACCCGCGCGCGCTGCAGGCAGTCGCGCAGCGCATCCGCTTCCTGCCAGCGCTTCCTGCGGCGCAGGTCGTCGCGCAGCACCAGCAGCTCGTCCACCAGCGGGCCGAGGCACTCATCGGCGCCGCGGGGGCTCGCCGCAAGCGACGACCCCAGCAGCGCCGCCCACTCCCGCAGCCGCTCGCGGGCCGGGGGGATGGACTCGTCGTTTTCCGCGCTGCGCGCGGCAGCCCAGATGATGCGTTCGAGCTCGAGTATCGCCGCGGACATGCCCTCGGGGTCGCGGGCTTCCTGGGCGGCGCGGAAACGCACGTCGAGCGCATGCACGGCGTCCCAGAACGGGTCCGGCCGAAGGTTCCCGGAAGGACGAAAGGGCGCTTCGGCGGGCGCCGGGTCCGGTTTCGACGGTCCGGTCCGCCAGCCGTCCTTGAGCACGTCAAGGGACACGACGGCGCCTTTCTTCAGGGCCAACTCGGAGCCTCCGCGGCGCAACGTCACGCCGCCGACCCCCTGGATGCGGGCTTCCTCCCGAGACAGGTCGATGATGCAGGCCGTGTGTTCGTCCAGCCCCAGGATGGCCGCATCCTGCGGCAACAGGGTCTCCAAGGCCCGGAAGCGCGGCTCCCCCATGAAGCAGAAGCGGGTGTCATGGCTTCCGCCCTCGGCGTTGTTCCAATGCGGCACCACCACGAGGTCCAGGCCGAAGCGCCCCAGCAGGTTCACCCCCGGGGTCCAGTGCAGCGGTTCGCCGACCTTGTATATTTCGTAGACCGGAAGCGTGGAGGCGCCGACCGTCAAGGCGGCGGCGCTGGCGGCCACCAGGCAGGCGCCCTCCTCGATGCGCCGGGCGAGGATGTCCGGGATCGGCGAGCCCGCCCACTGGCGCACGGCGTAGGTGGGACTGCCGGGGCCGACCAGGATGAAATCCGCCTGGCGCAGGGCCAGAAAGGCTTTTTCGGATTCGGCCGAGCCGAGGAGGGATTCGGATTTGAAGGAGGCCACCGTCATGGAATGGCCGATTTTGGTGCGGAAATACTCGACCGCCCTGGCGGAGATCTGGTCGACGTTGAGCTGGAAGCCGGCCGGAGTGTCCAGGAAAACGGCGCGCGCGCCCGGGCCCAGCCCCGACAGCAGGCTCTTGTGGGTTTCCACCATGGTGGCGGTGAGCTCGCCGGAGCCCATGAGAACGATCGCGCCCTTCGCGGACATTTGCAACACCCTGCGTGAGTGTGACACCTTCTAAAAGGATCAGAAAAAGGCTCATCCGGATTCGTTCCGGAATAATCATCTTCAACGAAGGTCACCGGCCGCCTTCGGCAGCGCAAACCGCTTCCCATCGCGAACACACACCCGGCCCCTGGGTCCGTAGACAGTGACGGCGCCCTTGCCGTACACGGTCCATTCGCCGGCCGGGCCGTCGTTCAGCAGGCCGGTTTCCTCGTCGATCCCCAGCAGGGAGACGCCCGGCAGCAGCCGTCCGAGTTCCGGCGCCCATTGCGCTCCGAACGTGTCGTGGTGCGGCAGCACGCAGCAACCCGGAAGCAGGTTAAGCCCGGGCAGCACCCGCTGGGAAGCCTGGTCGAAAAAATGCTGGCACAGCACCATGGCGCCGGCGCTGCTGCCGCCGATCACGGCGCCGGCGCGAAAGGCGGACCGCATGGATTCCCAGGCGCGGCTGCCTGCCAGGGTCTCCGCCAGGTAGCGGGTGAAGCCTCCCAGCAGGAAGATGAACCGGGCGTCTTCCAGTTCCCGGACCAGCCTCAGCTGATCGGCCGAGATGCGATCGGTCACGGGAAGCGACCGCACGTCCAGGGCGCCGAGGCCACGGAACCAGTCGACGCCGTTCGCACCGGCGCGCCGGTCGTTGTCGTCCGGGGCGGCGGCGGCAGGTATGATGCGGATCGGAGCCCGGCGGCCTCCGGCGATCGCCATGGCGCGTCGATCGACGGCTGCCATCCCCGCGTGAAACTCATTGCCGCCTTCGAGCAGAATCGACCCCATCGCGCCACCATAACCGGCTAAATCGATTGCGAATCAAGTTAATGATCGCCGCCCGGATGTCAATCCGGCCGCTTTGACATCCCGTGCGCTTCGGTGATAGACATGAAATGTTTTCCGGCCTTGTTCCCGCCCCGAACCCCAGCCAAAGGAGGTCAGCATGAAGATCCGCCCCCGGAAATTTATCCTTTCTCTCAGTGGTCTGGTCGCAGGCCTGGCGCTGGTCACAGCGGCTGCCAGCCTCCAGGCGGCATCCTTTCGTCCTGAAAAGAGAGTGGACGGCGCCGTGGTCGCCACCAGCCGGTTCGCGACCGAGGCCGGCATGCAGGTGCTGAAGGCCGGCGGCAATGCCATAGATGCCGCGGTCTGCGTGGGCTACACCATGGCCGTCACCCATCCGGTCGCCGGAAACCTCGGCGGCGGAGGCTTCGCCGTCATCCGCACCGCC
>JALOPD010000407.1 GCA_025454075.1 Desulfobacterales bacterium | reverse complement strand
CGAATACAAGGTCCAGCGCCTCTACCGCGACGCCAAGATCCTCGAGATCTACGAGGGCACCAAGGAGGTCGAAAAGACCATCGTCGCGCGCAGCGTGCTACGATAGCTTTGCACACGGAACGATAGATGAAGCCCGGAAACCAGGAACTGCAAGGCGCGTTGCTGGCCAGGATCAACCGCATCCCCATCGTGGCCACGCTCGGGATCGAGATCGTGCGCTTCGGAGACGGCACCTGCGAATCCCGGGTGCCGCGCAGCCGGAACTACGACGGCGTGTTCGAGTCGTTCCACGGCGGCCTTTTGATGACCGTCGCCGACAGCACGGCCTGCTTCGCGATCCTGACCCGTACCGGCCCGGACACGCGCCTGACCACCACCGACATGAACATCCGCTTCCTCGCGGCCTGCCTGACCGACGTGATCGCCAAAGCGCGGGTGATCAAGTTCGGCCGCACTCTCTGCCCGGTGGCCGTCGACCTGTTCGACACGACCGGCCGGCAGGTCGCCCTGGCCCAAGTCACTTATATGCTGCTCAACCGTTAGTTCTGCCGTCACAGGGATTGTACCGGATAGAGAGAACACGGAATGCGGATATGCTCGACCGCATCGTGCCCTCGGTCTTCGCCCTCGACCCAGGCCGGCTCGATCTGCTCAAGGGGGCCATTTTCGACCACACCGCGGGCCTCATCTCCACCGATCCGACGGTCGGCGCCTGCTGGGATGCCGACCGGCTCGACATCGGCCGCGTCGGCTTCGTCCCCGACCCCGCCTATTTCAGCACCGCCGCCGGCAAAGCGATGGCTGGGCTCCAACTGCTTGGAAAAGAGATGCCGGGGAGAATTTCCGAAACGCCGCTTGCCTCGCCCCGGAAGCGGCGGCATGACCCGGGCGAATTCTAAGCGGGATAACGGATGGCGACGATGGTGAGTTCGAGATCGCCCGCCGGCCGTTTCCACGCCACCGCGTCGCCCACCCGACCCTCGTCCAGGGCCTGCGCCAGGGGCGAAACCCAGCTGATCTTGCCCTGGGCGGCGTCCGCCTCGTCCTCCCCGACGATGGCAAACGTCATGCGCCGGCCCTCAGGGGTTTCCACCTCGACCACCGCGCCGAAATGCACCTCGTCCTTGGGCTGGCCGGCCGGATCGACCGGAACCGCACGACGGATGCGCTCCTCGTAGTAGCGCAGATCGCGGTCGACGAGCATCACCTGTTTCCTGCCCTCCGCGGAGGCGGCGCCGCTGAAGCCCTTCCTGCGGGCCAGGATTTCGTCGAAACGCTTCTGCAGCTGGCGCAACCCGGCCGGAGTCACGTAGTTGACATGCGGGCTCTGCACCCGGTCGGGCAACTCGCTGCCGACCTGGTCGCCGTCTGGTTCTTTGACAAACGCGCGGCTCATATCAATGGTCTCATAACTGTCCGCGGAAAAGCCCTGAAATCCGTTTCTTGCCCGAGCTTATTTCGTTGGGTACTATAAATGAACAAGCCCGGGATGCCTGTCTATGGCAGGCGCTCCCGGGCTTGATCTTGGTCGAGTCAGCTTCGTTCGTACCGATCGCTTACCTACCTCCGGCTGCCGCCGAAGATCCTCAGGAGCATCAGAAAGAGGTTGATGAAGTCGAGATAAAGCTTCAACGCTCCCAGGATCGCGCCCTTGCGCACCGCTCCGGCATCGATGTCATCCGGCTGGGCCATGGCCATGTTTTTGATTTCCTGGGTGTCATAGGCCGTAAGGCCCACGAAAACCAGCACTCCGACGTAGCTCACGATGGTGCTGACCGCACTGCTCTGAAAGAACAGATTGACAAGCGACGCGATGACGATGCCGATCAGCCCCATGGTCAGGAAGCCTCCCATGGAGGTCAGGTCGCGCCGCGTGGTCCAGCCGTAGATGCTGCACGCCACGAAGGTCGCCGAGCAGACGAAAAACGTGCTGGTGATCGTGGATTGAGCGTACGCCAGAAATATGGAGGACAGCGTTGCTCCGTTCAGGGCCGAGTAGACTATGAACAGGGCGGTCGCCGTTCCCGCCTGCATGCGGGTGATGCGAGAGCTGATCATGAACACCAGCGCCAGCTGCGCGATGATCAACCCGAAGAAGACCACACCGGAGCCGAAGACGAGGTTCCGGACCGCCGGCATATTCGCGACCGCGTATGCGATGAACCCGGTGATCGCCAACCCCACCGCCATCCAGTTGTAGACGCTTCGAACGAACGCGTTAACCCTTACCTGAACCTGGGTTTGCCTCATGGTCATGGAATCCATTTTGATCTCCTATTCCCAAATGAAATTGGATGGTTCGCCGTTTGCTACTCATCTTTACAACAGCAGTCAAAATAGCAACGAAACTTGTTTCTTGTCAAGAAAGAGCTCGTCTTCGCGGCAGAATGTGAATCGGGCCGGTGCGAGCCGATTGATTTTTGTTCAAACTTCATCCGAACTCTGATACCAGCATTTGCATGACCGTTGACCGCCGCCGAGCCATCGCTCTTCTGCTGCTCACCGCGCTGCTCTGGAGCACCGGCGGCCTTTTCATCAAGCTGCTGCACTGGCACCCGCTTTCGATCTTCGGCGCCCGCGGCATCGTCGCCAGCGTGGTCTTCCTGATCTGGCTGCGTCCCGTTCCGCTGCGGATCACGCCGTTCCTGGCAAGCGGCGCCGCCGGCTACATGGGGGCCCAGTTTCTCTTCATTCTGTCCACCCAGCTTACCACCGCCGCCAACGCCATTTTTCTTCAATACACGGCACCGGTCTATGTCGTGATCTTCGGGATGTGGTTCCTGCGCGAGCGGCCGCAGCGGATCGACTGGATAACGATGACCGTGATCTTTGCGGGGATGCTGCTTTTTTTCGGCGACCAGCTGACATTCGAGGGGTTTTACGGAAACCTGGCGGCCATTTCAGGGGGCGTGGCCCTGGCGCTCATGATCGTGAGCGCCCGGAGGCTGAAGGACCGCCACCCGGCCCAGATCTTTCTCATCGGCAGCTGCCTGGCCGGGTTGATCGGCCTGCCGTGGGTGCTTCAGGAGACCTGGAGCCTGGCGGACGCCGCGATCATCGCCTACCTGGGCATCGTCCAGACCAGCCTGGCGGCGGCTCTCTATTCGGTCGCCTCCCGGCACGTCCCGGCGCTCGAGACCAATCTCATTCTGATCCTGGAGCCCGTTCTCAACCCCGTCTGGGTCTTCCTCGTCGTCGGCGAGACCCCTGCCCCGCTCGCCTTGCTCGGCGGCGCCGTCGTGCTCGGTGCGATAGCCGCAAGGGCCATTGTCGGCGCCAGGCGC